>NZ_JAMYTK010000015.1:0-165323 GCF_040322355.1 Mesorhizobium sp. M0145
GGGTGCGGTGAAACTGCCGGGCGTTGCGTCATGAGGCGGTGTGCCGTGACAGGTCGCGTTCTGTCGCGCCCCCCTCTGTCCTGCCGGACATCTCCCCCTCCAGCGGGGAGATTGGCTGTCGTCTCGGCTTTCGCCAATCTCCAGCGTTGCAGGACTGAGCGAGGCGCCGAAGCTGCCAATCTCCCCCCTGGAGGGGGAGATGTCCGGCAGGACAGAGGGGGGCGCTGTCCCGCCAACCTCAGCCCGGCAACAAAAAACCCGCCTCGAGGGCGGGTCGTCGGGCCGAATCAGCACCATACCGAACTTAGTAGCATAGCTGCCGGCACAAAGCAAGAACAAAATGCGTTGCGAGCGATAAAAACCGAGGTCGGTGTTCACGGACGATTGCAAGGTCGCGTTCTGTCGCGCGGAGACTTCCGATGACCTCACCCTCCTGGCTCACCGTCACCCAAGGCACAGCACCCCTGCTGGTTTCGATCCCGCATACCGGCATCGATCTCGCCGGCCTCGACAGCCGGCTGGTCTCGCCCTGGCTCGGCCGCCGTGACGCCGACTGGTGGATCGACAAGCTTTATGACTTCGCCGAGAGCCTCGGCGCGACGGTCGTGCATACGGCGATTTCGCGCACCGTTATCGACGTCAACCGCGATCCGTCCGGCGTTTCGCTCTATCCCGGCCAGACGACGACCGGGCTCTGCCCGACAGAGACCTTTGACGGCGATCAGCTCTACCGCAACGGTGAAGAGCCGGGACCGTCGGAGATCGACGAGCGCCGCGAGAAGTTCTTCGTACCCTATCATACCGCTCTGCAGGCCGAGATCGGCAGGCTGCGCGCTTTGCATGGGAAGGTCGTCGTCTATGACTGCCATTCGATCCGCTCGGTGCTGCCGCGCCTTTTCGAAGGCAAATTGCCGGTCTTCAATCTCGGCACCAATGACGGCAAGAGCGCCGATCCAACGCTGCAAGCGACGGTTGGCCAGATCCTCGCCGAAACCGGCGAGAGTTACGTCGTCAACGGCCGCTTCAAGGGCGGCTGGATCACGCGCCATTTCGGCCAGCCGCAAGCCGGCGTCCACGCGCTGCAGATGGAACTCTCCAACCGCGGCTATATGCGCGAGCCCGAAGGCAAGGGCGAACCGGCTAACTGGCCGGTGCCTTACGAGGCCGAATTCGCGGCGCCGATCCGCGTCACGCTGAAGAAGATCCTGGAAACCGCGATCGCCTGGGCCGAAAGCTGACGCGCGGTGCACCTCACTCGAAAGGGACAATCATGACCGATCCTCGCCACAACATCCGTGAAGTGCGCAGCCCGCGCGGCAGCGAGCTCAACGCCCGCACCTGGCTGACGGAAGCGCCGTTGCGCATGCTGATGAACAATCTCGACCCAGACGTCGCCGAAAACCCCAACGAGTTGGTCGTCTATGGCGGCATCGGCCGGGCGGCGCGCACCTGGAACGATTTCGACCGCATCGTTGCCTCGCTGAAGACGCTTGGCGACGACGAGACGTTGTTGGTGCAATCGGGCAAGCCGGTCGGCGTCTTCCGCACTCATCGTGACGCCCCGCGCGTGCTGATCGCCAATTCCAACCTGGTGCCGCACTGGGCGACATGGGAGAAATTCAACGAGCTCGATAGAAAGGGCCTGATGATGTACGGCCAGATGACGGCCGGCTCGTGGATCTACATCGGCACGCAAGGCATCGTGCAGGGCACCTACGAGACCTTCGTCGAGGCCGGCCGCCAGCATTATGGCGGCAATCTCAGGGGCAAGTGGATCCTGACCGGCGGTCTCGGCGGCATGGGCGGTGCCCAGCCGCTCGCCGCGGTGATGGCCGGCGCCTGCTGCCTGGCCGTCGAATGCGATCCCGACCGCATCGATTTCCGGCTGCGCACCCGCTATGTCGATGAGCGCGCCGACACGCTCGACGAGGCTCTGGAAAAGATCGGGCGCTGGACCAAAGCCGGTGAAGCGAAATCGGTCGGTCTTGTCGGCAACGCCGCCGACATCCTGCCGGAACTGGTGCGGCGCGGCGTGCGCCCCGACATCGTCACCGACCAGACCTCGGCGCATGACCCGCTCAACGGCTATCTGCCCAAGGGCTGGTCGCTGGCCGAGTGGCGCGAGAAACGCACCTCCGATCCGAAGGCCGTCGAAAAAGCTGCCCGCGCGTCGATGCGCGAGCACGTCGAGGCGATGGTGGCGTTCTGGAACGCCGGCGTGCCGACGCTCGACTACGGCAACAACATCCGCCAGGTGGCGAAGGAGGAGGGGTTCGAGAATGCTTTTGCCTTCCCGGGTTTCGTGCCGGCTTATATCCGTCCGCTGTTTTGCCGCGGCATCGGCCCGTTCCGCTGGGCAGCGCTTTCCGGCGATCCCGAGGATATCTACAAGACCGACGCCAAGGTGCGCGAGCTGACCCCCGGCAACACCCATCTGCACAACTGGCTCGACATGGCGCGTGAGCGCATCGCCTTCCAGGGCCTGCCGGCGCGCATCTGCTGGGTTGGGCTTGGCGATCGCCACCGGCTCGGCCTCGCCTTCAACGAGATGGTCGCCAGGGGCGAACTGAAGGCGCCGGTGGTCATCGGCCGCGATCACCTCGATTCCGGCTCGGTCGCCTCGCCGAACCGTGAGACGGAGGCGATGAAGGACGGCTCCGATGCCGTCTCCGACTGGCCGTTGCTCAATGCCTTGCTCAACACGGCGTCCGGCGCCACCTGGGTGTCGCTGCACCATGGCGGCGGCGTCGGCATGGGCTTTTCGCAGCATGCCGGCATGGTCATCGTCGCCGACGGCACGCCCGAGGCGGCCAAGCGCCTGGAGCGGGTTCTGTGGAACGATCCGGCGACCGGCGTCATGCGCCACGCCGATGCCGGCTATGACATCGCGATCGAGTGCGCCCGGGAGAACCAGCTCAACCTGCCCGGCATTTTGGGCTGAGTCGCGCCTTGCGCATCCTTCGGGCAGCCGAATACCGGTCGATGCCGTGGAAGAACGGCGGCGGGGTGACGACGGAGATTGCCGTCTCGCCGCCAGGTGCCGGGCTCGACGATTTCGACTGGCGCGTCTCGATGGCGCTGGTCGAGGGCGGCGGCCCATTTTCCGGATTTGCCGGCGTCGACCGGACCTTGGCGTTGCTGGAAGGCGAGGGCATGATCCTCGACATCGCCGGCCGGCTACCGGTCGAAATCACCAAGGCTTCCGCACCGCTTGCCTTTCCGGCCGACGTGCCGACGCAAGCCATGCTGATCGCCGGTCCGATCACCGACCTCAACGTCATGACCCGCCGCGCCCGGGCGATCCACACGGTCGAGCGCCTGCTGATTTCGGCTCCGACGGAGATCCAGGCCGAAGCCGATGAAACACTCATCCTGTGCGTCGACGGCGAACTCAGCGTGGCCGGCGCGGCGCCCATGCAACTTGGGCCGCTCGACGCGCTGTTGCTCGGGGCGCAAGCGCCGGAACTGCGCCTGGATCCGGTCCGGCCGGCCATGCTGTTCGTGATCCGCATCGACCGCATTGCCGGCAACGATTAACGTCTGTTTCCAAACATGATCGTGACGCCGGCCAAATATCGCGTAAGCTGGTCGCTGCATCACGAAAAAGCCTGAATCTTCCGCCGATCAGAAGCCGAAACGATGCTCATAGTGCCCGCCTGGAAGTTGTCGAAAGACGGCATCTTGTCGTGGTGCGGAAACAAAACTTTCGGCCAAGTGTTGCGATGCAACCAATTGCATTTGGACCGGTTTTAGGGACATTGCCGTGGCGGTGACGCCGCACTGCGTCCCCAACACGGAACCTTAGATGAATATCCAGACCAATCTCGCACAGATCGAAAAGACGAGCGCCAGCTTCCCGGCTGTCACCGACGTGCCGATACGCTCCAATTTCCTGCCGGAAGATCGGCTGCGCGCTTTGGGCGCAGCCCTTGCCAGTGGCGACGCCAAGGACTTGTTCGGTCTGACGCCTTTCGATTTTCAGGCGCGCATCCGCGACAGCGCCAGGAAAATTCTCGATGTCTACCGTTCCACCAACGCTGCCCAGGCGAGGGGCGAAACGATCACGCCCGCGGCGCAGTGGCTGCTCGACAACAACTACCTGGTCGAGGAGACCATTTTTCAGGTCAAGCGCGACCTGCCGCGCCGCTTCTACCGCCAGTTGCCGACGCTGAAACTGTCGGATGGATCCAGCGTGCCGCGCGCACTGGCGGTCGCGTGGACCTATGTCGCGCATTCCGACAGTTCCGTCTCGTCGGCCATGTTCAAGGCGATCGTCGAAGGCTTCCAGTCCATCGAGCCGCTGAAGATTGGCGAATTATGGGCGCTGCCGTCGCTGCTGCGCTTCGTCCTGATCGAGAACCTTCGCCGGATCGCGGTCCGCGTCAATCGCACGCGGGAACTGCGCCAGATCGCCAACGAGGTCGCCGACCGTGTGCTGTCGACGGACGACAGCGCCGACCGGCAGGCGATACTTTCCCACTACAGCGCCCATGCGCAGGACACCACCTTCGCCACCCAGTTGCTCTACCGGCTGCGTGACGGCTCGCAAAATGCCGGCAGGGCGCTGGAATGGCTGGAGGGCGAGCTGGAAAGGACCGGCTCCGACGCCGAGGAGATCATCCTCAGCGAGCACCACACGCTGTCCAGCGGCAACGTGACCACCGGCAACATCATCCGCGGCCTGCGCCTGATCAACGACATCGACTGGACGGTGTGGTTCGAGGGCGTCAGCCGCATCGACACCTTGCTGCGCGAACGCACCGATTTCGCCGCGCTCGATTTCTTTTCGCGCGACCAATACCGGACTGCGATCGAGGAGCTGGCGCGCCGTTCCGATCTCTCCGAATTTCGCGTTGCCGAAAGGGCGATCGAGCTCGCCGGCCATGCTGCCGATGCACCGGGCTCCGAAAGCGGTCCGATCGCTCACACCGACGTCGGCTTCTTTCTGGTCGGCCCGCGCCGGCAGGAGCTCGAGCGGTCGATCGGCTACCGGCCGACCATCGGCAAGACGCTCAACCGGACCTTCCGCAAGACCGGATGGCTGGGCATCGTCGTGCCGGTGTTTGCGCTGACGGTCCTGCTTCTGGTCGTTTCCGGCAATGCGCTTGCCAATCTCGGCCTGTCGGTGCCGTCGATCGTCCTGATGCTGGCCCTGTTCGCGGTGCCGGCCAGCGAAGGCGCGCTTGCATTCTTCAACACCGTCGTCTCGCTGTTTTTGAAGCCGACGCGTCTCATCGGCTATGATTTCAGGCACGGTGTGCCGCCCGAGGCGCGCACGCTGGTGGTGGTGCCGTCGCTGATCGGCTCGCGCGACGATGTCGAGGAGAACATCCGCAACATCGAGGTGCATCACCTCGCCAACACGGCGGGCGAAGTCTATTTCGCGCTGCTTTCCGACTGGCCGGACTCGAAGACCGAGATCGATACGGCGGATGTCGAAATCCTCGAATTCGCCCGCGCCGAAATCGCCAGGCTGAACGCCCGCTATCCCTCGGAAGGGGCGCCGCGCTTTTATCTGCTGCATC
Organism: Mesorhizobium sp. M0145; assembly: GCF_040322355.1. Lineage (NCBI taxonomy): Bacteria > Pseudomonadati > Pseudomonadota > Alphaproteobacteria > Hyphomicrobiales > Phyllobacteriaceae > Mesorhizobium > Mesorhizobium sp. M0145. The sequence continues at coordinate 5,526 of NZ_JAMYTK010000015.1, forward strand.
GGCGCCGGCTCTACAACGCATCGCAAGGCGTCTGGATGGGCTGGGAGCGCAAGCGCGGCAAGCTGCACGAATTGAACCTTCTGCTGCGCGGCGACAGCGACACCACCTTCCTGCCGTTGGAAGTGCCATTGCCGGAGAGCGTCGTCCACGTGATGACGCTGGACGCCGACACCCGCACCACCCGCGACGCCGTCGCTGCGCTGGCCGGCAAGCTTTGCCACCCGCTCAACCGTCCGCATTTCGATGTCGCACGGCGCGAGGTTACGGCAGGTTATTCCATCCTGCAGCCGCGTATCACCGCGTCGCTGACCAGTGGCGACGAGGCATCGTTCTTTCAGCGTGTCTTTTCCGCCAATCGCGGGCTCGATCCGTACGTCTTTGCCGTGTCGGACCTCTACCAGGACATCTTCGGCGACGGTTCCTTCACCGGCAAGGGTCTTTACCATGTCGACGCCTTCGAGGCGGCGTTGAAGGGCCGCATCGAGGAAAACACCATCCTCAGCCATGATCTGCTCGAAGGCGCCCTGGCGCGCTCGGCCTTGGTCACCGACGTCGAACTGGTCGAGGACTATCCGACCCGCTATTCGGTCGACGCGTCGCGCCACCATCGCTGGGCACGCGGCGACTGGCAGCTTCTGGGCTTCATTCTTGGCCCGCGCTCAAACGTGCCGGCGCTGTCGCGCTGGAAGATGGTGGACAATCTGCGCCGCTCGGTGACGCCGATCTTCTGGGTGATGGCCGCGATCGCCGGCTGGACGCTGCTGCCCTTCACGCAGGCCGCCCAATGGCAGGCGCTGCTGATCCTCACGCTGTTCATGGCGCCCACTTTCGACATTGTCGACGCCATCCTGCCGAAGAGCGGCGACCAGACGCCGCGCGGCCATTTCTCGGCACTGGCACGCGACGTTGCCTTCGGCACCGCCCTGGTGGCGCTGAAGATCGTGCTGATGGCGCATCTTGCCTGGATGATGGGCGACGCGATCATCCGCACGCTCTACCGCCTGTTCGTCAGCCGCCAGAACCTGCTCGAATGGCGCACCGCCTCGCAGGCACACAAGGGCGGCGACAACGATCTCGGCTCCTATTACAGCATCATGTACGGCGCGGTGATCATCGGCGTCGTCGGCCTCGCTGTCCCGGTGCTGGCCGATTCCACCGGCGCCTTCGTCGCCTTCTTCTTTGCCTTGTTCTGGATCGGCTCGCCCGCCATCGCCTGCTGGATCAGCCGTTCGGCCGAAACCGAGGACCGCCTGCGCATATCGGCCGCCGACATCCACGCGCTGCGCACCGTGGCGCGACGTACATGGCACTATTTCGAGACCTTCGTGACGGCCGAGCATCACCATCTGCCGCCGGATAATTTCCAGGAAAGCCCGGCCCCCGTGGTGGCGCCCCGCACCTCGCCGACCAATATCGGCGTCTACCTGCTGTCGGTGATTTCGGCACGCGATTTCGGCTGGATCAGCCTCTCCGACGCCGTCAACCGCATCGACGCGACCATGTCGACCATCGAGAGCATGCCGCGCGACCGCGGCCATCTCTTCAACTGGTATGACACGACGACCCTGAAGCCGCTCTACCCGCTGTACATTTCGGCGGTCGACAGCGGCAATCTCGCCGGCCATCTGGTGGCCGTGGCCGCTGCCTGCGCCGAATGGGCCGAAGCGCCGTCGGTGCATGTGCAGGGCGACTTCGAAGGCATCCTCGACACCGTCACCATCCTCGACGAAAGCCTTGAGGAACTGCCCGACGACCGGCGTCAATTGCGGCCCTTGCGCCAGCGGCTCGCCGACCGTCTCGACGGCATGCGGCGGGCGGTGGAATTGATCAAGGCGCAGCCGGAGATGGCGTCGATCCGCACCATCAACCTGGCCGTCCTGGCCGGCGAGATACGCAAGCTCGCGACAGCCATCCATACCGAGGCAGCGTCGACCCAGAGCGACACCATCGCCGATTGGGCGGCCAGGCTCGAAGCCACCTGCGAGGCGCATGTGCACGACGCGCACAGCGACGAAAACGCCGTCGCGGCATTGCGGGCCAAGCTTCTGACGTTGCGCGAGCGCACGCGCCGTTTCGCCTTCGAGATGGATTTCTCGTTCCTGATGCGGCCCGAACGCAAGCTCTTGTCGATCGGTTACCGGGTCGAGGAGCATCAGCTCGACGAAAGCTGCTACGATCTTTTGGCCTCCGAGGCGCGGCTGACCAGCCTGTTCGCCATCGCCAAGGGCGATTTGCCGACCGAGCACTGGTTCCGGCTCGGCCGGCCGATCGTCGAGATCGGCTTCCAGGGCGCACTGATGTCCTGGTCCGGCTCGATGTTCGAATATCTGATGCCGCCACTGGTGATGAAGGAGCCGCAAGGCAGCATTCTCAACCAGACCAGCAAGCTCATCATCAAGCGCCAGATCCAGTATGGCCGTTCGAAGAACGTTCCCTGGGGGATTTCGGAAGCGGCCTACAACGCCCGCGACCGCGAGCTGACCTATCAGTACACCAATTTCGGCGTGCCCGGGCTCGGCCTGAAGCGCGGCCTTGGCCAAAACACGGTGATCGCGCCTTACGCGACCGTGCTGGCAGCGCAGTTCACGCCGCATGAATCCGTCCAGAACCTGGCCAAGCTCAGGCGGCTGGGCGCACTGGGCCGGCACGGTTTTTACGACGCGGTGGATTTCACGCCGCAACGCGTTCCCGAGGGCACCGACCACGCCGTCGTGCTCAACTACATGGCCCACCACTCCGGCATGTCGATTGCCGCAGTTGCCGATGCGATCTTCGAAGGGCGCCTGCGCGACCGCTTCCACAGCGATCCGGTGATCGAGTCGGCCGAATTGCTGCTGCAGGAAAGGGCGCCGCGCGACATCCCGACTGCGACCGTCAGGACCGAGGCCGACGAGCGCTCGAAGGACGAGACCGAGCTGGAAAGCCCGGATACCCGCATCGTGCTCGATCCGCTCAGGGCGCTCCGCTCGACCAGTGTCATGTCCAATGGCCGCTATTCGGTCATGGTGACCGCCACCGGCTCCGGGTACAGCCGCTGGGGCGAACTTGCCGTCACGCGCTGGCAGCCGGATCCGACCGAGGACCGCCTTGGTTCCTATATTTTCCTGCGCGACGCCAGCAACGGAGACTGGTGGTCGACCACCGCCGAGCCGAAGCGCGCCGCCGGCGAGCGTGCGCAAACGCTGTTCTCCGACGACAAGGCGAGCTTCGTCAAATCGATTGGATCGCTGCGTTCGGAAGTCGAGTGCATCGTCATCTCGGAAGGCAATGGTGAGGGCCGACGGGTGACGCTCCACAATGATGGCCCCGCCGACCGGCATATCGAAGTAACCTCGTTTGCCGAACTGGTGCTGGGCTCCGAGCCCTCGGATAATGCCCATCCGGCTTTTTCGAAGATGTTCGTGGAAACCGAGATCGCGCCGAACAACGGCGCGATCTTCGCCACCAGGGGCAAGCGCGAAAAGGACGAACCCGACGTCACCATGGTGCATTTCGTCACCGACCCGTCTGGATCGGCGCGAGACGCCGAGGCGGAAACCGACAGGCGCGCCTTCATCGGCCGCGGCCGCACCATCACCGAAGCGGCGGCCTTTGATCCCGGCGCCAAGCTTGGCGGCCATTCCGGCTTCACCCTGGACCCGATCGCATCGCTTCGCCGGCAGGTGCGCGTGCCGGCCAACAAGAAGATTTCGCTGACGTTCTGGACAGTCGTCGGTACCCATCGCGCCGAATTGGATGCCGCCATCGCACGGCTCGACCATCCCGAAAGCTTCGCCCGCCAGGCGATGCTCGCCTGGACGCGCTCGCAGGTGCAGACCCGGCACCTTGGCCTCAGCCTGTCCGACGCCGCCAATGTGCAGAAGCTGGCGCGCTATCTGATCTATCCCGATCCGTTCCTGCGCCTTCCGGGCGAATCCATCGTCTCCGGGCTCGGCAGGCAATCCAGCCTGTGGCCGACCAGCATATCCGGCGATTTTCCGATTTTCCTGGTCAGGATCGCCGATGTCGCCGATCTGGAGATCGTCGCCCAGGCGCTTCGCTTCCAGGAATACATGCGCGCTCGCGGCATGATGATCGATTTTGTCGTCGTCAACGAGCAGGCGTCTTCCTACGTGCAGGACCTGCAGCGCGCGGTGGAGACGCTGTGCGAAAACAGCCGGTTGCGCGGCAAGGAGCTCGGACCCCGCCAGCACATCTTCGCGGTGCGCCGCGATCTGATGGAGGAAACGACCTACAGGACCTTGCTCGCCGTCGCTCGGGTGGTGCTGCATACGCGCAACGGCACCATCTTCGACCAGATCGAGCGCGCCGAGGCCGCGGCACTGCAGGCGCGGGACGCCGCCCTCCAGCCGGCAGACCTTGCAGCGCTTCGCGAGCCGTCCTTGCCGGTGCCGACGTCGCAAGCATCTGCCGCCCAGGCACTGATCGAGGGCCGCGTCGACGGCAGCGGGCTCGACCAATGGAACGGTTTCGGCGGCTTCGACGGCGACGGACGCCACTACGTTGTGCGTCTTGCCGGCCGGCGCACGACGCCGCAGCCGTGGATCAACGTCATCTCCAACCCATCGTTCGGGTTCCACATTTCGGCTGAAGGCGCTGCCTTCACCTGGAGCCGCAACAGCCGCGACTATCAGTTGACGCCATGGTCGAACGATCCGGTCACCAATCGGCCGGGCGAGGGCATCTATATCTACGATCATGCCAGTGGCAGGGCGTTCTCGCCAATGGCTGCCGTGGTGCGTGATCCGACAATGACCTACGAAACCTGGCACGGGCAGGGTTTTTCGACGTTCCGCTCAAAACGCGGGCCGCTGTCGATGGACCTGACCCATGTTGTCGATCCCGTCGATCCGGTGAAGATATCGCGGCTGCGCATCCAGAATTCGGGTTCGGTGCCGATGCGGCTGCGCGTCTACGCCTATGCGGAATGGGTTCTTGGCGGCCATCGCTCGCGCACCGCTGCAAGCATCGTTCCGTCGAGGGATGCCGCAACCGGCGCATTGCTGGCGCAAAATCCCTATGGGCTCGATTTCGGCGAGCGGATCGCCTTTCTGGCCGCCGACGGTGCTGTGCATTCGGTCACCGCCGATCGCGGCGAGTTCATCGGCAGGCAAGGCACGAGCGAGTTTCCGCATGCCGTGCTGAGCGGCGCCGGCCTGTCCGGCCGTGTCGAGGCCGGCGACGATCCCTGCGCGGCCATCGCACGCGACATCGACATCGCTGCCGGCGGCGACGTCACGCTGCTCTGGCTGCTCGGCGACGCGGCCTCGCCCGAGGCGGCCAGCGCGCTGGTGCAGACCCATCGCTCAAGGGATTTCGATCAGCGGCTGGCCGACAACGAGCGCACATGGCGCGGCTTTCTCGACACAATCCAGGTCGAGACGCCGGACAAGGCACTCGACGCTATGGTCAATCACTGGCTGCCCTATCAGAGCCTGGCCTGCCGCATCCGTGCCCGCTCTGCGTTCTATCAGGCGAGCGGTGCCTTCGGCTTCCGCGATCAGTTGCAGGATACCTTGGCTTTGCTGGCGCATGACCCCAAGCTGGCGCGTGATCAGATACTCAATGCGGCGCGGCGGCAATTCCCCGAAGGAGACGTGCAGCATTGGTGGCTGCCGCGCACCGAGGCCGGCGTCCGCACCATGATCTCGGACGACGTGGTCTGGCTGGCCCACGCCACGGCCCGTTACCTGCTGGTGACCGGCGACACCGCGATCCTGAAGGAGCAACTGCCCTTCATCGAAGGGCAGGCGCTGGGCGAAGGCGAGCACGATGCTTTCTTCATCCCGGAAATCTCGAAGAAGACAGCCTCGCTCTACGACCATTGCGCGCGGGCGCTCGATCTTGCCGTCAAGCGCAGCAGCCCGGCCGGGCTGCCGCTGATCCTCGGCGGCGACTGGAACGACGGCATGAACCGCGTCGGCGAGCACGGCAAGGGCGAGAGCGTGTGGCTGGGCTGGTTCCTGCTGAAGACGCTGGGCGACTTTGCCGCTGTCGCCAAGGCGGAGCGCGATGCCAAGCGCGTGCAGGCCTGGACGAAGCACGCCGAGGTGCTGAAGCGGGCGCTGGAAAGCACCGCCTGGGATGGCGAGTGGTATCGGCGCGGCAGCTTCGACGACGGCACGCCGCTCGGCTCGCGCAAGTCGGACGAGTGCAAGATCGACTCGATCGCCCAGTCCTGGAGCGTGCTTTCGGGCGAGGGCGACCCGGCGCGGTCGACCACGGCAATGGCGCAGGCGATGAAAGCGCTCGTCGACGACGACCTCAAGATCGCCAAACTGTTCACCCCGCCCTTCTCGAAGACGGAAAAGGACCCGGGCTACATCAAGAGCTATCCGCCGGGGGTCCGTGAAAACGGCGGCCAATACACGCACGCGGCAACATGGTTCGTCATTGCGCTCGCCGAGATGGGTCGCACCGACGATGCCTACCGTTGCCTTTCAATGCTCAATCCGGTCAACCATGCGCTCGACGAAGCCGCGGCAGAGCGCTACCGGGTGGAACCTTATGTCGTCGCGGCCGACGTTTATTCCGGGCAAGACAAGGGCGGCCGCGGCGGCTGGACCTGGTATACCGGGTCGGCGGGCTGGCTTTATCGCGCCGCGGTCGAGAGCATTCTCGGCATAGAGCGCCGCGGACAGCGCCTCCAGTTCACGCCGAGACTTCCTAGCCATTGGGACGGCTATTCGGCAACTCTGAAGATGCTGGGCGCCGAGATCAAGGTACGCGTCGTCCGCGACAAAAAGGCCCGGGCCATCTCACTTGAAGTGAATGGCACGAAGACCAAATCTTCGTCCTTCGAGCCAAAAGCCGGAGATAGTGCCGAGGTGGTCGTCAGAATACCGGCCTAGATTCAAGGGCTTGGAGCGTCGCTTAGCGTTCCCAGGGCACGCACGGGCGCTCCAAGTGCCGCTACCGGTTATATTTGCGGTTGACCTTGCTGAATGCCTGCACACGACTTTAGACGTCGTGCCCAGGGTCTTGCTGATTAAAATTGTGGCAGTGCTTTCCAGCTGCCATGATTTTGCCGCAACGCTGACATTTCACCTTTTATCTCAAACTGTTAGACGATCACGGCAAATTTCGAAGCGTCGTCATCTTTTGTTCGCGGAATGGGAACGGAACAGCTAGACGAGCATTGTTTTGCGACGCGTCAACCGGTACGAGTCAAAAAATGACGCACTGCACCATAAATAATTGGCGGAGTAGCTGAAGTGTCACTTCTGCAAATCTACTGGCGAGCGCTCGGTTATCTCGCTGCCGACAGGAAACGCGTTGCGTTTATCTGCGGGGCGAATGTCACGCTTGCCATTATCGCCATCCTCGAGCCGATCATGTTCGGCCGGGTGATCGATGCCATTTCGGACCGCGGCTCGGTGTTCTCGACGCTCGCAATGTGGGCCGGCATCGGCGCTTTCAATATCGTCGCCTTCGTTCTGGTGGCGCGCGGCGCCGACCGCTTTGCCCACCAGCGGCGCAGCGAGGTTCTTTGCCAGTCGTTCGAGCGCGTCATCACCATGCCGCTTGCCTGGCATCATCAGCGCGGCACCTCCAATTCCCTGCACACGCTTCTGCGGGCGGTCGAGACCCTGTTCAGCCTCTGGCTCGAATTCATGAGGCAGCACCTGTCGACAGCGGTCGCGTTGGTTCTGCTGGTGCCCACGGCGCTCAGCATGGATATCCGCATGTCGATGGTACTGCTGGCGCTTGGCGCGCTCTATGTCGGCATCGGACGGCTGGTGATGCGGCGCACCAAGGAAGGCCAGGCGGCCGTGGAGCGTCACTACCACAAGGTGTTTGCGCATGTGACCGACTCGGTCAGCAACGTCGCCGTCCTGCAGAGCTACAACCGCATCGGCCACGAGACCGAGGCGCTGAAGCACTACGTCAAGAATCTGCTCGATGTGCAGAACCCCGTGCTCGACTGGTGGGCAATGGCCAACGCGCTGCACCGCCTGTCGTCGACGATTTCGATGATGGTGGTGCTCTTGATTGGCGCCTATCTGGTGACGCACGGCCAGTTGCGCATCGGCGACGTCATCGCCTTTACCGGCTTTGCCACGCTGCTGATTGCCCGGCTCGACCAGATGTCCGCCTTCGCCAACCAGATTTCCGAGGCGCGCGCCAAGCTCGAGGAATTCTATCATCTCGAGGACTCTGCATCCGACGCCGCCGAGCCCGATGGGCTGCGCGATCTCGTCAACGTCACGGGTCATGTGCGTTTCGAGAATGTCTGCTTCGAGTTCGGCAATTCCGGGCAGGGTGTCGACGACGCGTCGTTCGAGGTCCAGGCCGGCCAGACCGTCGCCATCGTCGGCCCGACGGGCGCCGGCAAGACGACGCTCATCAACCTTCTGCAGCGCGTCTTCACCCCGTCCAGCGGCCGTATCCTGATCGACGGCATCGACACCCGCACGGTGACCCGCAAGTCGCTGCGCCATTCGATCGCCACCGTCTTCCAGGATGCCGGCCTGCTCAACCGCTCGATCGAGGACAACATCCGCGTCGGCCGCGCGGAGGCGACCTATGACGAGGTCCATGCCGCGGCCAATGCCGCCGCCGCGCAGGATTTCATCCTGTCAAAGTGCGAGGGCTACGACACGGTCGTCGGCGAACGCGGCGGACAGCTGTCCGGTGGCGAGCGCCAGCGCATCGCGATCGCCCGCGCCGTGCTGAAGGACGCGCCCATCCTGGTTCTCGACGAGGCGACCAGCGCGCTCGACGTCGAGACGGAAGACCGCGTCAAGGACGCCATCGACGAATTGCGGCGCGGCCGCACCACCTTCATCATCGCCCACCGCCTGACCACCGTTCGCGACGCCGATCTGGTCGTGTTCATGGACAAGGGCCGGGTGGTCGAGATGGGCGGGTTCACCGAACTGTCGCTGCGCAACGGTCGCTTCGCCAGCCTGCTGCGCGCCGGCGGCCTGCTCAACGACGAGGAGGTCCGCCGCCTCAGCCGTCCGGTGAACGAAGCCGCCTGAGCAGCGCGGCTTGCCTTCTCCCCTTGCGGGAGAAGGTGGCCTCGCGAAGCGAGGTCGGATGAGGGGTGCTCCAGCTTGGCGCAAATCTTCATCCAAATCCAGACTTCGGCGCACGGCGATCATTGGCGCCTCACTCCGTCCAGCACCCCTCATCCGGCTCGACGCTACGCGCCGATCCACCTTCTCCCGCAAGGGGAGAAGGGAAGACGTACCGCCGCTGCGGTTGCCGCAACTCCGCCGGCGGTCTATGTAAAGCCGCATGAGCGATACGACTTCACGCCTCTCCGGCTGGATGGACCTTGCCAACCCGACGCGGTTCGTCGGGCTGGCCGACAAGGTCGTGCCGTGGTTGGCGAGCGTGGCCGCCATCGTCCTCGGCGTGGGTCTCTATATGAGCTTCACGGCGCCTGAGGACTTCCAGCAGGGCATCACCGTTCGCATCATGTATATCCACGTGCCTTTCGCCTGGCTTGCCATGATGTGCTACACGCTGATGGCGGTCTCGGCACTGGGCACGCTGGTCTGGCGCCATCCGCTGGCTGACGTGGCGCTAAAATCGGCGGCACCCATCGGCGCCGTCTTCACCGCCCTTGCACTGATCACCGGTTCGATCTGGGGCAAGCCGATGTGGGGCACCTGGTGGGTGTGGGACGCGCGGCTGACCTCGGTCTTCATACTGTTCCTGATGTATCTCGGCATCATCGCGCTGACCCGCGCGCTCGACGATGCCGGGCGCGCCGCCTGGGCCGCCGCCATCATCACCCTGGTCGGCTTCATCAACATTCCGATCATCAAATTTTCGGTCGACTGGTGGAACACGCTGCATCAGCCGGCGTCGGTGTTCCGGCTTGGCGGGCCGACCATTGATCCAAGCCTGTTGTGGCCGTTGCTGGTGATGGCACTCGGCTTCACCGTGCTTTTCTTCGCGCTGCACCTAACGGCGATGCGCACCGAGATCTGGCGCCGCCGCGTCATTTCGATGCGCCGGGTTGCCGTGAGACAGGCTAGCTGATCTTGGTCGAGTTCCTTCGCGCCCCCCTCTGTCCTGCCGGACATCTCCCCCTCAAGGGGGGAGATTGAATGTCACGTATCGTTTCGCCAATCGCGAATGTTGAAAGAGAGGCGCTACCGGCGAAGCTACCGATCTCCCCCCTTGAGGGGGAGATGGCCGGCAGGCCAGAGGGGGGCGCTGTCCGGGCGCTGTCCCTCCAGCGTTTGAAGGATTTTGTACCTGAAGCGCACGCGCTCCAACTGGACTCACCCCATCCGCCCGCGTGCTGCCACCGGCAGCGTCTCCAACACCTTGTCGCCTTCGATCAGATGCACCTCGTCGAACAGGTTGGTGACGACGCAGCAATGGTCGGGCACGACGCGCACGCGCTCGCCGATGCGAAGCTCGGCGCCGCCTGACAGCGTGACGTTGCCGTGCTCTTCGCTGAGGCTGGTCACCCTTGCGCCTGAAATGCCCAGCAGCTCGCCGAAATCGGCGAGCCCCAGTGTGTCGCTGGAGAGCGCCTTGCTGCCGGCGTCGAGGATGGCGCGTGTCGGCGTTGGGTGGCTGACCACCGTCGACAGCACCGTCAGTGCGCAATCGTCGAGGCTGCCGACGCCTTTGGCGACCTGGTAGCGGTCGAGATAGATGTAGGTGCCGGGCCGGTATTCGGTGACGACGCTATGCTCGCCGGAACGCCACATATCGGGTGTGCCGCCGCTGGAGATGCGCTCGCAAGCAAGGCCGGATGCGGCAAGTGCTTGCTGCGCATCGGCGAGCCACGCCTCGGTCTCGGTGGCGCGGCCAGCCCCCGGGTAGGTCATCAAGCCGCCGAAGACGAGCCCCCGGACCTTGTCGATCTCGCTCGCCAGCGCGACTGCCTCGCCGGCCGACTGCACACCGCAGCGGCCCATGCCGGTGTCGCATTCGACCAGCACCGGCAGGCGGTGGCCGGGATCGGTAAAGGTGGCGGCAAGTCCCATCAGCGTGTCCATGCTGTCCGTTGTCACCGACAGGGTTACGCGGCCGTGCAGCGCCTTGAGGCGCTCCAGCTTGGCCCGCCCGAGGATATTGTAGGGCAGAAAGATGTCGGTCAGTCCGGTGTCGGCCATGACTTCGGCCTCGCCGATCTTCTGACAGGTGATGCCGACGGCGCCGGCCGCGATCTGCTTCTTTGCCCAGTAGGGCAGTTTGTGGGTCTTGATGTGCGGCCTGAGCTTCAGCCCGTGCCGGTCGGCATGGGCCTGCGCCCGCGCGATATTGGCTTCGGCGCGGCCGGCATCGATCAGGATCGCCGGCGTATCGAGGTCGTCTATGCTGCGCATGGTCTCACCATCGGAAAATTGGTTGACCTTATGGCCCTGATCGGACCGCATGTCATGGGGCCAGCGACAGCAGTTTGCATCGACACCGGATGGACGTTCGGCTATTGCGGTTTGAGCAATTCCAGGAAAAGTGTGAAACGGTTTTCCGTCCGGAATTGCGTCCAAAAAAAGATAGAACGGTTCATCGTTTCCGTGAAACGATGAACCGTTCTAGCGCTCGCAAAGCGACGGGAAGGAACCACGATCATGAAACGCTCCGCCATCAACGACATCATCCGCGACGCCGACGCCTTCATCAGCTCGTTCGGCTACATCATGCCGCCCTTCGCCTACTGGTCGCCGGAAGAGATGAAGGCGCGCCGGCAGGATTCGTCGGCAATCTTCTCGTCGCGGCTTGGCTGGGACATCACCGACTACGGCCAGGAGAAATTCGACGAGCTCGGCCTGTTCCTCTTCACCGTTCGCAACGGCCGCTACGAGGACATGAAGAAGGGCATGGGCATGCTTTATGCCGAAAAGATCATGATCTCGCGCAAGGATCAGCTGTCGCCGATGCACCGCCACAACATCAAGGCCGAGGACATCATCAACCGCGGCGGCGGCAGACTGGTGCTGGAGCTGTTCATGCATGATCGCGATGGCGGCATCGATCCGAAGGCCGAAGTATCGGTGCCTGTCGACGGAACCATCCACAGACTACCTGCGGGTGGGCTGCTGAAGCTCGACCCAGGCCAGAGCGTCACTTTGCTGCCGGGTGTCTGGCATGCCTTCTGGGCCGAGGGCAAGGACGTGCTGATCGGCGAGGTCTCGACCGTCAACGACGATCTCACCGACAATGTCTTTCGCGAACCAATCGGCCGCTTCGCGGACATCGACGAGGACACAGCACCGCTGCACCTGCTGGTATCCGATTATGAGAAGTGGGTGGGGTAGGGCAGAAGAGTCGGCAGGATTGTCGAAAAACGACCACGAATTCAATTCGTGCGATTAGCAATTCCACGTAGCCTGCGGACTTCGGCGATCAGGCGAGGGATGTCCTGGCGAGCGGCGGCAATGAAATCCTGGTCGGCAATCGTCGCGCCAGTCATTTCGATGTCTTCACCTCTATCCGGTCCTTGGCCGGTTTGGATGAAATTCGATCCTCCAGAAAAATCCCGGCCCTCGACCCACGATTTCCACGGGCCGGTCTGGGCCGCGGCAACTCGGGCTTCCATCTCTTGAAGTTCAAGCTCCGATAGAGATGTGTTCATGACAGCCTCGTGGAGCGTTGTTACCGTGCGTGCTTGTCGGCCCTGCGGTTGCCCAGCAGCAGCTTGCGCTCGAGATGCGCCCGTAGCTCGCCGTAGTAAGCCGTCAGGAACGCGCGCGCATCGTGGGCTTGCGGTGTCGCGCCGATCTTGCGTCCGATCGTTTCGGCAACCGTCCGCAGGGCGAAATAGTCGTCGCGGCGCAGCACCTCCTCCAGCTTGTGGAGTTCGGCAATCCCGTAGGCATCGAGTTGGGCGTGGCTGAACCGGAAGGCGCCGGCCGCCGGATCCTGCCGTGCCGACAGGTCTTCAAGCAAGGCGCGCTTCGGCGCCTCGACCACCCAGGTCCCCGCCAACAGGTCGCCGATCCGCATGCGGTCTCGATTGAACAGCGGGAACAAGGCAAACAGCAGCGTCCACACCAGTCCGAACACCGTCGTCAGCGTGTCGGCGAGGTCGGTCCCGCTGCGTCCAACGATGATCGACAGCGGCAGGAACACCTCGATCTCGCGCATCAGGTTGCGGGCGATGACCTGGTCGATCGACAGGCCGTCTCCGCTGCGCGACGCGACCCGGATGCCGACGATCCGCTTGCCGGGCGTAGCCGCGCGCCGGCCCGCTTCGAAAACGATGAAGTAGGCGTTGCGCAGAAAGAAGATCAGGATGATCCAGACTACGAAGAGCGGCTGAAATCCCTCGCTGCCAAGGCCTCCCACCCCGAATAGCGCGACGATCGTGATCACGATTGCAGCCACGGCGATGAACACGATGTCGAGCAGGAAGGCGGAGGCCCGCGTGCCGGCGTCAGCAAGCCTAATCCGGAGATCGACGCCTTCGGGCGTGATCAGCGGCCGTATAGCCGCGAAGGCGGCGCGTTTAACGATCGCCATGCCGCACCGCCCGGAACAGGTAGAAATAACCGATCCACAGCACCAGCATGCCACCGCCAATGCCGTAGCGCGTGACGTCGCTGGTGATGGTCTGCCTGCCAATGCCCTCGAGCAGCCCGGCAAACAGCAGCATGACCGAGACCCCGACCATGGCGTTCGCGGCGATGCGTCCGGCGCGAGCCGCTGCCGCCATGCGTGTCAATTCGCCGGGAAAGGCGATGCTGGTGCCGATGCGCATGCCCGCCGCACCGGCCAAAGAGATTGCGAACAATTCGGTGGTGCCGTGGATGGCCAGCCAGCCGCCGAGCTCCATGCCAAGCCCCTTGGACCAATAGACTTGGAACAACGCCCCGATCATGCAGCCGTTGAACAGCATCAGCAGCACCGTCGGCACCGCGAAGGCGAAGCCAAGGGCGAAGGCCAGGATTGCGACCTGGACGTTGTGCGTGAACAGATAGGCGGCAAAGCCTGAGAGAAAGCCATTGTCGCCATCATAAAGTATGCCACGCAGCAGTTCGGCCGAGGTGTCGGGGCCGCGGCCTCCTGCCAGGCCGGGCGGGATGATCGCGTCGAACCAGCTCTTGTCGGATGCCACCAGCCAGGCGCCTGCACCAATGCCGATCACCATCAGCGCGACCGACGCCAATGTCTCGCGCCACAGGTCGCGAATGGCCTCGGGCCAGTCATGCAGGAAGAAATCGGCGAGGCGCTGCCGCAGCCCGCGCCGCGCGCCATAGAGATAGAAATAACCGCGCAGCGACAGCGCTTCGAGATAGCCGACCAGCGCATTATCGAGCGATGTCGCGCGCGCCACCGACAGGGAAGACAGCGCCGATCGATAGAGCAGCGGCAGCGACAGCAGCTCCTCTTCGGAAAGCGTCCGCGGCGCGCGCTTCTCGACACGCGCCAGCAACGCCTCGAATGCCTTCCAGTCGGCCTCGCGCTCGCGGCGGAAGCTGGCCAGCGACTGGCGTACCGCGTCGCCGCGCACCGCATTGCCGCGTACCGGCGCCGTCACAGCAAATCCTCGTGCTTGAACTGCAGATAGCGCTCGACCAGCGCGGGACCCAGCCGGTTGTGGTCGGCTTCGATCACATGCGCCCCAAGCAGCCGCAGCCGGCCGATGACGACCTGCCTTTCGCGCAAAAGCCCTCCGGCGACGACCGCGCGCGCAACATCCTCGCCGGAGCGTGGCGGCGTGTCGGCCAGGCCCTCCAGTTCGGTGTCCTTCATCATCATGAACAGCACGAGATGCCGTTCGGTGAGCCGACCCACGGTGCGCAGCATCAATTCCGCGCTGATCGGATCGACGAAATCGGTGAAGATGATGACCAGCGAACGGCGGTCGAGCCGCGCCGCCAGCGTCGTCAATGCCAGTGTGAAATTGGTCTCCTCGCTGGAGTAGTCGATCTCGGCGGCCCGTTTCTGGATCATCGCAAAGCTGGCGGGGCCGCGCACCGCGCCGCTCGAAACGCGCGGCCTTGCATCGAAGCCGAACAGGCTGACCATGTCACCGCCCTTCAGCGCGATGAATGCCGACAGCAAGGCGGCCGTCACCGCCCGGTCCACCTTCGGCACACCGTCAACCGGCTCGCACATCAGGCGTCCGCTGTCGATGGCCAGCACGATGTTGTTGTTCTCCTCGATGCGGAACTCGCGCGCCAACAGCTTGCCGTGGCGGGCGCTGCGCTTCCAGTCGATCATCCGCCGGCCCATGCCCGGCTGGTAATCCTTGAGCGCGTCGAACTCGCGGCCTTGGCCCGCGCGGCGCTGCGCATGGCCTTCGGCAAGCGCCGCATGTTGCAGCAGCGTGATCGCCTCGCCGCGGGCGCTGCTGACGTCGGGCAGCACCGCAACCTTGCTTTCCACCGGCAGCACGACCTGGTTCCAGACCAGCCCGAACGGCCCGCGCCAGCGCACCCAGAGACGGTCGAAGCTGGCGACGCCGCGCCGCAGCGCCTGGAAGCGGAGGTTGAGCGACCCGCCTCCGGCGATTGGCAGCAAGGCGCCGCCGCTGCCGTCCACCGGCGCCAGACGCGCATCATGGCCGACCCGAGCCTCCGCGGCGCGCGGCCCCGAGTGACGGGCGGTGATTTGCGCGCCGAATTCCCCACCGACACCGGCCTGCTGCGGCGCATCGATGCTGGCATTCAGCGATGCCCGTCCGCGTCCGGCCGCGGCATCCACCGCCAGGAAGGCAAGCAGCAGGCAACTCCAAAGCAATCCCAGATACCAGAACGACGGCAGTGCCAGCGCGACCAGGAAGGCCGGGACCGCGCCGGCCGCAGCTGCCCATACCGCTCGGCCGCTGGGATAGATCAACGTGGTGCTTCCGTCTGGTCGACCAGGTCGGAGACGATCTGCTCGACCAGCCGGCCATCGATCTGTGCGGCAGGCGAAAGGATGACGCGATGACGCAGCGCCGGCACCGCCAGCGCCTTGACGTCGTCGGGGATCACATAGGCGCGTCCGTCCAGCGCCGCCCGGGCACGCGCCGCCCGCGCCAGCATGGCGCCGGCGCGCGGACTGGCCCCGACCTCCAGATCGGCATTTTCGCGCGTAGCCCGAACCAGCGCCGCTATGTAGCCGACGACATCGTCGACGAGGGTGACGGAGCCGACGACTTCAAGGGCCTCCTGCAGCGTTTCGCGATCCGTCTGCGCCTCGATGCCATATTGCGCGATGTCGTGCGAGGCGGAGCCGCCGCCATGATGGACGATGATGGCTCGTTCTTCCTCGGGGCCGGGATAGCTGACGCGGTGCTTGAACAGGAAGCGGTCGAGCTGCGCCTCCGGCAGTGGATAGACGCCCTGGTGCTCGATCGGATTCTGGGTCGCGACGACCATGAAATTGCGGCCGAGCGAATGCGTGGTGCCGTCGAAGGTGACCGCATGTTCCTGCATCGCCTCGAGCAGTGCGGCCTGCGTCTTGGGCGGCGTGCGGTTGATTTCGTCGGCAAGCAGCAGATCGCAGAAGATCGGGCCGCGCGTCAGCGTGAACTGCCCGGTCTGGAAGTTGTAGATGTTCGACCCGACGATATCGCCGGGCATCAGGTCCGGCGTGAACTGGATCCGCCCGTAGGCGATCCCAAGCGCCTGGGCGAAGCAGCGCGCCGTCATTGTCTTGGCCGTGCCCGGAGGACCTTCCAGCAGGATATGCCCGCCCGCAAACAAGGCGGTCAGCATCAGGTCGACCGTATCGTGCTGCCCGGTGATCGCCTTGGCCACTTCTTCCCTGATCCGTGTCGCCAGGGCCTTCACATCATCGACGTTCACCGAGCCTCCTTGCCGTCCAGTCATGCAGCCGTTCTGCTGCCTGTTGCATCTGCGTCAGATTCTTCGCCTCGCCGGCCGCTTGCGAGCGCGTCGTGAAGCCGCCAGCTTGCTCCTTATCGCGAGAGTCGAGCCAGTGGTCGAGCGCTTTGCCTTGCAACCCTTGCGGTGCGCCGAGCAGCGCGCCGGCGCGTACCCGCATCAAGGCCGCATAGCGGCCTCCCAGCTCGTCCAGCCGGCCGGCACGCCGCATGAGCATCGCTGTCGTATCGACCAGCGCACGCTTGCCGAAGGCGATCGCGCGCTGGTCGATACGCGGCGGGCCGAACCGGCCAAGGCCATGCAGGAACGCCAGCGCCGCAGCGATCAGGATCGTCAGTGTCAGCGCCAGGAACGGCGGCTCGACCAGGAGCTTGGCCAGATCATACTTCCGCCCCGCGCCGTGCAGCGTCAGATCGAACATCACCGGGCCGTCGTCGGGCTGAAGCAAGGCAATCAGCCCGAGCGCGGCTGCTGCCTTTTCGGGATCCTTGAGGGCGGCGTTGTTGATCAGGTCGGGGTCAGTCAGGATATAGAACGGCTTGTCGTCCAGTTCGGTAAGCACAGCCTTGTCATTGCCGGCTGCGATGAGAGGGTACTTGTCGGCCACCCACTGCAATTCTTCGGGTGCGGCAACCATGTTGCCTTCGATGTCGAGTTGCTTTGCCGTGCTCTGGCCGGCACCGATCTTCGCATCGGCGATGCGGCCAAGCCATTCGTTCACCACCGAACCGGGCAATCGCCCGAATTTCATGTTCCAGCCTTCATGCCCCTGCAGCGGCAGGATCTGCCATTTGGGCAGCACGAAGAGCGTGTTCTGGTCCTGGCGAAGATTGAGGATGTGGTCGAGCGCCTCCGGATCGCTGTCGGGCGAGATGGTGACGATCAGCAGTATATCTCTGGCAAGATCGTCTTCGGTCCGCGCCATCAAGGGCGCTTCGCCGGTGAGCCGCAGCCATTCCGCCAGGCCGGCGTAGCCGACGCCGCTTTTCGACAGCGGCGTGGCGCCGCCATTGCCGGGCTGCCGGAAATCGGGAGCATAGGTGGACAGCAGGAAGAAACCGGCTGCCGCAAGGAGGCTGGCGAAAATCCCCCAAAACAGTGTCTTTCGATTGAACGGCTCCTGTGCCTCGACCGCCGGTGCACTCACGTCCAGGCATCCCGGAAGGCGAAACGTTCATAGGCGCCGCGCGCCTGCCGCCAGCCTTCCGCGCCGACCGGCCGGCGCGCGAACAGCGCCGCCTCGACAATGCGGGCGATCTCGGTAAACGCATGGCGCGCCCTTCCCGGCAGGGAAGGGGCATTGGCGATGTCGCGCGCGGTGAGCGACGGGCGCAGGAAGTCCGGCAGCCGGCCGGCAATATCGGCGACGCTGCGCCGAAGCAAAAGGTGAACCGCCTCGTCATAGTCGCCGCGTGCGGCCAGCGCATCCGCTTGCGACAGCAGGATCTGCGCGGCGCCGGCGTCTGGGCGCCAGGTTTCTTCGTCTTCGACTTCGGGCCGCGCGCGCTGCCATGGCAGCCGCCAGGCGATGCCTTTCACCTCGAGGAAGACCAAAAGCAGGATGATTGCGACGCCCGATATCACCGCCCCCCAGAACAGATAGATCATGTAGGGACCGAGCCACGACAAAAAATCCTGCAGCGGTTTCAGCCACTCGGGCGGCTTCCGCGGCACATAGGCCGGCAGGTCGAACTGGATCGACTCATCGGCGATCAGCTGCTTGTGCAGATTGGTCAGCCGTTCGGCTTCCGCTGTGCCTGGCTGTGCCAACGCCACCCGCTCCCCTGCAACCTGTGGTTCCCTGCCGACACTGACAATGCAGCGGAACAATTGCAAGTGGGCTGGACGGCGACGGTTAATCTTGGCAGATTTACTGCCGGGATTGTGCTGCCGGCATGACGCAATGCAGCAGGGGGACGCATCATGGCTTCGACGACACTGGACCGGCCTGAGAAATTCGAGATTGGCAGGGTGTTCAACAACAGCTTTGCGGTGATCAGCCGCAACGCCGGGCTTTATTTCGGATTGGCGGCGCTATTTTCGGGATTGCCTGCTCTTGTTCTTCACCTTTGGAATCGGGCGCACCTGGAGGACATGGCGATTGGCGACCCGGGCAATCCAGCTATGGCCGACCCCAGTGCGCTGCTTCGTGATTCCTTGCTCTCGTTTGCCCTTGCCATGCTCTATTTTGTACTCTCGTTATTGCTCCAGTCTGCGCTCGTGCGGGCCACGATCGAGGATTTGAGCGGCAAGCGGCCGACCTTTGGTGACTGCATTCAGATAGCCATCCGCTATTTGCTGCCGACCCTCGGCATTGGCCTGCTCGTCGTTCTAGGTGCGGGGCTGGCTTCAATAGCCTTGCTGGTTCCCGGCATCATCCTGTGGCTGGGATGGTGCGTGGCGGTGCCGGTTCTGATCCAGGAGCGGCTCGGTGTGTTCGGCTCCATGTCGCGCAGCCGTGCCCTGACCAAGGGCAGCCGTTGGCCACTGTTCGGCCTGTTCCTCATCCTGATCATCATCGCAATGGTCATTCAGTCGGTGATGGTGGGAACTGTCGTCCTGTTTGGCGGGACCATAATTGCCGATGTAGCGGGAGCCTTGGTGTCGACGATATCGTCGATGGTGTTGTCGGTAGCCACGGCGGTCAGCTACGTCGAACTGCGTCAGGTCAAGGAAGGCACCAGCGTCGAAGACTTGGCGGAAATATTCTCCTGAGGACGGGTGGAGGCTTTTCACCGGCTGGCATGTCGCGTTGCGCTCGAGCAGCCGAGCTTGGTCACAACGCCTTTGTCTGCTGCACCGGCAACGCCGCCGCCAGCCGCTTCGCCCATTCCTCGATGCCAGAGCCCGCCAGCAGGTCCTGCCTGATCTCGATGAGGACCGCGGGAATGCCGCGATCGTCGCCATGGACGGGTATGGCATAGTCGCCGTCACGGCTGATCACGTAGGGCTCGTTTGCCGCGGCGTTGAGTGCACTGTCGGCGCGCAGGCCGGCAAGCACGGCCTGGCCGAACTCCCTTGCCCGATCGTAAAGCACGCCGGCGTGCCAGGGCCGCGCAATGCCGAGGAAGACCGGCGTGAAGGAGTGGATCGTCGCGATCCGCGTCGCTCTGCCCTGCTTCGCCCGCTCGTCGAGATGGGCGGCCACGCGGTCATGAAACGGCGCGAACATGATCTCGGCACGCCGGCTTCGTTCCTCCGGATCGAGGCCGACATTGCCGGGGATGCCGGTGTCCTCCGATAGCGCCGGAATGCTGCCGCCGGAACCAAGCGGCCGGTTGAGATCGATCAAAAGCCGCGAATAGGAGCTGAGGAAAGCCGGAGCATCGAGCAGCTTCGACAGGGTGCGGGTCACTTCGGCGGCGCCGATGTCCCAGGCGATATGGCGCTGCAAATGGCGGCTGTCGAGACCGAGCCGCGCATACTCGGCCGGAATATGATTGGACGCATGCTCGCATATCAGAACGATATCGGAACGCCCCGTTTCGTTGATTGCTTCGACCGCTGGAAGCCAACCTTCCGGTAGGATGGCGTTAGCAAGCGGCTCAGCCATCAATACAGCGTCCGGTAGAGATCGCAGACCGCCACTGGATCGAGACCGGCGAGGCGCTCGGTCTCATGCCGCTTGAGGCCGACAAAGGTCTCGACGAACACCGGCGCGAACCATCCGGTGACGGTCTTGTCGGCAACGAGCGCGTCGAGTGCCGCAGGCAGCGTTTCCGGCAGCCGCACGAGGCCAAGCTTCTTGCGCTCGGCAACGCTCATCTGCGTCGGGTCGGCCGAGACAAGCGGCGGCGCCGGCAGCTTGGCCTTCAGCCCCTCCAGCCCGGCGCGCACGATCGCCGCCAGCGACAAATAGGGATTGCCGGTGGCGTCGGCTGCCCGGTATTCGATATTGTACTGCCGCGCAGGATCGCGCCCGCCGATCGTCACCGTCGGGCAGATGCGCAGGCTCGCCTCGCGGTCGCGATCGGCAAGCCAGGTGTAGGACGAACTCCAGCTATGCGGCTTCAGCCGGTAGTAGGACGACACACTCGCCGCCGTCATGGCGGTGATCGCGGGCAGGTGGCGCAGCACGCCGGCACAGAACGAAGCAGCACGGCTGGAAAGGCCGCCAGGCTGGGCCGGATCGTAGGTCGCCGGCTTGCCGGCCTCGTCGACGAAACTGAAATGGATGTGGACGCCGTTGCCGACGGCATCGGGAGCGATCTTGGGCGCGAAGCTCGCCCGCCAGCCGGCACATCGCGCGACTTCGCGCGTGATCTCGCGGATGGCGACGGCGCGATCGGCCGCGGCAAGCGCATCGGCCGGCTCGCACGTCACCTCGAACTGGTCGGTGCCGAATTCGGCGATCACCACTTCGGGCGCGACGCCGGCTTCCGCCAGCGCCGCCATCAGATTGGCGGCAAACGGGTCGGCGCGGCGCAGTGCTGCCAACGACATCGAATGAGCCGGCCCAAAGTCGCCCTCGATATGGAATTCATGCTCGAAGGCGGCGATGACGGAAAGCCCGGCCGCTGCCTTCAACTCCGCCAGCACATCCTTGAGCATGGTCCGCGTGCAGCCGACCCACGGGCTGCCGTCGAGTTCGACAATGTTGGCGGCGACCATATCGAAGGGCGTCGCCGATCCGGTCAGCGCCGTGCGAAACCGCGCGTTGAGATCGGGAATGAGCCGCACATCGCCGGACGAGCCCCACGGATTGGGGTCGACGATGGAGTTGAACGGCGTCAGCGACAGATTGGCCTGCAGCCAGCCGACGCCGGTCGCGGCGATCTTCTGCAGCTTGCTTTCGGCGACCGAGCGGCCGCGCGTAATCGCCGAAAGATCGGTGGTGACGACGGCAACGAGCGGTTCGACGGTCGATATCATGCAGCTTTTCCCAAAGCTTCGAAACGGGCCGAAACGATGGCGGTATCTGCGGCCCAGCAATAGCCGCCGAAGGCTTTTAGCGCACCGTCATGACGCTCCTGCGAGGCGGCGGCGCAGGCATCCGATACGCAGGTGACGAGATAGCCGCGATCGGCGGCATCGCGTACCGCCATGTCGACGCACTGGTCGGTCATGATGCCGGCGACGATCAGGTAGCGCACGCCGAGGTTTTTCAGGACATAGTCGATGTTGGTCGAGTTGAAGACGCCCGATGACGTCTTCGGCAGCATGATCTCGTCGCCGACCGGCGCCAGCGACGGCACCGGCAGGCCTTCCGGCCGGCTCGGCGCGATATGGATCGGCGTCAGCTTGTGGTCGAGCGAGCGGTCGCGGCCGTCCTCGGTCAGGCTCTGGATGATGGTGTGGATCACCTCGACGCCGTTGGCCCGCGCCGCCGCCAGCAGGCGCTCCTGGTTGGGGATCGATTGCGACGCGGTCTGCCGGTAGAAATAGTGATCGGGCCCACGCTCCGGATGCGCCGGATCGGCGCCCGGCTCCAGCCAGACCCGCTGCATGTCGACCAGCAGCAACGCGGTTTCGCCGGCCCGGAACGGCTCGTTTCGTTTTGGCAGTGCTGGCGTCATGCTTGGGTCCTATTCGCTGATCACGTCTGGCTGATTTAGCTGATTTTGGCCCAGGCGTCCTGCGTGGCGGACGCACTTATTGGGATATTCGAAGTCACTAATTTAAGGTAAGCTTTGTTTTCGGGCGTGGAGACGGGGGGTCTCTGTCATGATCGATTCAGACGTGTTCGACTTTGTCGAACGCTGCAGGAAACACGCAGCTACCGGGCCGCTGCTGGGCGACCTGCTCGAAACCGTGCGAAATCTCGGCTTCGAGCACTTGATCCTGAGCGGGGTGCCGCTTGGCGGGCAGAAGCTTGCACCGATGGTCGAACTGAATGGCTGGCCGGCCGGCTGGTTCGAGCGCTATGTCGAGGCCGAGCATGCCGCCGTCGACGGCGTTTGCGTTTACTCGGCAAAGACCTTGAAGCCGTTCCTCTGGTCCGAAGTCCCGGCAAAGTGGTCGGATACGGAGGGCTCACGACGCGTTGCCGGCGAGGCGACGGAGTTCGGCATCTGTAGCGGCTTCGCTGTGCCGATGCTCAGCGTTCATCATTGGCAATCCGTGCTGTCGTTTGCGTCTTCCGCGAAGTCCTGCACCCTGTCGCCGCGCCATCAAGTGCAACTGGTGACGATGGCGGTCTATGCCGGCATGTCGATCCAGGCGTTGGCGAATGACGATGATGACCATGAGGGCGTACTGACCGACCGCGAAAAGGAAGTGCTCTTGTGGGCCGCGGCCGGCAAGACCTCATCGGAAACCTCACAGATTCTCGGCCTGACCGAGCGTACGGTCAAATGGCACTCAACGCGGGCCCGCGAGGCTTTTGGCGTCGCCACGACCACGCAAGCGGTCGTCGAGGCGGTGCGCCGGCGCCTGATCCATCCCTAAACGCGTCAACTGTCCCATCGGACAGGTGACGTATATTAGCGCGACTGCGACTATCCCTGCGAGAACGATCGGGGGATCGCGCCATGATAACGGCCCACGTAGTCAATGCGCATAACAAGCATCTCTATGAAAACGAATTCGACGAGTTTCTGCGCCGCCGGCACGATTTCTTCGTGCATCAAAAACGCTGGCGCCCTCCGAGCCCGGATGGTCGCGAACTGGATCAATTCGATACAGACGCGGCGACATACCTGCTGGGCATTGAAGACGATCGCGTGGTGACTTCGGCTCGATTGATCCCAACGAGCGAGCCGCACATGGTCTCGGAGGTTTTTTCTCACATGTGCGAAAAATCGGGCGTCCCGAGACGACCCGATTGGGCCGAATGGACGCGCACATTCGTCGTCCCCGACAAACGCACTGCCGGACTGAGGGGCACGCTGACGCAGCTGTGCTGCGCGGTGATGGAATACGCGCTCGACGAAGGACTAACCGCCGTCGGCGGCATCCAGGAAACCTACTTCATGCCGCACCATGGCGCGCTCAAATGGCGGGCCGAGCCGATGGGCATGGCCAGGGAAGAAAACGGTGAATGGTACATCGTCGCGTATATCGAGGTGAATGAGGCGGCGCTGGCGAGTGTGCGGAAGATACTTAGGGTCGAGCATTCGTTGCTGGTTCGTCGCGGGAGGCAAATGCCTCTCCACAGGGAAAAACCCGAATCTGCAATCGCGTAATATTTTTAGGTAGACGAGCTCGTTTGGGGCGGGAGGATGAAATGAACCGACGCACTTTTCTGCATTCAGGTGGCATGTTTCTGTTGGCCTCCACGTCATTGTCTTCGATACCGGCGTATAGTGACTCTTTAAGTATCGAGCAAAAGCATGGGTTTGCCCAGATATATGGTGTTGAGAACAATCTCCTCACAATATTGCAAAAACGACAAGATGAGCGAGCCGCTGTGCCTATCTCCCCAAGATTGTTTGCAATAGAGCCAATACTTGACGCGGTAACTGCTGAAACAACAGATAAAGAGCTTTGGCTTGTAACCGTGGAGGCCTGCCACAAACTCGCTCTAGATCTTACCGCTATAGATCATAACACGACCACCAGTGTCAGTGTTCCTGACATAGATATCTACGGCGAACAGCTAGGGCCTGCAAGAAGCAGCTGGGCGCTCGGCCTCGTTCATCTGGCTATGTTCGAAGCAATGAATGTGTTTCGAAATGACTACGTCAGCTACAAGCAGCCTGGTTCTAATACTGAGATACGGGAGGAGATAATAAGAGAGTCTCATTTAGGTACGAATGATATAGTAATAAAAGTCGGTACATTAGCATCGGCTGCCTTTCATTCTGTAGTAATGATCGTCAAGACCCTCTACCCGAAAAAGCGCGCCTTCATAGCGGCTCGCGCTGATGAAATATTCAAAACGAGTGTCAAGGGTGAGCAAGGCATTGCCATTGGAAAGGCCATCGGCGAGGCCACTGCCCTTATCGTGTTAAGGGCTCGCGGATGGAGTGATGCGTACGGTTTTACTGACGGATCAGAGTTTCCGGAGCCAGCAGCGGATGATTTTAAGACAGCTGATATTAGAAAGTGGCATATAGACCCGATCTCTAAAATTCCCGTAGCGCTAGGCGGAATGTGGTCTAGAGTTAAAACGTTCGTTATTCCTCAAGCAGAATCGTTTCGCTGTGATCCGCCACCTGATCTGACTTCCGATCGATTTATATCTGCCTTCAAGGAAGTGAAGACTCTTGGGGCTTGGGGCAAGAAAGTGTCGGCTGACCCAAGCACGGGCAGGTTCGCTACAGAGACCACTCGCGAAGGCGAAGTTGACCCCGAGCCAGGGGCCGATGGGAAAATCGATTATAAGAACAACCAGAGCTTGAAAGCCGTGTTCTGGGGCTATGATGGCACTGCCTTCTTATGCGCTCCGCCTCGTCTGTATAACGCACTAGCAATGACGATTGCGCGGACAAAGCTCAAGTTTATTGATCCTTATGAATTATCCCGTTTCCTGGCAATCGTAAATCTGTCCATGGCAGATGCCGGTATTAGCGCTTGGGAGGCTAAGTATTACTATTTGTTTCCTCGACCAATTACATATATACGCAATGTGGACGCGGATAGTTCGCCTGAAGGTAAAGGCGAATCGACATGGACGCCACTCGGCGCAGCGGTAACAAATGCGGGAAGGATGGGCCGGAATGTCACGCCTCCATTTCCTGCCTACCCCTCGGGGCATGCGGTGTTTGGTGGCGCGGTATGCGAAGTCCTTCGAAGATTCTTGATTGCCTCATCGACTGCAGATGCGTCGTTTAAGTTCATCTCTGATGAGTATAACCATGAGAACTATTCTCCTGGCTCGGTAGTGCCTAGACCGCTTGTAGAAGTGGAGTTTCCTGACCAAGCGGCGGTTGAAGAAGAGAACGGAATGAGTCGAATTTGGATGGGAATTCACTGGGAATTCGATAAAACAAACGGAAAAAAGCAAGGAAATAACATAGCAACGTATGTAATGGATGAAGTCTTTTTGCGACGTTAAAGCTTGATGGAGGGTAAAGTGCTGCAAGACTTTAAGGTGTTGATGGCAAATAAATGGTACCTTACTTCGTATGAAGCATTCAATGAACCTAGCGGGAGCCAGCTAGTGGAAAACCTGCGCGTTACATTGACCAAGAATATTCTTGTGATAGAAGGCTTGGCTGGTGAGACGACTATGACGGAAGCTGTAATCCAGGGTCGCCGAAGCCTTGATCTAGGCCCTCAACCTTCTGAGTTGGCAGCCTTTGTCATAGTGGAAGAAAATCTAACGTCTACGTCGAAGCCGTTTCCTGCCCAAGGGACCGCTATTGTCTATCGAGAGGGCGACAAGTGGCGCCTGAGAGCCGCTGGTTTTGACAGGAACGGTCAGCCAAAGGGCTGGATATTCGATGCAACTGAAACCGGGCCCGGCTAGTCATTTATAAATTTGCACCAACTGGGGCTTAGATAGCGGACTACAGACCGGGAACGCGGCAACGCGCACCAATGTGATCTAGCGGCGGGCGACATGGTAAGCAGTGCACTGTCACCGTAATTCCGCGGGGTTTGCTCGGAATGGCACCCCTAAAGGTTGGATCTTTCACGCGACAGAAGTTCCGACCTAATCGACGCACCTATTTGTCGATTATTGCCGAGTGAACTCAAACGTTCGTGGAGCGACCATGGTATCCCTGTTCCGTACAATAATAATCGCCGCAATACAGCTGACGGTTGCTTCAACGGCGCTTGCCGACGACTTTCAGCGGTATGTGCCTGGCAAAACAGTAACATTCGAGGAGTTCACCCAGATCGTCGGTGAGGTAAAGGGTCTGGAAGCATTAGGTTTTGATACCAAAAACTTGAGCGGAACGGAAATTGATCCGCGCATAGTTGGCGGGAAGGTAACAACTGTTGAGCAATATCCATGGCAGGCGGCTCTTCTCTATGCGATGGTGCCTGAACCTCAGAGAATTTTACGGTGTGGAGGTAGCGTCATTGCCTCCAATTGGATATTGACCGCGGCCCATTGCGTTGCGGACAAGACCGAAGAAGACGTTGTAACTAAGACAACATTCTATCATGCCCTTGGAATTCGCACAAAGAGCGTTCAATATTTCGTTCATCCGAGTTATGATAGCTCCACCTATGAGAACGACATTGCTCTTGTAAAACTTGCCGAGCCGGTTGCGGACCCAACTGTGGTCCCATTGATAGAGCAATCGGCAGATATCCCTGATGGCACCAACGTTTCAGTCACGGGATGGGGGGCTGTAATGGAGGGAGGCGCTGCGTCGGAAGTACTTCGCGTGGCCGATGTTCCGCTTGTGAACTTGAGCGATTGCAATCAGCCTGGAAGCTATAACGGCAGAATCAAGAATACGATGATGTGTGCGGGTTATCGCGACGGCGGGCTGGACTCATGCCAAGGCGACTCCGGGGGTCCTGCGGTGGCAACGCGTGGCGGAAAGCCAGTATTGGTCGGCATTGTAAGCTTTGGCGAGGGCTGCGCTCGCCGATTAAAATACGGTGTTTACACCCGCGTGAGCGCCTTCTCTGACTGGATCACCCAGACAATGGCTGCCAACTAGGCTGTCTTCGTGGAAGTTAGCGAGCTTCATCAATCAAAGTGTTCAGGGGCGTACATACGCTCACATCGGAGGAATATTCATGCGAAGCGCTTTTCCCGTGCTTATCGCTTGCTCAATCCTGGCGGCCGCCCCCTGCGCAGCAGCGGAGGTCGAATTCGGGGGAGATGCAACGGCTTCTCTACTCGCGCTGACCAATCCGGATGAGTATGCGTGGCAAGTGTTTTTTTCCGTATCACGACCGGCGGAACTGGGGACAGCTGGCGTCGCAGATTCAAGCAAGAAATTTGGCGATGCTCCGGACCTTCCGCTTGTCTGGGAAACTTGGGCCCTCGAGTCGGGTGGTGACCACAGCGAGGTCTATAAGACTGACGGCTCAAGACCGCCGGCATGGGAGAAGTTGCCAAGGGAGAGTCACGAAATTGTCTTGGACGAAAACTTAGAAAGGAAGATGGTCCTGTCGTCGAGCAAGATCGTCAAACCAAAATTTGATCCGCTGAGTCCAGTCAGCCAAGAGGTACGGGCAAACCGCATAATGTATGAGAAGATTGTCTCAGGTGACCTTTATTCCCGAAACGGACTCGAAAGAAACTTCGCGGCCGCCGTGAAGGAAGATAGTCGAAAGAAAATTTCCTTTGATCAAGGCGCGAAAGAGATAAAGGCCGAATGGCGGCCAATACGGGATGAGGACAAGCCCCGCTACCTGTGGAGGAAATTCGAACTGAATGGGCAACAAATAGCGATTGGTCTTGTTGCTTTACACATCATAACGAAGGACCTTCCGAATTGGGTCTGGATCGATTTCGGTCATCGAGATTGTGAGATTGCTCAAGGCGCCTGCGACAACAAATGGCTTTCTCAATTTGGCTTTCCGACGCAATTGGTCGCCGAGACGAGCCCTGTTGACGCTACCATTGGACAGGACGGCGTTAGGGCTGAGACAAGAGGGACTGTTTGGCAAAATTACATATTGCGAGGGGCTCAGACTGAATTCACGACCTCAATTGGATCTCCGACGGTGCTATCAAATCCCGTAATCGAAAACACTTTCCAAAAGTCGTCCTGCATAAGCTGTCATGCGCGTGCATCTGTCGGGCCGCGTCTTGTATCTGGTGACGGCAAGCAATCAGACGACCTGAATACGCTTTCGTCCGGAGATCCTGAGCTCGGAACGCCGAACGAAACCCTGTTTGGTGCTGGTCCAGGACCCGGCATATCGACGATCGAATATATTCAAACGGACTTCATTTGGTCGGCGCCATTTAGATCTATGAGAGAGCAGAATTAGCGAGTCCGCTGCGCCTGCGCGTCGGTTCGCATGTTTAACGAGGAAGGCGGCGCGGAGCGCTGTCATCTGGGCCGCAGGTCACAATCGGATTACGGTGACAGTGCGCCGCCTGCTTCGTTTTCGGGTTTCACGGCTTTGCCGATTTGCCCGGCGAGGGCCCACGGGTGCATCGAAAACCGCGACATCCGCGACGCGGCAATACTCGATGAGCAGTTCTTGTGGAAGACTTTGGGACGTGAAAACACTTTGGCTCGCCCGCACGGTGCTGGGGATGCGGCAGACCGGGAACGCCGGCAAGGTGCACCGTGCGGCGGGGGCGACATGGTAAAAAGTGCACTCACCGTAATTCTGATCTATACTACGGACACCAGCCCGACCGCCTACGGCAAAGCGAAGGGCGGATGTAGCGCTTGATAGAGTTCTCTTTTTAGTCATGGGGCGATGTTAAGATGTTAGCCTCCGACCTGACGAAATTTATCGAGCAGGATCATCTGGCCCTGGATGCCTTCGTAAAGGGCGATCCTGAGCCCCTGAAAAACCTCTACTCGCGACAGGACGACGTCATTATTGCCAATCCCTTTGGCCCGCCGGCGAAGGGATGGAGAAAGGCCGCTGACACCATGGAACGGGCCGCCACCAATTACCGGCACGGCAAGGCCATCGGCTTTGAGCGCATCTCGGAGTATGCGACAGCCGACTTGGGATACATCATCGAGGTCGAGCGGTTCCAATCCAAGGTCGGTGGTGGCAACAAACTGGTGCCGATTGCGCTTCGAGTCACCACCATATTCCGGCGCGAGGAAGGCGCGTGGAGGATCGTCCTTCGTCATGCCGATCCGATAACCTCGGCACGCCCGCCGACGTCCATTGTCGGGGAGTAGAAGGGTTGCCGGAGAGGTTTTAGGAATTACGGTGACTGTGCACTATTTCTTTTCGCCGCGTGCCGCATTTTCCGGGTTCTCACGGCTTTGCCGATTTGCTCGCCGATACTCTCGGCCCACGGGCGCATTGAAAACCGCGACATCGGCGACGCGGCAATACTCGATCAGCAGGAACATATAGTCTTCGGACGTGAAAACACTTTGGCTCGCCCGTACGGTGCTGGGGATGCGGCAGACCGGGAACGCGGGCTAGGTGCACCATGCGGCGGAGGCGACATGGTAAAAGTGCACTGTCACCGTAATTCATCCTTAGCGGCCAATTTCCCGCGTCGCATCAACAATCTAGGTCATTTTCGGTTTCGCTTTAGGCAGCGCGGCCAGCAAGAGCTGGTGCTGTTTCTTCTTTCTCTTCGACGTGAGGGCTCACCCATTCGTCGGTTATCACGCGGCTGACCAAGGTGCCCGGCACCGCTTTTCTCAAGGCACGCAGCAAAAAGTATCTAACCCGCTCGGACAGTCAAGAGGTGTGGCAGGCAGGCCATGCGCAGCCAGCCGCAGCGAGCCGCCAAGACGCGCGAAGCACTTCGGCGGTGTAGGACAGCGGCACGCCAGAACGCGCGCAGGCCAGGCGTTGGCTTGCCCAATTGTGTTTTGACTATTTGGCTGAACGGGCGCGTAAAATATCAGGTTCGCCCGGTCGGGCGAACTAACTCAGGGAGGATGTTATGAAGATGACTCGACGTAATGCTCTCGCCCTTGGTGCCACCTCGTTGGCGGCCCCGCTATTGGTCGCAAAGCCCATTCCGGTAGCGGCCAAGACCTACGGTCCGACTGATGGCAAAGAGATTTTTCCCGGCGTTCGGCTCGTCGAACTGGGAACACGAGACTCCCATATCAAGGGGTACAAGAAAATTGCCATGGAAGACGTCGTCTACCAGCCAAAGGCAACTAGCCCGCTCGGGGATGTCATGGCCGACGATATGGTCTGCACGGTCACTGAAGGCGAGCTGCAGGTCACGGCCGGAGACATGCAGTTCACGGCCAAGGAGGGTGACGTATGGAGCTGCGGCAAGGGTAGCACGAAGGAGGCTGCTACGAACAACGGAACAGCGGTCGCAGTGATGCGGGTGATTAACCTGAAGGCTGCATAAAGTTAC
This sequence comes from Mesorhizobium sp. M0145, assembly GCF_040322355.1. Classification (NCBI taxonomy): domain Bacteria; kingdom Pseudomonadati; phylum Pseudomonadota; class Alphaproteobacteria; order Hyphomicrobiales; family Phyllobacteriaceae; genus Mesorhizobium; species Mesorhizobium sp. M0145. The sequence continues at coordinate 36,105 of NZ_JAMYTK010000015.1, forward strand.
CCACACTCTGGCGACTGCAGACGCTCCAGCCGGCTTCGGCCGGCGGGCTTTTCCGGTGCGCCACGGCCTCGATGACCGGACATTTCTGCCGGCGCGCTGTGGCCAGCGCGGCGGCAGACTGAGGCCTTAGCGCACGGGCGAGCCGCCCTTCAGTGGTGGTGGGCGGAAACGCTCTTGACGTATTCGGACACCAGTTCCCTCGGTGCCGACTGACTGACGTCGCCGACGCTAAGGATGCCGACCATCCGCATATTCTTGTTGATCACCGGCAACCTGCGGATTTTCAGTTCTTCCATGTGCCGTACGGCCTTGGCCAGATCGTCGTCTTCGCGGCAGCAGTGAATGCCGGCCGTCATAACATCGCGCGCCGTTGCGATGCGGCCGTCGAAACCATCTTCTGCCAGTCCGTTGCAGACAATATCGCGGTCGGTCACCATTCCGATCAGTCGGTCGTTCTCTCCAATGGGAATCGACCCGATATCCTGGGCTCGCATCATTTTCGCCAGTTCGGTGACAGCGGTTTCGGGGCTGACCCAGTCGACACCCTTATGCATTGCGTCTTTGACTTTCATGGCGGACCTCCCTTGCTGGGTTGGTGAATGTCCCCCTGTCCCATTCTAACGCGGACGGGGTTTGGCTGCCAGAGGTCATCATCCAGACCCGCATTTTGCGGTGGTTGTCATGCGGAATTACGGTGACGGTGCACTTTTTACCATGTCGCTCCCGCCGCATGGTGCACCTTGCCCGCGTTCCCGGTCTGCCGCATCCCCCAGCATCGATAACCGCAACATCGGCGACGCGGCAATATTCGATGAGCGGTCCTTGTGGAACGCATAGTCTTCGGACGTGAAAACACTTTGGCTCGCCTGTACGGTGCTGCGGCAGACCGGGAACGCGGGCAAGGTTACACGATGCGGCGGGGCGAACATGGTAAAAAGTGCACCGTCACCGTAATTCCGGTGCACTATTTTCTTTTCGCCGCCTGGCTCGTTTCCGGGTTTCTCGGCTTTGCCGATTTGCCCGGCGATACTCTCGGCCCCCGGGTGCATCGAAAAACCGCGACATCGGCGACGCGGCAATACTCGATGAGCAGTTCTTGCGGAACATATATTCTTCGGACGTGAAAACACTTTGGCTCGCCCGTACGGTCCGGGGATGCGGCAGGGCGGGAACGCGGGCAAGGTGCACCATGCGGTCAATCTAGACACGGGGCGACATGGTAAAAAGTGCACTGTCACCGTAATTCCTAGATGTAGTGTGCTCAGCCGTCCAGCAAGTATAAGGATCAACGTCGTGCGCGGACGCAGGCACTTGACAGCTTCGATCGCGAGTGGCTCACTCGCCGCCGCTCTGTTGCAGGCTGTGCCATTGTTCAATGCTATCGCATAGGAACTTCACAAATCCACTGCACAGCAACGGCTCAGCTGCACCGTCTGGCGTGAATTCATATATCGCGTCCGACTCATCGATTCCCCAAGTTCCGAGATATTCGCCTTCCTGAGTGACGACAGCGCCGTCCTCAAGCAGGTTTATTGACCATCGAAGATTCATGCCACCTCCCGGTCCGAATGATGCGGATAGAATACCATGCGGATCATCCGCATGGTTGTAACACATGCCATTTTCGGGAATGATCTAAGTAATTGTTTCTATTGAAAAAAAGAAGCTGGCTGGGGAACCTGGATTCGAACCAGGACTAACGGAGTCAGAGTCCGTGGGTCTACCGTTAACCTATTCCCCAGCAGGCGCGGCTGTTGAAAACCACACGGGCAGGGCGGCGACGTCGCCGCGCGTGCCTTGTAGCCGCCGCCGGAAAATAGTCAACCCTGTGTCTGGGTTCAATCGTCGGCTTCCCGCGCTTCAACTCTCGCTGCGGCTGTATTGCGAGTGCTCGAAGAACAGCACCACGCCGAGTGCGATCAGCAGCGGGATGATCAGGTAGAACAGCCGGAACACCAGCAGCGCCGCCAGCACGCCGACCTGGTCCATATGTGACAAGCCCGCGAGGAACACCACCTCGAAGACGCCCAGCCCGCCCGGCGCATGTGAAATCTGCGCGATCGAGAACGACACCAGGAAGACGCCGAGCACGACGAAATAGCCGGGATTGCCGGCGGCGGGCAGGGCAAAGAAGATGATCGCCGCTGCCGCCAGGAGCTCGATCGGGCCGACCAGCAATTGCCGCGCCACGATCGGCAGCGCCGGGTAGTGCAGCTGAAAGCTGCCGATCCTCAGCGGCCTGAGATGCAGCCAGCTGCCGAAGACATAGGCCGCCACCACGAGCAGCATGGCGAGCCCTCCCGCCTGCGCCAGCCGGTGATGCGGCGTGCCGGAAAACCGGTCGATCACCTCGGGCTCGAGCAGCAGGACGATGCTTGAGACGAACAGCGTCGACAGCACGAAGGTGATCCAGCAGATCGCCACCAGAATGCCGACGTCCTGCCCGGTCAGGCCCTTGGTGCCGTAGGCGCGGTAGCGGATCACCGCACCGGAAAACACCGAGCCGCCGATATTGTGCGACAGCGCGTAGGTGGTGAACGAGCAGAAGGTGACGAACAGCCACGAGACTTTCTTGCCGATGTGCAGCAGCGCGATGTGGTCGTAACCGGCGAGCGAGGCATAGGCGATGACCGAACTCAGCGCCGCCAGCACCCAGCCGCGCGCCGGGATGGCGATTATGCCGGCCCAGACATCGTCGAGCGAGATGCCGCGCAATTCGTGCAGCAGCAGCCACAGCGAGAACACCACAGCGGCGATGCCGATCACGGGCCAGAAATAACGCCTCCAGTTCATGGCCTGACGATCATGCGTTGCAGCCCGTACCCGATTTCCGGTTCGCAGCAGGAAAACCGCCCGCGCTCCCGAATGGTTTACCCCTCCATTTCAGAAATGCCTCATTGAAGCCGGCTATTCAACCGGGAAGGCGCGTTGTGGCGCTCGCGCCTCCCCTTCTCCCCTTGTGGGAGAAGGTGGATCGGCGCGCAGCGCCGAGCCGGATGAGGGGTGCCGGAAGGAACTCAGCTCGAAAAAATAAAATGATTTGAAGGGGTTACATCTTCAATGCCGCGATCCGTCCAGCACCCCTCATCCGACCGAGCTTCGCTCGGCCACCTTCTCCCACAAGGGGAGAAGGGGTCACCGACGTCGCCGCCTTCACGCCGCCGGCAAAATTCGCTGCGGGCACTCTTGGTGATCCGGCCCGGCGCTGATAGTCTGGCGGCAACTTGAACATGTAAAAGCGCCTGCTGCGTCCGATCTCGGTTCGCGCGGCGCCGGAAGGAACGACAGTGGAAGACCACGACGCCGGCGCTGGCGCGCCGGAAGTGGGCGTGTCCAGGGGTTCGCCGACGCCGTCCGGCCAGGCAAGCCCATCCACCGGACGCTACGGCCGTCAAGTGCAGCCCCGGTCCGGCAATGGACAGGCTGGCGACACGTCCCACGATTACAAGGGTCAGAACGGCCCGCATCAGAACGGCAAGCCCAAGAAGCGGCGCAAGCGCCGGCGCGGGCGCAAGGTTTTCGCACGCGACGAGGCTCGTCCCGTGGCTGCCGGCACTTCGCTGCCCGTCGCCAACGAGGCCCCGGCGCGCCTACCCCAGCCAGCGGCTTCGATCGCGCCCCAGTCCTCGATCGCGCAATCGGCTTCGATCGCGCAATTGCCTCCAGCCTCGCCAAGGCCGGGGCAAGGTGCCCGCACACCGCCGCCGCTGCAGGAATTACCGGTCTTTGCCGCGCTCGACCTCGGCACCAACAATTGCCGCCTGCTGGTCGCGGTGCCGACGCGTCATGGCCAGTTCCGCGTCATCGATGCGTTCTCGCGCATTGTCAGGCTGGGCGAGGGCCTCACCGCCAATGGTCGGCTTGGCGACGCCGCAATGGACCGCGCGGTCGAGGCGCTGAAGATCTGCGGTGACAAATTGCGCAACCGCAAGGTCAGGAAGGCCAGGCTGATCGCCACCGAGGCCTGCCGAACCGCCGCCAACGGCGTCGAGTTCCTCGAGCGCGTCGAGCGCGAGGCCGGCCTGAAGCTCGAGATCATCGACCGCCAGACCGAGGCGCGGCTGGCGGTGTCGGGCTGCGGCTCGCTGGTCGAGCGCGACACGCAAGGCGTCGTGCTGTTCGACATCGGCGGCGGCTCGTCCGAAATCGCGCTGATCGACCTCACTGGTCAGCGCTCGCCAAGGCTTGCCAACCATATCGTCTCGTGGACGTCGCTGCCGGTCGGCGTCGTCTCGCTGGCCGAGCGTTTTGGCGGCCGCACGGTCACGCGCGAGATCTTTGGCGCCATGGTCGAGGATGTCGCAATGCGGCTGCGCGCCTTCGACGAGCGCGACCGGCTGAGCCACCTCCTGTCCAGCCCGAAATTCCATCTGCTCGGCACCTCGGGCACGGTGACGACTCTGGCCGGCGTCCATCTCGATCTCGAACGCTATGACCGCCGCCGCGTCGACGGGCTGTGGATGGATCGCGACAGCGTCGACCGCATGGTCGAAAAACTGGTCGGCTGGGATTTCCAGCAGCGCGTCGCCAACCCTTGCATCGGCGCCGACCGCGCCGACCTGGTTCTGGCCGGCTGCGCCATACTGGAGGCGATCCGTGCCGTCTGGCCGTCGGAGCGGCTGCGTGTCGCCGACCGTGGCCTGCGCGAGGGCATACTGAGCGAATTGATGGCCGATGACGGCGTCTGGCGCAACAGCGGGCGGGGCCGGCAATGACCAAAAAACCGGAAAGACCGAGCTCCGCCGGCATTCGCGTGCTGAAGACGAAGATCAAGAAGAAAAGCGGCTTGAAGGAATCGTCGCGCCGCTGGTTGCAGCGCCACATCAACGATCCCTATGTCCAGCGCTCGAAGGCCGACGGCTATCGCTCGCGCGCCGCCTACAAGCTGATCGAGATCGACGACAAGCACCATTTGCTCAAGCCCGGCATGAAGGTGATAGACCTTGGTGCGGCACCCGGCGGCTGGTGCCAGGTCGCCGCCGCGCGTACCAAGTCGACCGCGGAACACCCGAACGTCGTCGGCATCGACTATCTCGAGATGGACGCCGTGCCGGGCGCGCCGGTGCTGCTGATGGATTTCCTCGATCCGCAGGCACCCGAAAAGCTGGCCGAGACGCTGGGCGGCCAGCCCGACATCGTGCTCTCCGACATGGCTGCACCCACCACCGGCCACAAGCGGACCGACCACATCCGCACCATGCATCTTTGCGAGGTGGCGGCCGATTTCGCGCTGTCGGTATTGAAGCCTGGCGGACATTTCCTCGCCAAGACGTTTCAGGGCGGCGCCGAAAACGAATTGCTGGCGAGACTCAAGCGGAATTTCCGCTCGGTCCATCACGTCAAGCCGCCAGCCTCACGCGACGAATCGGTGGAGCTGTATTTGCTGGCGAAGGATTTTAAGGGGTAGCGCCCTTTCCTTCTCCCCTTGTGGGAGAAGGTGGCCTCGCGAAGCGAGGTCGGATGAGGGGTGTTCCAGCTTGGCAACACGCTTGCAGTTATCATCGCCTCATTTCTTCCAACACCCCTCAACCGTCTCGGCGCTGCGCGCCGATCCACCTTCTCCCACAAGGGGAGAAGGGAAGGGGTCCTCAACTCCCCGGCGGGCTCACCGGCTCCAGCGTCTTCGGCGGTGTCAACCTGCCATGTCCCGACACGGCATTGCCGGCGTCCGGCGCCAGCCGCATGAACGACAGCGAGGCTGCCGCCGACACCGCCGCTACGATGAAGAAGGCGGTGTGGAAGTCGCTCAGCGTCAGCGGGCCGCCATGGATCTTGGTCGACACTTCCAGGATGCCGCCGGCCAGCGCCACGCCGAGTGCGATCGCCAACTGCTGGAACACCGCCGTGATCGGCGTGGCCTTGCTGGTGTCGGCGGCCGAAATCTCGGCGTAGGCAAGCGCATTGATGCCGGTGAAGAACATTGAGCGGATGAAGCCCCCGGCGAGCAGCATGGCGAGGATCAGCCCGTAGGGCGTGTCGGGTGTGAACAGGCCGTTGATGGCGATTGACGCGGCAGCGATGAGCGAGCCTGAAATCAGCACCCGGCGGAAGCCGGCGACCCTGAAGATCAGCGCGGTGACGAATTTCATGCCTATGGCGCCGATTGCCGAGACGAAGGTGATCATGCCGGACTGGAACGGCGTCAGCCCGAAACCGATCTGGAACATCAGCGGCAAAAGGAAAGGTACGGCACCAATGCCGATGCGGAACAGTCCGCCGCCGAGCACCGACGAGCGGAACACCCGATTGCGAAACAGCTCGAGCGCCAGCAGCGGATTCTTGGCACGGCGCGCGTGCAGCAGGTAAAGCACCGCCGATGCCAGCCCGACGGCAACGGTGATAAAGCCGGCAACTGGCGGCAGAGCCGGCAGGCTGACCACCGACAGGCCGAACACGATGCCCGATGCCGCCAGCCCGCTCAGCACGAAACCGACGAGATCGAGCGGCGGCGTCTGCGCGGCGTCGGTCTTCGGCAGGAAACGCGTGGCCAGCCAGATGCCGATCAGCCCGATCGGCACATTGATCAGAAAAATCCAGTGCCAGGAAAAATAGGTCGTGATGAAGCCGCCAACCGGCGGGCCGACCAGGGGGCCGACCAGAGCCGGGACAGTCAGCCACGACATGGCGGCGACGAGCTCGCTTTTCGGCGTCGCGCGTACCAACACCAGGCGTCCGACCGGCGTCATCATGGCGCCGCCAATGCCTTGCAGGAAACGTGACACCACGAAAGCCGGCAGCGAATTGGAAATGGCGCACGCGACCGAACCGACGATGAACACGGCGATCGCGGCACGGAAGACATTCTTGGCGCCGAAGCGGTCGGCCATCCAGCCGCTGATCGGAATGAAAATCGCCAGCGATACCAGATAGGCGGTCAGCGCCAGCTTGAGCGCGATCGGGCTGGTGTGGATGTCGATGGCGATCGCCGGCAACGATGTCGCAATGACGGTCGAATCCATGTTTTCCATGAATAGAGCGACCGCCAGGATAAGCGGAATGGTGCGGTTCACGATGGATCCGGCCTTGAAATGTGCGTCGCGATTGCTTGCCGGCCCTGGGGGCCAAACCGACAGGTAGGGCGGTTATCATGGCTTGACCCGGATGTCGCATTAATTTGCTGTCACGTTTGTGCGACCGCAAGTGCCGCGGCCCCTAGGGCAAAAATACAGCTTCGCCACTACACAACCATCGGCTTTTCAACGGCCACGGGACGTGTTACGAGCCAGCGCCAATCCTGAAAGGGAAGAAGATGAGTCGGCGCTGTCCATCAGGGCGAGCGCCTTTCCTGCATTCCGAGGGCTGGCCATGGCAAAAATCATCGAGACGTCCACCGGCGCATTGGCGCTGACCTTTGACGACGTGCTGCTGCAGCCGGGTCATTCCGAGGTCATGCCCGGCGAGACCGACATCCGCACCCGCATCGCCGGTGACATCGACCTCAACGTGCCGATCCTGTCTGCCGCCATGGACACGGTCACAGAGGCGCGGCTCGCCATCGCCATGGCCCAGGCCGGCGGCATTGGCGTCATCCACCGCAATTTCTCGCCGGCCGAACAGGCCGAGCAGGTGCGGCAGGTGAAGAAATTCGAGTCCGGCATGGTGGTCAACCCTGTCACCATCGGTCCCGAGGCGACGCTTGCCGATGCGCTGGGTCTGATGCGCACCTACAGCATCTCGGGCATCCCGGTGGTCGAGAACGGCGGCACCGGCGGCCACACGGTCGGCCGGCTCGTCGGCATCCTGACCAATCGCGACGTCCGCTTCGCCTCCGACCCGGCGCAAAAGGTCTATGAGCTGATGACCCGCGAGAACCTGATCACGGTCAAGGAGAACGTCGATCAGGACGAGGCCAAGCGGCTGCTCCACCAGCACCGCATCGAGAAGCTTGTTGTGGTCGATCGGGACGGCAATTGCGTCGGGCTGATCACGGTCAAGGACATCGAGAAGTCGCAGCTCAACCCGCACGCCACCAAGGATGCGCAGGGACGCTTGCGCGCCGCTGCCGCCACCAGCGTCGGCGATGACGGCTTCGAGCGGGCTGAGCGCCTCATCGACGCCGGCGTCGACCTTCTGGTGATCGACACCGCGCACGGTCATTCGCAGCGCGTCCTGGACGCGGTGACGCGGGCCAAGAAGCTGTCCAACTCGGTTCGCATCCTGGCCGGCAACGTCGCCACCGCGGAAGGCACCTTGGCGCTGATCGATGCGGGCGCCGACGCGGTCAAGGTCGGCATCGGACCAGGCTCCATCTGCACCACCCGCATCGTCGCCGGCGTCGGCGTGCCGCAGCTCTCGGCGATCATGTCGGCGGTCGAGACGGCGCAGAAATCCGGCGTTTCGGTCATTGCCGATGGCGGCATCAAATATTCGGGCGATCTCGCCAAGGCACTGGCCGCCGGCGCCAGCGCGGCGATGATCGGCTCGCTGCTGGCCGGCACGGACGAGAGCCCGGGCGAGGTCTATCTGCACCAGGGCCGCTCCTTCAAAGCCTATCGCGGCATGGGCTCGGTCGGCGCGATGGCGCGCGGCTCCGCCGATCGTTATTTCCAGGCCGAGGTGCGCGACACGCTGAAACTGGTCCCGGAAGGCATCGAAGGGCAGGTGCCGTACAAAGGACCTGTGTCTGGCGTGCTGCACCAGCTTGCAGGCGGCCTGAAAGCCGCTATGGGTTATGTCGGTGGCCGCGACCTTGCCGATTTCCGCGAGCGCGCCACTTTTGTGCGGATATCCAATGCCGGACTTCGTGAAAGCCACGCCCATGACGTCACGATTACCCGCGAAAGCCCGAATTATCCTGGCGGAGCCTGATCGCCATGCGCTTTGGCGCAATCTGGCGGCAATGATCCTGCGGCTGTCGCGCCACGCGGCCGCACTCTGTACCGCCACCGTGGCGGTTTTCATCATCATGACGGCGATGGAGTTCCTCTATTTTCGCCGATTGAGCGGCGGTCTGCCGTCGCTCGACATGCGCTATACCGGTTTCACCCCGGATGAGGGCATGGCCTGGCTAATAGCCCTCGGCCGGCGCGGCAGCGAAATTATTCTCGTCTGGCATTACCTGACCTTCGACCTGCTTTTTCCGGCGCTGCTATCGCTGACGATGGTCAGCCTGATCCTGGCCACGGGCCGGCGGCTGAAGAATTTCCGTGCACTGCCTGCGCAAACCCAGTCGATATTCGCGGTTGTGCTGGTGCTGCCCTACCTGCTTACCGACTATGCCCAGAATATCGCCGTGGCTCGTCTTTTGTCCGATTTTCTGTCGGCCAATCCGGATTCACTATCTTTCGCCTCGGCGCTGATCGTCACCAAATTCGCCCTACTGGCGATACCAGTGACTGTCATTGCGGCTTTCACTCTGATGGCTCAGAAACGGCCTTGAAGGTTGGGTGACAACGATAGGGGGCGTCTTGAACCAGACCGCGATCTTCTGGCCGATCCTGGCGCAGGTGCTGTTGGTCTATATCGTCTATATCGTAATGGGCCGGCGCCGCTATGGTGCGGTCAGGTCGGGCGAAGCCAAGACCGGCCAGTTCAAGACGCGCTCGACGGAGCCTGGGTCCAGTATCACCGTCGCCGACAATCTGAGCAACCAGTTCGAACTGCAGGTGCTTTTCTACGTCTTATGCTTGACGCTGCACGTGACCAATGGCGTCAATTATCTGACCTTGGCTCTGATGTGGATCTTTGTCGTCTCCCGCTATCTTCACGCGTCGGTCCACTTGACCAGGAATCGGCTAATCCTGCGCAGCAGGGCATTCTACCTGGGCGCGGTAGTTCTTGCACTTGGCTGGATATGGCTAGCGCTGCATCTGCTCGGCTTGATCTGAGCAAGCTCAAGGCTACAAATCGAATACAGCGATCTTGCGCTTGTCGAACCTGATGGCGAGTTCACCGCGCACCAGCTTGAGCGCGGCCTCGCCGAAGACGGCGCGCCGCCAGCCTTGCAATGCCGGCACGTCGGCTTCCTCGCCCTCGGCAGCGATGCGGTCGATGTCGTCACTGGAGGCGAGTACCTTGGATGCGACGCCCTCCTTTTCGGCAACGATCCGCAGCAGCACCTTCAGCAACTCCGCCGCGGCGCTTGACCCCTCCGGCGGCTGGAAGCTCTTCGGCAGCTTCGGCATCTCTTCCCTGGGCAGGGCAAGGGCAGCGTTTACCGCGCCAAGCAGTGCCGTCGCCGTCGACGAGCGCTCCCAGCCCTTCGGCGTGGTACGCAGCTTGCTCAGCGCCGCAGCGTCGCGCGGCGCCTGCTGCGCCACTTCGTAGATCGCATCGTCCTTGAGCACCCGGCCGCGCGGCACGTCGCGCTCGCGCGCTTCGCGTTCGCGCCAGGCGGCCACCGCCTGCACGATCGCCAGTTCCTGCGGCTTGCGCAGCCGCATCTTGAGCCGCTTCCAGGCATCCTCGGGATGCGGATCGTAGGTCTCGCGCGAGGTCAGCACGTCCATCTCCTCGTTCAGCCAGTGGGCGCGGTTTTCCCGCACCAGCTCGGCGCTGAGATGCTTGTAGACCTCGATCAGGTGGGTGACGTCGGCGAGCGCGTAGTCGAGCTGCTTTTCGGACAGCGGACGGTGGCGCCAATCGGTGAAGCGCGAGGACTTGTCGAGCCGCGCTCCGGTGATGCGCTGCACCAGCTGGTCGTAGGAGACGCTGTCGCCGAAGCCGCAGACCATTGCCGCGACCTGGGTGTCGAACACCGGATGCGGCACCAGATCGCCGAGATGCACGATGATTTCGATGTCCTGGCGCGCCGCATGGAAGACTTTGACGATCGCCTCGTTGGCCATCAGCCTGAAGAACGGTTTCAGGTCGATGTCGGGCGACAGCGGATCGATCAGCGCGGTCACCCCGGGCGCTGCCATCTGGATCAGGCACAGGATCGGCCAGAAGGTCGTTTCGCGAATGAATTCGGTATCGACGGTGACGAATTCCGCCTTTTCGAAAGCGGCAATAGCGGTCTCGAGTTCTTTCTGGGTGGTGATGACGTGCATCAAATCGCTTTTGGCAAGGGATAGGGTCTCTTTCAATTTCAGCCGCGCGCGCTTTCGTCAAGCGCAAGCACCTCTATCCAGGCTTTGCGGGTTCATCGGGATCGGCATTCCGCTTCGCCAACCGGGCAAAAACCGTCGAAGTGCGCAACAGCGCCGTAAAACGGCTGCGATGGGTGGCCGGCACGGCGGAGCGCGCCTGCATCCGGTAAAGGATGACGGCCACGAAGATCGCATAGACGGTGGCGCTGAACACGAACAGCGCGCTCGGCCCGAAAAATTGCATCACCGTCGAGGCTGCGAACGGCCCGCCGATGGCGCCGAAGGAATAAAACAGCATCAAGGCAGCGTTGATCAGCACGAACTCGCCCTTGTCGGCGCGGTCGTTGGAATGCGCCGCTGACAACGAATAAAGCGGCATGGCGAAGCAGCCGAAGATGAAGACGAGCAGGAAGTTGAGAAACGGGCTGCCGCCTGCCACGAATGCCAGCGCCAGTGCCGCCACCATCGCACAGCACGTGGTCATCAGCAGCACCGAGCGCCGGTCCCAGCGGTCGGAGAGATAGCCAAGCGGGTATTGGATGATGGCGCCGCCGAAAATGCCGACGCTGACGAAGGTGACGACGTCGGCGACCGACATGCCGATCTGCTCGGCGTAGACCGGCGACAGGGTGCGGAAGGCGCTGTTTGTGACGCCGACGGCGATACAGCCGAAGCAGCCGAGCGGCGAGATCCGCCAGACGCGCGCCAAATCGAGCTTGACGTCTTCCGGCGGCGTCGGATTGGAGCGGTCGCCGAGCGAAACCGGCACCAGCGAAACGGTGATCATCATCGACATGATGGCGAAGATGGCAAAGCCGCCGGCGCCAAAGATCGGGATCAGGAACTGGGCGCCCGTCACCGAGCCGATGTCGACCATCCGGTAGATGGCAAGCACCCGCGCCCGGTCGGTGTTGGTGACGCCGGAATTCAGCCAGGCTTCCATGATGGTGAACAGGCCGGCAAAGCAGAACCCGCCGGCAAAGCGCACGGCGCACCACATCACCGGATCGATGACCAGCACCAGAAGCAGCGTTCCCGCCGAGGCGATCGCCGCGAGTGCCGAAAAGGCGCGCACATGGCCGACGGATTTCATGATGCGGGTCACGGCAAGGCAGCCGAGCAGGAAGCCGGCGAAATAGAACGTGCCCATCAGGCCGATCGAGGAAGCGGGAAAACCTTCCTGCGCACCACGCAGCGCAATCAACGTGCTCTGCAGGCCGTTGCCGCCGAGCAGGATGCCGGCGGCGATCAGGAGGGGGATCAGCGGGCGGATGGAGGACATGAAGGAAAGCCTGTCGTTGATCCTTCTTGAACCATCGCCTTCGCCATTGCCAGCGGCAATTCCCGGTGGCGTTGGGGCCAGCCGGGGGCCTTAATGCATGTCGCGCAAAAGTGTGCAGCGGTTTTGCGATAACGACATGCATAAAAACAAGAACCTAAAGCGCGTCGCATGAGGCCGATCGAACGCGACACGCTTTAGGTGCATTGCCGAGGGGGAAATTGCGCTACCGCGTGGCGCCGGACCCTCCGTGTTGGGAACCAAGGCGTATCTTTGTAGTTCAGTGCTGGTGGGCGAATACGCGTCTTGTGAGCTGCCGGTGTGCGGAGACGGTGTCAGGCATCGACGTCGTTTCTGCTGCCCGGCCTGAAGCTCCAAAGGGAGGTCCGCCATCATGAAATTTCATTCCGCATTTGCGGCATTTGCCGTGGCCGCAGTTCTGGCGGCCGGGCCGGCGCGGGCTGTCGACCTCGCCATGGTGTCCGGAGATACCGGCAACGGCCAGAGAATCCTTCGCGAGATCCTCGATCAATACGAGAAGAAGACCGGCAACAAGGTTAGCGTCGTTCCGCTGCCTCCCTCGGCGACGGACCAGTTTGGCCAATACCGGCTCTGGCTTGCCGCCGGAAGCAGCGACGTCGACGTCTATCAAACGGACATCATCTGGGCCCCCCAGCTTGCAAGGCAGTTCATCGACCTGACCGAAGCGACCAAGGATGTCGTTGGCGCCCATTTCCCATCGATCATCAAATCGCAGACCGTGGACGGCAAGCTCGTCGCCTTGCCGATATTCACCGACGCTCCGGCGCTCTACTACCGCAAGGATCTCCTCGACAAATACGGCGCCAGGGTCCCGGCCAGCTGGGCTGAACTTGCCGATACCGCCAAGCTTGTCATGGACAAGGAGCGCGCGGCCGGCAACAAGGACATGTGGGGTTTCGTTTTCCAGGGCAACGCCTATGAGGGGCTGACCTGCGATGCACTCGAATGGGTGAAGTCGAACGGCGGCGGCCAGATTATCGAGCCGGACGGCACGATCTCCATCAACAATCCGCAAGCAGCTGCGGCGCTGGAAATGGCGAGGAGCTGGGTGGGAACCATCTCGCCGCCCGGCGTTCTGGCCTACCAGGAAGAAGAGTCGCGAGGCGTCTGGCAGACCGGCAACGCCGTCTTCATGCGCAACTGGCCCTACGCCTACGCGCTTGGCAACAGCGAAAGCTCCCCCATCAAAGGCAAGTTCAAGGTGACCACGCTGCCGCCGGGGTCGGGTGAGGGCGCGCGCCCGGCAGCAACGCTTGGCGGCTGGAATCTCGCGGTTTCCAAATATTCGAAGAACCCGGATGCAGCGATCGAGCTGGTCAAATGGATCGCCTCGCCTCAGATGCAGAAGTACCGCGCCTTGAAGGGGGCATATCTGCCGACCATCCAGGCACTCTATGACGATGCCGACATCGCCGGCGCGCAGCCGGTCATTCCGCGCTGGAAGGAAGTCGTCCTCAACGCGGTGCCGCGTCCCTCGGCCCAGGCCAAGACCAGGTACAATGAGGCATCGAGCGAGTTCTGGACCGCCGTCCACAACACCATGTCCGGCGAGGGCACGGCCGCCGACAACCTTGCCGATCTGGAGTTCTCCTTGACCAGGCTCAAGGGCACCGCCTGGTGACCTCGCCGCGCTCAGGCTCGCTGCTGGCGCGTCAGCGTGTGCGCTCGGCATGGCTGCTGCTTGCTCCGATGCTCATCGTGCTCGCCGCCGTTGCCGGCTGGCCGTTGATGCGCACGATCTATTTCGGCTTCACCGATGCCTCGCTCGCCGACCTCGAAGCCCGCCGCTGGGTTGGCTTCGCCAACTATTTCTCCGTCCTGCAAATGCCGAGCGGCCGCGTCGTCTATGACGGGCTGCTCGCCGATCCGGTCTGGTGGCGCGCCGTCTGGAACACGGTGCGCTTCGCTGTGATTTCGGTGACCTGCGAGACGGTGCTCGGCATGATCGTCGCGCTGGTGCTCAACGCCAAGTTTCGCGGCCGCGGCATCGTACGCGCCGCGATTCTCATCCCTTGGGCCATCCCGACGATCGTCTCGGCTAAAATGTGGCAGTGGATGCTCAACGACCAGTTCGGCATCATCAACGACGTCCTGCTCAAGCTCGGCCTGATCAGCACCAAGATCGCCTGGACGGCCAGCGCCGACACGGCGATGGTCGCCGTCCTTGTTGTCGACATCTGGAAGGCGACCCCCTTCATGGCGCTTCTCATTCTCGCCGGCCTCCAGATGCTTCCACAAGAAATCTACGAGGTCGCCAAGCTCGACGGCGTCGGCGCGTGGAGAATTTTCTGGAAGATCACCTTGCCGCTCATCCGACCGGCGTTGATGGTGGCCATGATCTTTCGCGGTCTCGATGCCCTGCGCATCTTCGACCTGATCTACGTGCTTACGCCAAACAACATACACACCAAGTCGATGTCGGTGTTTGCCCGCGAGAGCCTGTTTGAGTTCGACAAGTTCGCTTCCGGTTCCGCCGCCTCGACGCTTCTCTTCCTTATCCTCGCTCTGCTGACCATGCTCGTTCTTTGGCTCGGCCGGATAAGACTGGACAAGGACTATTGATCATGGGGGACTACTGACCATGTGGATCGTCAAGCGCACGGCTTTCTATCTCCTCGTCGCCGTTATCGTCGTCGTCGCGGTGTTCCCGTTCTACTACGCCATCATCACCAGCCTGAAATCCGGGACGGCGCTCTTCCAGATCGATTATTGGCCGAAGACGATTACCTTCAGCAATTACAAGACCGTTTTCACCGAGGGGACCTTCCTGCGCAACCTCGTGAACTCGCTATTCATTTCGAGCGCCGTTGTCGTCATTTCGCTGTTCCTGGGCGTCACCGCTGCCTATGCGCTGGCGCGCATCCGCTTCCGCGGCCGCTCGGCTCTGCTCCTCACTATCCTGTCCGTTTCGATGTTCCCGCAATTGGCGGTGCTTGCCGGTCTTTTCGAGCTGATCCGCACCTTCGGCCTCTACAATTCGCCGTTCGCGCTGATCTTGTCCTACATGATCTTCACCTTGCCGTTCACCGTCTGGGTGCTCACCGCCTTCGTTCGCGACCTGCCGATCGAACTGGAGGAAGCGGCGATCCTCGATGGCGCCACGCCCTGGATCATCATCAGCCGCGTCTTCCTGCCGCTGATGTGGCCGGCGCTGGCGACCACCGGGCTACTCGCCTTCATCGGTGCTTGGAACGAGTTCCTGTTTGCCCTGACGTTTACCTCCAGCAACGAGCAGCGAACCGTGCCGGTCGCCATCGCCCTGCTCTCCGGCAGCTCTCAATTCGAGATCCCGTGGGGCAACATCATGGCCGCATCTGTGATCGTCACCGTGCCGCTCGTCATCCTTGTCCTGATCTTCCAGCGCAAGATCATCTCCGGCCTCACCGCGGGCGGGGTCAAGGGGTGAGTGCATAGTTGAACTGCCGGCACAGAGCAGCGAACTCAGATTGACGCCTCGAGCACAAATTGATGCCGGTGGGATAGGGGCGGGAAGAACGCGAACTCGACCCGGCTGCCGCTTGCCTTGACAAATGCACCCTCTCATGTGCTTTTCGCGCAAATTTTCAGGCTGGGCCATCATGCCTCGGCCGCAACCCAACATCCGGACTTTAAGAATGACAATGCATCGTTACCGCAGCCACACCTGTGCCCAGTTGAGGAAAAGCGACGTCGGCTTCGCCGTTCGCCTGTCGGGTTGGGTGCATCGCGTGCGCGACCATGGCGGCCTGCTGTTCATCGATTTGCGCGACCATTACGGCCTGACCCAGATCGTTGCCGACCCGGATTCGCCGGCCTTCAAGATCGCCGAGACCCTGCGCGGCGAATGGGTCGTCCGCGTCGACGGCGAGGTCAAGGCGCGCCTCGCCGACACCGTGAATCCCAATTTGCCGACCGGCGAGATCGAAATCTTCGCCCGCGAGATCGAGGTGCTGTCGGCGGCCAAGGAATTGCCGCTGCCGGTCTTCGGCGAGCCGGATTATCCGGAGGACATCCGCCTCAAATACCGCTTTCTCGACCTGCGCCGCGACACGCTGCACAAGAACATCGTCGCGCGGACGAAAATCATCGCCGAGATGCGCAAGCTGATGGGCGACGTGGGCTTCACCGAATTCTCGACGCCGATCCTGACCGCCTCGTCGCCGGAAGGGGCGCGCGACTTCCTGGTGCCGTCGCGCATCCACCCCGGCACTTTCTACGCGCTGCCGCAGGCACCGCAGATATATAAGCAGCTGATCATGGTGTCCGGCTTCGACCGCTACTTCCAGATTGCGCCCTGCTTCCGCGACGAGGACCCGCGCGCCGACCGTCTGCCGGGTGAATTCTACCAGCTCGACGTGGAGATGAGCTTCGTCGAGCAGGAGGATGTGTTCACCACCATGGAGCCGGTGATGCGGGGGGTGTTCGAGACCTTTGCCGCCGGCAAGCCGGTGACGGAGAAGTTTCCGCGCATCGCCTATGATGTCGCCATGCGCAAATACGGCACCGACAAGCCGGACCTGCGCAACCCGATCGAGATGCAGGCCGTCTCGGATCATTTTCGCGACTCTGGCTTCAAGGTATTTGCCAACATCCTTGCCAACGATCCGAAGGCCGAGGTCTGGGCCATTCCGGCCAAGACCGGCGGGTCGCGCGCCTTCTGCGACCGCATGAACTCATGGGCGCAAGGCGAGGGCCAGCCCGGCCTCGGCTACATCTTCTGGCGCAAGGAGGGCGAGAAGCTCGAAGGCGCCGGGCCGCTGGCCAAGAACATCGGCGAGGAGCGCACCGACGCGATCCGACAACAACTCGGCCTTGCCGATGGCGATGCCGCCTTCTTCGTCGCCGGCGATCCGAAGAAGTTCGTCTCCTTCGCGGGAGCGGCGCGCACCCGCGCCGGCGAGGAGCTCAACCTTGTCGACCGTGATCGCTTCGAATTGTGCTGGATCGTCGACTTCCCGTTCTTCGAATGGAACGAGGACGAGAAGAAGATCGACTTCGCGCACAATCCCTTCTCGATGCCGCAAGGTGGCATCGATGCGCTTAACGGCGAGGATCTGCTCGGCATCAAGGCGTTCCAGTACGACATGGTCTGCAATGGCTTCGAGATCGCCTCAGGCGGCATCCGCAACCATCTGCCCGAAACCATGGTCAAGGCGTTCGAAACCGTCGGGCTGGACCGCGCAACCGTCGAGGAGCGCTTCGGTGGCCTTTACCGTGCTTTCCAGTATGGCGCGCCGCCGCATGGCGGCATGGCGGCCGGCATCGACCGTGTCGTCATGCTTCTGGTCGGCGCCAGGAACCTGCGCGAAGTGACCATGTTCCCGATGAACCAGCAGGCCTACGACCTGTTGATGAACGCGCCGTCGGAAGCCAGCCCGCAGCAGCTTCGCGAATTGTCGCTGCACGTGGTGGCGACGAAGAAAGAGGTTTAGAAAACGCTCCGAACCGGTGCTGTTGATTCATAAAAAAGCCCGGCATCGCTGCCGGGCTTTTTGCTTGAAGCCTGTCTCGATCAGTCTTCGTTTGCTGTAACCGTCACGCCAAGCGTTTTCGGCAGGTCGAGCGGGTTGGACATGGCGCCCGCCATGATCAGCGCGAACGGCACCGCTGCCGGCGGCTCGGCCGAGACCTCGATGCTTTGCGGGTCGTCGAGGAATTTGTTGACCGCGGCCGAAACCTGCGCGGTCAGTTCCGGATTGTTGAGCTGCGCCATGCCGAAGGGCACGATCGCCTTGGCCTGGTTGGCGATGTCCTTGCCGGACATGCCTTGCTGCTTGCCGGCATAATCGAGCACCTTTTTGGTCAGCGAATCGTCGTCGAAGCGGATCGAGGCGCTGTTGAACGACAGCTGCTGCAGCAGCCCGAGCATGGCCATGCCTTGCGCCGAATTGTCCGCGCCTTCGGGCTGCGCTGCCATCTTCTTCTGCATGTCCTGCAGTGATTTGATGACGTCCAGCGTGTAGCCGCCGAGATCGAAGGTCATGCCGAGCGTGCCGGCATTGTCGACCGATATTTCGTATTTCGACAAATCCATCCTGCCGTCGGTAGGCTGCCAGGTGCCTTCCATCTCAAGATTGCCTGTTATGTTCTGGTAGCCGAGCGCGTTGATGACTTCCTTGGACTTCGGATCTTCGACCAGGGTCAGGTCGGCAGCGAATTTTTCCGTAGTGCCGGAAAACGCCATGGCCTTGCCGTCGGCCGGCGGCGTGATTGCGATGGCAAGCCCGTCCATCGAGAAAGCAGTTTTGTCAGCCACTTTGACTGTCATGTTGTCGAGCTCGGCCGATTTGTACATCATCAGCGAGCCCAGCGGACCGGTTGCGCCTTCGGCCGGAACCGTCATGTCGTGGATGACGAAGGGGCTGAGATTGAGCGTCACGCCATCTTCGCTGTGTTCGAACGGCGACGTCGATACGGTCGCGATTTGATAGCCGCCATTGGCTTCGGTCACACCTTCGAGCTTGACGTCGCCGATCTTGAGCGCCTCCTTTTCGGCCGCCGGTTTGACCGCTACGCCTTGCAGAACCATGCTGGAGGTGTCGCCGGTTACTCCGGTCCAGGAGAGGTCGACACCCTGCGCGGCGAGGGCAGCCTTCAGCCGGTCGGCGACCGCGGTATCCTGCGCGAACGCCGCATTCAGCGGCAGCGTCAGCAAAAAGGTCGAAAAAGCCAGTCTCTTAATAAGTGTCGAGTGTCTGATCGTCATCGAGAGCTCCCCTGAGAGTGTCCTGAAATTCTTTCCAAATCGTCGCGTCGCCACCATTCGGTGACGAACTGGACCGGAAAAAGGCGGGCCTCGGCACAATGGTCGAAAATCGCGGCCAAAGGCAAACCCGATCCATCAGGCTTGCGATAGAAGCAGGATGTAACGGGTTGATGTTGGCCGGCGTCGTGACGCTTCCAATTCCTGTTGCATAATGGATGTCGCGCAAAAGTGTGCAGCGGGTTTTGCGATAACGGCATGTGTCAAAACAAGGACCTAAAGCGTCGCATGGGGCCGGTCGAATGCGACTCGCTTTAGGGGGATGCATACCGGTGCCTCTTGCCGCGAATCACCCGCTCGGCTAGTGCCAGCCCATGGGAAAAAGGCTTTTGCCGCCCGAGAGTGGCGGCGGCGACAATATTGAACCGGTCGATCTGAAGAAGGCGCTGGAAGAGCGCTATCTCGCCTACGCGCTGTCGACCATCATGCACCGGGCACTGCCAGACGTGCGCGACGGGCTGAAGCCGGTGCATCGTCGCATCATGCATGCCATGCGCCTGTTGCGGCTTAACCCCGACCAGGGCTTTGCCAAATGCGCCCGCATTGTCGGCGAGGTGATGGGCAAATTCCATCCGCATGGCGACCAGTCGATCTACGACGCGTTGGTGCGGTTGGCGCAGGATTTTTCGATGCGCTACCCGCTGGTCGACGGGCAGGGCAATTTCGGCAATATCGACGGCGATAACGCCGCCGCCATGCGCTACACCGAAGCGCGCATGACCGAAGTGTCGACGCTGCTGCTGGAAGGCATCACCGAGGACGCCGTCGATTTCCGCCCGACCTACAACGAGGAAGACGAGGAGCCGGCCGTGCTGCCCGGCGCCTTCCCGAACCTGCTCGCCAACGGCTCGTCCGGCATCGCCGTCGGCATGGCGACCTCGATCCCGCCGCACAATGCGGCCGAGCTTTGCGATGCCGCGCTTCACCTGATCGATCATCCGGATGCGCCCGTCACCAAGCTGATGGACTTCGTGCAAGGTCCGGATTTCCCGACCGGCGGCATCATCGTCGACAGCCGTGCCTCGATCCTCGAAGCCTACGAAACGGGTCGCGGTGGTTTCCGCGTCAGGGCGAAGTGGAGCCAGGAGGACCAGGGCAGGGGCACCTGGAACATAGTCGTCACCGAAATCCCTTACGGCGTCCAGAAGGCCAGGCTGATCGAAAAGATCGCCGAGCTCTTGATGGCGCGCAAGCTGCCGCTGCTCGAGGATATCCGCGACGAGAGCGCCGAGGACATCCGCGTCGTGCTGGTGCCGAAGAGCCGCTCGGTCGATCCCGGCATCATGATGGAATCGCTGTTCAAGCTGACCGAGCTCGAAAGCCGCTTTCCGCTCAACATGAACGTGTTGTCGCGCGGCAAGGTGCCGAACGTGCTGTCGCTGAAAGGTGTGCTCAAGGAATGGCTGGAGCACCGCCGCGACGTCCTGATCCGCCGCTCCAAGCACCGCCTCGGCGAGATCGAAAGGCGGCTGGAGATCCTCGCCGGCTATTTGATCGCCTACCTCAACATCGACGAGGTGATCAGGATCATCCGCGAGGAGGACGAGCCCAAGCAGGTGATGATGGCGCGCTGGTCACTGACCGACACCCAGGCTGAAGCCATCCTCAACATGCGGCTGAGGGCGCTGCGCAAGCTCGAGGAATTCGAAATCCGCGAGGAATTCAATGGCCTGACCGGCGAGAAGAAGCAGATCGAGGCACTGCTTGCGTCCGACGCCAAGCAGTGGGCGACGATCAAGTGGGAAGTCGCCAACGTTCGCCAGAAATACGGGCCCGACACCGAGATCGGCAAGCGCCGCACCGAGTTCGCCGACGCACCCGAGCATGACCTGACCGATATCGCCCACGCCATGATCGAGCGCGAGCCGGTCACCGTGGTCGTTTCGGAAAAGGGCTGGCTGAGGGCCATGAAAGGTCATCTGACCGACCATTCGGCCCTGACCTTCAAGGAAGGCGACAGCCTCAAGCTCGCCTTCCACGCCCAGACGACCGACAAGGTGCTGGTCTTCACCACCGGCGGCAAGTTCTACACGATCGGCGCCGACCGGCTGCCGGGTGGGCGTGGCCATGGCGAGCCGATCCGCATCATCGTCGACATGGACAACGACCAGGATATCGTCACCGCCTTCGTCCATGATCCCAAGCGCAAGCTGCTGCTGGTGTCGCATGACGGCAACGGTTTCATCGTGCCGGAAGAAGAAGTCGTCGCCAACACCCGCAAGGGCAAGCAGGTGATGAACGTCAAGGCGCCCGACGAGGCCCAGCGCTGCGTGAGCGTCGCCGGCGACCATCTCGCCATTGTCGGCGAGAACCGCAAGATGCTGGTGTTCCCGCTGGCCGAGATCCCGGAGATGGGACGCGGCAAGGGCGTGCGCCTGCAGAAATACAAGGATGGCGGTGTCCTCGACCTCAAGACCTTCACGCTCGCAAGCGGCCTGTCCTGGCAGGATTCGGCAGACCGCACCTTCACCAAATCGCGTGACGAGCTTGCCGAATGGATGGGCGCCCGCGCCTCGGCCGGCCGCATGGTGCCGAAGGGTTTCCCGAGGACTGGCAAGTTCGGGTGAAGCGGTAATCTCCCCCCTTGAGGGGGAGATTACCGGCAGGCCAGAGGGGGCCCCCGCGCATGAAGCGCCAGCCTCCTTTGTTCGTGGTAAGGTCGCGTCAGGACGTCCCGACCCCCTCTGTCGCCTTCGGCGACATTCCCCCTCAAGGGGGGAGATTAGCAGCTCCACCCAAACATTTGGAATGTCGTCACGATTGCTGCACTATATCAGGGCATAAGCGATACGATGGGCCAGGGAGAGGTAGCCGCTTGAAGGAAGTCAGGATCCAGAAGCCGGAGCGTCAACAGCGTCTGTTTGGCCTGTCGACGCCGCTCAGGGCCGCTGTCATTCCGCCGCTGTCGGCGGCGCGCTGGCTCCTGGTGCTGATCGTCGCCGCCGGCGTATATTTTTTCCACGGCTTCCTGTTCCCGGTTCTTGCCGCCCTGGTTATCGCCTTCGCCAGCTGGCCGCTCTATCGGCGGCTGCTCGCCGGCGTCGGCGGCAACCGCACCATCGCTGCGACGCTTGCGATCTTGTTCATCCTGACCTTCCTGGTGGTGCCGATCGCGCTTGCCGGCACCTACGCCATCAATGAGGTGCGCGAGTGGGTCAACTGGGCGATCGAGACCAACCGCTACGGTGCGCCGACGCCGCACTGGATCGCCACCATGCCCGTGGTGGGCGAATGGCTCAATGAACAATGGACGGTCAACGTTGGCCACCCCGGCGGTATCGGCGAACTGATCCAGCTGATCAGTGGCGCCAATATCGGCAGCATCTATCGCGGCGTGCTTGCCGCCGGCGGCAGCGCCTTCGGCCTTTTGCTGACGCTGCTATTCATGATGATCGCGCTGTTCTTCGCCTATCGCGACGGCGAGCATTTCGCCGGACAGGTCGATCGCCTCGGCGAACGCATCCTGCCGGCCAGATGGGAACGGATCTCACGCGTGGTGCCTGCGACAATCTCCTCGACGGTGACCGGCATGACCGTTATCGCCATCGGCGAAGGGCTGGTGCTGGGTATCGCTTACTGGTTGGCCGGCGTGCCGTCGCCGGTGACGCTCGGCGCGCTGACCGGCATCATGGCGCTGATCCCCGGCGGCGCACCGCTGTCCTTCACGCTGGTGTCGATCTATCTCGCCGCCAGCGGCTCGCCGATGGCGGGGCTGGCGCTGTTCATCTGGGGCGCGGTCGAACTCTTCATCGTCGACAAGACATTGCGCCCGAAGCTGGTCGGCGGGCCGATAAAGCTGCCCTTCCTGCCAACCTTTTTCGGCCTGATTGGCGGCGTCAAGACAATGGGCTTTCTCGGCCTGTTCATTGGCCCGGTGCTGATGGCCCTGCTGGTCGCAATCTGGCGCGAATGGCTGCGCGAAGTGGAACTGACCGATGAGCTCGCTGCCGCCGAACCGGCGGAGCACGATGACGCACCGCCGCAGATCGAAATTGTCGCCGGACGCGCCGCCGCGAAAAAGAATCAGGCCGGGTGACTGACGGCGAACGTGGCGCGGCGCTTGCGCCCCTCGTGCAACTGCCAGAGCGAATGGCCGATCAAGGTCATGATGAGGATCGCGCCGCCGATCAGGCTGTTGCGCGACGGTGTTTCGGCGAAGATCATCCACACCCAGACCGGCGCCAGTACGGTTTCAAGCAGGTAGAACATCGCCACCTCCGGCCCGGAGATGTATTTCGGGCCGTTGGCGAGGCAGAAGAACGAGATCGGCATGATGACGGCACCGTTGAAGACGATCCACCATGGCGCGTTGACGTGAAAACCCACCTTGGAAACCATCAGGGTGGCGACGGCCAGCGGCAGGACGACTCCGATCAGCGCGGTGAAGCCCATATCCTTGCCGCTGGCGCGCGAGATGGTGATGGCCGCGGCGATCATGAAAGCCGAGCATAGCGCCATCAGGTCGCCGAAGAGATGTCCGGTTCCAACGGAATCGCCGACAATGATCGTCACGCCGACGATCATCAGTGCCAGCGCTGCAAGCGTCAGGGGCCGTGGCCTCTCCTTCAGGAACAGCCATGACAAAAGGCCCGCGAACATGGTTGTGAACGCCAGGATGAAAACGAGATTGGCTGTCGAGGTATTGTAGACACCGGTGATGAAGGCGATCGAGCCGAGCCCGTAGAGGCCGGCAACGATGAGCCCTGACCAGCCCGGCACAAGCTGCGGTGCCTTTGCGCTCAGCGAGCGCCAGGCGGCCCAGATGATAAGCGTGGCGACGAAGGTCGTGCCGGTGCGCAACAGCAGGATCGTCCACGCCTCGCCGTCGGCGAGCCGGATCAGCGGAATGTCGACGGTCAGCGTCAGCCCGCCGATGGCGGTGATCAGAAGGCCTCTCTGGTGGTCGTTGTGGGAAGACATGCGGCAATTCTCGCGTAGGCTTGGAGGCGCAAAATTGACCCGCCCGGTTTTCCAGCCGATCGGCCGGAAGCCCAGCGGCATCCTCCTCGAAACAATTTAAGAGTGAATACCGAAAGCGAAGATCAGCGCAAAACCGCTTCGTGATTGTAGCGTTCCCAGCCTTTCGGGCCGAGATGCTCCTGCGGCTGGAAGCGCATCTTATAATTCATCTTGCGCGAGCCGTTGACCCAGTAACCCAGGTAGACATGGGGCAGGCCCATCGCCCTGGCGCGGGCGATGTGGTCGAGGATCATGAAGGTGCCGAGCGAACGGTCCTCGAAGTCCGGATTGAAGTAGGAATAGACCATCGACAGGCCATCGGCCATCTTGTCGGTGAGCGCCACGGCGATCAGCTCGCCCTGGCCCTTGCCGGTGATGAAGCTGTCAGGTCCGCGGCGACGGTATTCGATGACCTTGGTGTCGACATGGGTATCCTCGACCATCATGGCGTAGTCGAGCACGGTCATGTCTGACATGCCGCCACGGCGGTGGCGGGCGTCGAGATAGCTGCGGAACAGCGAATACTGTTCGGTGGAGGGTTCGGCGTCGTGCATGGCGCCGACCAGATCCGAATTATGCTGTATGACCCGTTTCAAGTTGCGGCTGGCGGTGAATTCCTGCGCCAGGATGCGCACCGACACACAGGCGCGGCAGGTCTCGCAGGCCGGCCTGTAGGCGATGTTCTGCGACCGCCTGAAACCGCCCTGCGTCAACAGATCGTTCATCTCGGGGGCCTTGTCGCCGACCAGGTGTGTGAACACCTTGCGCTCGAACTGGCCCTCGAGATAGGGACATGGCGAGGGCGCGGTCAGAAAGAACTGCGGCGACTGGGTCGGGTGCTGCGTCATCGAGCCTTGGAAACACTCCTGCGAATCGCTCTACCTTTGGCGCGGACGCCGAAAAATTCAACAGGATTGTGAAAGCCTGGTTGATTGGACGTCTTCACATTTGTGCGCAAAGGCTGCGGCCGCGCTTCAAAAGTCTGCTCAGCGGCCGCTGCGGCTGACGACGGTGCCGAGCAGCAGGTCGTGCAGCGTGCGCTTGCGGTCGGAAAACAGGCTCACCAGCAGGACCAGCGGCGAAAGGATGACATTGCCGGCCCAAAACAGCACCGAATGCACGACGGCGGTCAGCCCGTCGATGCGGCTGCCGTCGAGCCGGTCGAGCCGGATGCCCATCATCTTCATGCCGGTGGTGGCCTGGTCTTTACTGCCGAGCGTGTTCCAGATGTAGAGGATGGCGACGGCCGGCACGAGAATGGAAAACAGCATCCAGCCGAGGCCGAGCGTCAACAGCCCGAACAGGAACACCAGGATCGCGAATGGAATGGTGAGCAGCGCGACGATGAAATAATCGATGACAAAGGCGAGAATGCGCCGCGTGCGCACGCCCTCATAGGCGCGGACATCTTCGAGCCTGCTGGTGATGATTTCGCCGTCGAGAACGCGAGCGTTCATGTCATTTCCTCGTAATCGAACCCGGGTTAATGCACGGGGCCGCTTCTTGGTGAAATGGTGAAGGTTCGCGGCGGAATCAAGATCGAGCCTTTCGCCGCCGTGTAGATGGTGACGGAGTGCCTGGGGCCGTCTGACTTGTTGAATTCACGGCGCGGATAGCGTTAGTTTGCTGCGGCGCAACAAAGCGCGCCGAGCCGAGGGGACGGGGCGACATGGACTACGACATGCTGGTCATCGGCAGCGGCCCATCCGGGCGCCGCGCCGCGGTGCAGTCGGCCAAGCTCGGCAAGTCGGTGCTGGTGGTCGACAGAGGCCGGCGTCTCGGCGGCGTGTCGGTGCATACCGGCACCATACCGTCGAAGACGTTGCGCGAGACGGTGCTCAACCTCTCCGGCTGGCGTGAGCGCGGCTTTTATGGACGCGGCTACCGCGTCAAGCAGGACATTTCGGTCGGCGATCTGGTCGAGCGCCTGCACAAGACGCTCGACCATGAGGTCGAGGTGCTGCAGCATCAGTTCATGCGCAACACGGTCAAGAGCGCGCGCGCCGCGGCAAAATTCCTCGGCGCCAACAAGGTCAGCCTGACCACCGACACCGGCGACTACAGCGAGGCTGGCTTCTCCCATGCGCTGATCGCGGTCGGCACCCGGCCGCACCGGCCGCACGACGTGCCGTTCGACAAAACACGGATTTTCGACAGTGATGAGATGCTGGAGCTCGATCGCCTGCCGCGCACGCTGACGGTGATCGGCGCCGGTGTTATCGGTGTCGAGTATGCGACGATCTTTTCGGCGCTCGACGTGCCGGTGACGCTGGTCGAGCCGCGCAATACGATGTTGGATTTTGTCGACCGCGAGATCGTCGACGACTTCATCCATCAGATGCGCGACCGCGGCATGACCATCCGATTGGGCAGTGCCGTCAAGGAGATCGCCTCCAAACCCGACTATGCCGAGGTGACGCTGGCCGACGGCCGCACCATACGGTCCGAGATCGTGCTTTACGCCGCAGGGCGTACCGGCAATGTCGGCAGCCTGGGCTTGGAAACGGTCGGCATCGAGTCCGATTCCAGAGGCCGCATCAAGGTCGATCCGCAGACCTTCCAGACCAGCGCGTCCAACATCTATGCCGCCGGCGATGTTATCGGCTTTCCGAGCCTGGCCTCGACCTCGATGGAGCAGGGCAGGGTGGCCGCCTGCCATGCCTTCGGCGTGCCCTTGCCGCCGCCGCCCGAAACCTTTCCCTATGGCATCTACGCCGTGCCGGAAATCTCCACGGTCGGGCAATCCGAGGAGCAGGTGCGTGAGAGTGGTGCCGCCTACGAGGTCGGCGTGGCGCGGTTTCGCGAGACATCGCGCGGCCACATCATGGGCGTCAACACCGGCTTCCTGAAGCTTCTGTTCTCGATCGAAACACGCCGTCTGCTCGGCGCCCATATTGTCGGCGAGGGCGCGACCGAACTCATCCACATTGGCCAGGCGGTCATCAATCTCGGCGGCACCGTCGACTTCTTCGTCAACAACACCTTCAACTATCCGACGCTGGCCGAAGCCTACAAGATCGCCGGGCTGGACGCCTGGAACCGCATGGGGCGGGCGTAGACCATGATCCCGAATCGAAGGACCGCTTGGGCATCGGTTTTGCTGCGCGGACCTTCGGGATGGGGGCAGGACACTCAGCAGTGGCGCATTGCAACCGACATGGTAGCCGTTGCGTTTCAGCCAAACGGATTGCCGAACAGGGCAAAGCAATGACTGGGCCAGCGCCAAGGAAAACCTTCGCCTGGATTTCCCGAAATACGGTGCTTCTGGCGCTGGCGAGCCTGTTTGCCGACATTTCGACCGAGATGCTTTATCCGATCCTGCCGATCTTCCTAACCCAGACCCTGCACGCAAGCGGGAGCGTCGTCGGTCTGGTCGACGGAATCGCCCAGGCGACGCAGAACATCGTGCAAGGTTTTTCGGGCTGGCTCTCGGACAGGCTTCAGAAGCGGAAACCGATAGCCCTCATTGGCTATTTTCTGGCCTCTATCGCCAAACCGCTGATCGGCGTGGCCACAGTGTGGCCGATGGTCCTGGGCGCGCGGTTTGTGGATCGGCTCGGTGCAGGTTTCCGGTCCGCTCCGCGCGACGCGCTCCTTGCTTCGTCCGTGGCCGACGAGCACCGAGGCAAAGCATTCGGCCTAGAAGGCATTGGCGACAATCTGGGAGCGTTTCTGGGGCCACTGCTCGCGGTGCTGCTTCTCATCGCGCTCAAAGTCGATATCCGCTGGATCTTCTATCTCGCGCTCATTCCCGGTCTCCTCGCCTTCCTCATGGTGGTGTTGGTGCACGAGCAGCCACTGGCCGTAGCCGCAAAGGCCAAGATCGACATCAATCTGCGGCAGTTTCCCAAAGCCTATTGGACCTATCTCTTGGTGACAGCTCTCTTCGGCATCGGCAATTCGAGCAATGCGTTTCTGATTCTGCAAACACAGGATATCGGTGCCTCTTTGGAGGCAACCATTCTTATCTATGCAGGCTTCAATCTCGTTGCGGCGCTGATTTCCTACCCGGCCGGCTTTCTATCGGACCGCTTCGGCCGCAAGGGCGTGTTACTGTCGTCCTTCGTCATCTTCCTGATCGCCTATCTCGGCTTCGTCTTGACCCGGAACATCTATCTGATCGGGCTGCTTTTTGCCTTCTACGGGTTCTATCAAGGCATCTTCCGCTCAGTCGGCAAGGCATTCGCCTCGGACTTCGTGCCGCAAGAGCTGCGTGCCAGCGGCATCGGCTGGTACAGCACCACGGTCGGCCTGCTGGAACTCGCGGCAAGCGTTGTCGCCGGACAGCTCTGGGATCGTGTAAGCCATGAGGCGGTGTTCATCTACGGCGCTGTCTTCGCCGTGGTCGGCAGTGCTGGTCTGCTTGCCCTGATCCCCTGGCGAACCGACGGTCATAGTGTGTCGGCGGCGTCGTAGTGCTGCCGGGGCGTTGCCGATGATGAGCAGCCTTTAATAAAACGTTCTACTCAAACTGAAAGGTCCCCGGTCATGACGCCCGTCAGTGTTCGCTATATTGTCGACGATGTCGCCGCTTCCATCGATTTCTACGTGAAGCATCTGGGCTTTGCCATTGAACGGGATGCGCGGCCGGCTTTCTGCTCGGTCACGCGCGGCGATCTGCGGCTTCTGCTGAGCGGGCCGGAGAGCTCGGGCGCACGGGCGATGCCGGATGGCCGCCGGCCGGTGCCGGGAGGGTGGAACCGCATCCTGCTGGTGGTGCCGGATCTGAAGCAAGAGGTTGCGCGCCTGAAGGGCGCCGGGCTCGCCTTCCGCAACGATATCATCAACGGCGTCGGCGGCTCGCAGACCCTGCTCGAAGACCCGTCCGGCAATGCGATCGAGCTATTCCAGCCCGCCGCACACTGACATTCGATGGTCGGGCCCGCGTTGTGCGTGCGCTCAATCCGCTCGTTCAGCGGTTGCCTGACCCCGCCAGCCACTGCCTGACGATTTCAGCATCCGCGTCGCCGATTTCATGGCCGGAGGCAATGGTGTGGGTCTCGACCTTGGCGCCATGCGAGCTCAGTAGAGCGGCCAACACGGGGGCGAAAGGCGCGTAGGTCAGGTCGGCGGCGCCGGCGACGATCAGAGCCCGCGCCTTCGACAGGTCGGCCGGCGGCACCTCGTCGAGCACCGGCATGGGGCGCAGCAATGCAGCGCGCTCGATGAGGCCCGGATGCAGCGGCATGACGCTTGAAACCAGATTGGCGCCGTTCGAATAGCCGAGAAAGGTCGCGCGGCGGAGATCGAGGCTGTGGCGCTTCGCGACGCCGGCGACGAAGCTTGCAAACGCATCTGCCTCCGCGCGGATACTTGCCTGCTCGAATCGCGTCGGGGTGATTCGCGTGAACCAGCGGAAACCGTCCTCCTGAGGGATGCGGCCACGGACCGTAACCAGCGCCGCATGCGGCGCGATTTGCCGACCAAGCGGCAGCAAGGTCGTCTCGTCGACACCCGATCCATGCAACAGGAACAGCCAGTCACCGGGTAAATTGGCGGATCGATGGAGCCGGTAGAAAAAGCCTGAATTCTCCTGCAAAATACCGTCTTCGAGGCTTTGCTCGGCCATAGTCACATCCTTTTGATTCCGCGTTACTTTCGTTAATTTGCCGGCTTCAAAACGGAATATTTTCAAGCTCCGCGAAAGTTGATTGAACCGGGCGCATTTCAGTCCGTTTCTTTGCCGATATAATCCCCGCGGGGGGATCGAAGCAGTGTGCGCCGGGTGGTCGCCCGAGGGATCGCATGCCGGGCATGAACAACCAGCTTTAAGGCCTTTTATCGATGACCATGCCAGTTTCGCCGGAACGCGATACGCGTATTGATGTGTTCCGGGCTCTCGCCCTCCTGACCATATTCGTCGACCACGTGCCTGGCACCGTTTTCGAAACCCTGACCTACAAGAATTTCGGGTTTTCGGATGCGGCCGAGGCCTTCGTGCTGATCTCCGGCATGTCCGTCGCTCTCGCCTACGGCACTAAGTTCCAGCCGGGAAACCGGCTGATTGCAACACTGAAAATGTGGCGCCGCGCCGGTGTGCTCTATGTCACCCACATCGTCACGACGATGGTGGTCATGGCTATCTTCTGCGCGGCGGCGGTGTTTGCGAAACGGCCGGATCTTCTGACGCTGATCAACATCGAGCCGCTCGTCAGGAACCCGCCACAAGTCCTGGTCGGCATCGTCACGCTCGGCCATCAGCTCGGTTACAACAACATACTGCCGGTCTATGCGGCGCTGCTGTTGATGGCTCCGGTCTTCCTGCTGTTCATCAGCTACCGGCCACTGGCGGCGCTCGCAGTATCCGCAGCCCTTTGGCTGATTGCCGGAATCTACCAGATCGCGCCGCCGAACTACCCGGAGCCCGGCTTCTGGTTCCTCAATCCGCTGTCATGGCAATTGCTGTTCAATATCGGCATGGCCAGCGTGTTGCATGTGCGGCGCGGCGGCACCATCCCGGCCAATCGCTGGCTGGTCGGCGCGGCCGCCGCCTATGTGCTGACGGCGCTCGTCTGGGTGCACAGCCCGCTGTGGGGGCATGTGTCGTGGCTCGACCTGCCGGTGGTGCTGACCGGTTTCGACAAGACGTTCCTGTCGTTGCCGCGGCTGCTGCACATCCTGGCGATGAGCTATCTGGTCGTCGCCTTGCCTTTCGTCTCGAACCTGTTCCGCACCGGCCGCGACAATCCGCTCGCCATATTGGGCAAACGCTCGCTGCCGGTTTTCATTGCCGGCACGGTGATTGCCATGGCGGCGCAGGTGATGAAGCTGGTCAACCCGGGCGGCTTTGCCTATGACAGTCTGCTGCTCGCCGCCGGCATCGCCATGCAGTTCGCGCTCGCCTTCTATCTGGAATGGCTGTCCGCTATCGGCTGGTCCGGCAAGGGCAAGCCGGTCCGCAACGAGGCGTCACCGGTCCGTCCATCCTTTGGCATCGGTCCGATGGCGGCCAATCGATAAGATTTGGAGCCGATCTGCCCAGTCAACCTGTGCCTGGCGGCGGCCCGGACGACGCCCTGACGATAAGTTCGACATCGAGCGTTTCTCGCCGCACCGTGCCGTCGAAGTCGAGGATTCTTCGCGCTGCCCGGCGGCCGATCTCGGCGATCGGCTGGGCGATGGTGGTGAGCGGAGGCTCGCAAATTGCGGCTTCAGGCACGCCGTCGAAGCCGACGACGGAAACATCGCGAGGAACCGCGATGCCCCGCGCGCTGAGCCATTCCAATGCTTCCATCGCGACCCGGTCCGACATCGCCAGGATGGCGGTCGGCGGTTCCGCCGAGGCGAAGAGGGTTTCGAGACCAGCCTTTGTGCTGGCCTCATCGTTTTCAGTCTCGTAGACCGGCACCTTGGCGGTATCGACGCCGAACCGGGAAAGCTCTTCGAGATAGCCGAGGAGGCGGTCACGGGTTCCTGTATAGACTGCGGTCCGGACCTGCTCGGGCGAGACAAGTCCGGTGCTGTCGTCGGCGAAGGCCAGCGACAGCACGGCGAAGCGGCGGTGTCCAAGTTCCGCCAGATGGCGCGCCGCGAGCCGGCCGCCGGCAACATTGTCGACGCCGATCGCGGAGACCGTGGCGTCCTGCGAGCCGAGCTCGAGCGCGACGAAGGGGAGCTTGCGTTCGCGCGTCAGCTCGACGAGGCGCGGACCGCCCTCGATGCAGAACAGGATGAAGCCGTCGACCAGGGCGCTCTGGATATTCCAGGCAAGTTTTTCCTCGTTGCCGGCCGACACGAGGGCTATTCCCGCGCCGGTGGCGTCGCATGCCTCCGAGATGCCGGCCATCATCACGCGCGCAAAGGGGTCGTCGAAAAAATAGGACAGCGGCTCGGTTGTGGCGACGCCGATCGCATTGACCTTGCCGGCGCGCAACAGGCGGCCCTTTGGATCGGGGCCGGCGTAGCCCAGCGCGTCGGCCGCCGCCTTGACCCGCTCGCGGACTTCCTCGCGTACGATTTCGGGACGGCTGAAGACATTGGAGGCAGTTCCGTGTGATACGCCCGCGGCTTTGGCGATGTCCGCCAGCCGGATGGGCCTCCTGCCTTCGGTGAGTGATGCCATTTGTTTGTCTCCGGGACTCCGGTCCAACAGTATCGCCGACTACCTAACACCTTCGTTGGATCGATTCAAATTTTTGCTTGACATTCGTGGTGCGATGCGTATTTTTTGAATCGATCCAAGAGCGTTTTTCGCCCCCAGATTGGATCGATACAATAGGAGAGCGCCATGCACCCCGTCAATTATCTGTTCGAGGACATTTACCGGAACGACTGGAGCATCCGTTCGAGCGCGGAGGCCCGGAAGCGGCGAGACAGGACCGGTCCGTGGATTCGCGACCTGGGTTTCCTCGTAGGACGCAAGCGGAGCTGATCGGTGGCCTATTTTTGTGCCCGCTGATTGGATCGAGTCAAAAAACTAGAGGAGATTAAACCATGCACCCGATCAAGCATCTGTTCGAAGACATCTATCGCAATTATTGGGGCATCTCGCCGGCCACCGAACGGCCGGAGCGGCGGCGTGTAGTCAAGACGACCAACAGCGATGGCCAAGTCCGGCCCGAACGTCCGCGAGACTGAGCTGGCAAGACAGAGCTCGTGGATCGAGGGCGGCTGGCGAAGGAGCAGCGGCGGCCATTGGTTGCCGCATCAATGGCGGCGCGGGCGCACCAGCGCCGAGGCGGCCATCATCAGCCAGCCGCCGATGAGCAACGTGCCGCCGATCGGCGCCGACATCGGGAACAGCCGCGAGCCAAGGAAGTCGCGGGCCAAAAGATCTCCCGAGAATAGCAGAAGCCCGACGAGAAGGATGAGGCTTCCGGTTCGCAGGATGCTATTGCCACCGAGCAGCCCGACGGTAAGGAAGACCGGCGCATGCAAGAGCAGGAAGGATGCGGCCGTACCGACGAAAGCGCCGCCGAGATGTGCCGCCGCCGCCGAAAGCGCCACGCCGGTTGCGCCGCATAGGCCGCCGGCAAGAACCAGAATGCGGCCGCCTGCCGCGTGTTCATCCGTGCTCATTTCCACGCCTCCGTGATTCCTGGCGACCGCCTGAGATAGTGCCGCGAACCGTGTCAGGATTTGCCGGCTTCCGCCAGCATGTCGCGTTCGCGGCGCGACTGGACCAGCCAGTTATAGGCCGCTCCGCCCGCCATCAGAATGGATGTGCCGAGAAACACCGAGCGCATACCGAAATGGCCGCCGGCGAAGGCGCCGAGCAACGGTCCGGCGACCTGCCCGACATATTGCGCCGAGATCGACAAGCCCAGCACGTTGCCGCCGACCCCGTCGGGCACATTGTGGCGGATGACGCTGGTGATGCAGGGCAAAAGACCGCCAAGCGCCAGGCCCATCAGGAAACGCAGGCCGACGAGCTGCCAGCCCTGGGTAACGAAGGCCTGCGGGATCAGCAGCAGCGCCGAGACGGCGAGTGCGGCAACGATGACGTTCCAGTGGCCGATACGGTCGGCGAGCTTGCCGAGCCGCGACGCCGACAGGATGGCGCCTAGCGCTGCCGCGGACATGACGATGCCGGAGACCAGCGTGACCTGGCTCTGATCTTCGATGAGCTGCTGGACATAGACGGTGATGATCGGCTCGATCGACATGGTGGCGAAACTCAACAGCATGCCGGTCGCCAGCATGGCGACGACGGGGCGCTTGTCGGGAATCTGCGACCAGCCGTCTTTCACTTTTTCTTCTGACGCGGCCTTGGCGGCAACCGGGCGAGGGGCCTCCTTGATCAGCAAGGTGGTTGCCAGAAAAGCCAGGAAAATGACGCCGCCGGCGAGCAGGAATGTGGCGCGGATGCCAATCAGCGGCGGCAGCGCGCCGCCAAGCAGCGGACCGACCAGGGCACCGGCCGTGATTCCGGCCGACAGCACGCCCAGCGCCCAGCCGGAGCGATCCTTCGGCGTCTGCATGGCAACCAGGATGGTCGAGCCCGAAGAATAGCCGCCGGCAAAGCCGATCAGCAGGCGCAAGAGCACCAATTGCCAGACGGTCTGCACCATGCCGGTCAGCGACATACACAGCGCCATGCCGAAACTGGCTCGCACCAGCATCAGTTTGCGGCCGTAGCGGTCGCCTAGCCGCCCCCACAGGGGCGCGACCAGCGCGGCAGCAAGGAAGGTGGCGCCGTAGGCGATGCCCGACCACTGCACGATCGCCGCATGGCCCTCGGCGCCCAGCTGCTCGACGTAAAGCGGCAGGAAGGGCAACAGCAGCGTCATCGCTACAAGCGTGCTGAACGAGCCGGCAAAACACACGGCGAGATTGCGGCGCCAGTGGACGTTGTGCGTGCCTTGCATGGCGAGGGCGGCGTCTTGCGGCATGTCATGTCCTGTCCGGCCAGCTTGCATGAAACTTGCTACGGATACCAATTTGGGATACCAAACTGGTATCTGTCATGAACGCAAGCCCCGTCGCTGTCAATGCGGGCCTCTCAAACATGATCGACAAAGGCCGGCGTGATCGGCCAACGCCGGCCAGTGACCCGATTGCCGGAACAAATGACCTGAACGGAACGCCAATGTCGCAGATGCAGAACGTCGAAAAGCAGCTTCGCGAGATGATCCTCGGGCTCGAGATCGGTCCCGGCGAGCGGCTGACGGAGCGCTGGGTCGAAAGCCGCTTCGGTGCATCGCGCACGCCGGTCAGGGCGGCATTGCTGCGGCTCGAGACTGAAGGCCTGATCTGCCGCGACGGCCGCGGCTGGACGGTCTCGCCCATCAATCTTGCTGAACTCGAGCAGATCGCCGTCTATCGCGAGGCGGTCGAGGTCGCGGCACTCAGACTAACTTGCACCTTGCAGGACAGAAGTGCCGTCGAAATCATCGAGGCGATGCTCGATTCTTGCGACGACAAGACGCCGCGCGAGGAATGGCATCGCGTCGGCAGGGATTTTCATATCGAGTTGGCGCGTCTATCCGGCAACGAGTTCCTGTTCAGAGCGGTTCGCGACGTGATGACACGCCTGTCGCGCGCCCGCTGGCTCGAGGTTCGCGACGAGGCAGCGCTCGGCCGTGCCTGGGCCGAACACCATGCCATTCTGTCGGCGGTGCGGGCCGGCGATGCCGATAGCGCCGCCCGCCTGCTTTCGGCCCATATCATCGGCAGCCGCGACCGGCTGGTGACCTCGCTGCGCAACGACCGGCGCGGCCTGCGCGCCCGGGGATTTGCCGTCGTCGCTTGAGTGAGGATCGGCTGCCATTGATCACGAAAAGAGCAGATGAGCGAAGAATGCTACTTTCGGTCTCGCTTCGCAAATGCCGATGGCGTAAGAGCAGCGATGGAAAACAACCGATTTGACACACCCGTGACCGTCAAGGGCGCGGCGGGAAGCAATCAGCTCTTGCGTACGGCCCGCGAGGCTTCCGACTACCTCCTCAACAATTGGCCCGGCAAGCGCAGCCCCAAGCATCGCGAAGCGTTGCAAGCCTGTCATGATGCGCTGGCCGGCGACAAGCCGGCCATGAACGCAAGACGGGCCTTTATTGCCGCCGCGCGTGAAGTGAACGTCTTCGTCAGCGACAAGGCGCCCGCCTGAGGCATAGCGGGATTTGACCGAGGCCCGGACCGCCTGACAGGCCGGGCGTCATCACTCGGTCGTTTCGGTTTTGGTTTGGGACTCGCTCTCGCCCTCGGGCTTCGATCGCTCCTTGGCTGCGACCTTGGCAGCCTGCTTTTCCGCCTTCTTGGCAGCCTTCTGCCGGTCGCGTTCCTTGCGTTCCTGACCGTAGTTCGGTGCTCGTGCCATATCGTTTCCTTTCATTGTGCTTGGCCTTTGCCTAGGAGCATTGGACCGCAAACACAACACCGCAAGGCACGATCGGGCTCCATATCTCGGCGCAGTCCGGAGAGCCCGGCTTTTCAGGCGCCGTCGCGGTCGAGGACGAGATCGGCCGGCCCGAACCGGTCCTTTGCCGTGAATTGCTGGTGCCAGTAGGGATAGAGCACGGGCGGCCTGCTGACCACGTCGAGCCGTGTGCGCTCCTCATCGGCAAGCACAAGGCTTGCAGCGGCGATATTGTCTTTGAAATGCGCTTCGGTTCGTCCGCCGATCACCAGCGAACTGACAGCGGGCCGGCCGAGTAGCCAGGCAAGCGCCACTTGCGCTGCCGACACACCGTGGTTCTTGCCGATATCGATCAGCACGTCGACGATCCGCCACAGCCGGTCCTCGTCGCGGATCGGCGGTTCCGACCAGCCGCTGAGCTGGCGGGCGGTCGGCTGGTCACGGTGGTATTTGCCGGACAGCAACCCGCCGGCAAGCGGGCTCCAGACCAGCACGCCGAGCCCTTGGTCGACCGAGATCGGCAACAATTCGTACTCGGCCTCGCGCGCTTCCAGCGTGTAATGGATCTGCTGGGTGACGAAGCGTGGCTGGTGATGACGGTCGCTGATCCCCAGCCCCTTCATAACTTGCCAGCCGGAATAATTGGAGCAGCCGACATAACGGACCTTACCCTGCGCGACCAGCGTGTCGAGCGCGGCGATGGTTTCCTCAAGCGGTGTCAGGCCATCCCACTCGTGCAGGAAATAGATGTCGATGACATCGGTCCTGAGGCGCTTCAGGCTCCTCTCGCATTCGCGGATCAGATGGTAGCGCGACAGGCCTTCATCATTGGGGCCTTTGCCGATCCGCATGCGCGCCTTGGAGGCGATCAACACGTCGCCCTTGCGCTTGCCGCCGAGCGCCTCGCCGATGATCTCTTCCGACACCCCGTTCGAATAGACGTTGGCGGTGTCGATGACATTGACGCCGGCATCGATGCAAAGGTCGATCATCCGACGCGCCTCGTCGAGGTCGGTCTTGCCAACCGCCGAAAACGCGCCGCCGCCGCCGAATGTCATGGTGCCCATGGTCAGGGTCGAAACCTTCAGCCCGGAACGGCCGAGAGTGCGGTATTCCATGTCGTATCCTCACGATTTATCGGGAAAGGGCGTTGCAAACGACAGCCCCTCAGTGAACCGGGCATTTGTAGGATAATTCGTTCCGCTTGTCGCCCGCCCCGCAGGGCAAGCTCGATCACATCTTGCGGATTGAACGCACAGCCGGCGCAGTAGTGGCTGCAATAAAACCGTCATTGCCGGCCTATACTAACATCGGTCCAGCGCTTCGATTTCCGGCCGCCGGGCCGGGCGGCAGAGCGCCTGACAGCGGCCGGCAAGGCCTGTAAGCGGAGCAGCGCAAATGACCGAGATAAAACAGAATTCCCCGGCCAGGGACTGGCTGGAAGCGGAACTCGCCGACACGCTCGACGAAGATTATGAGCTGGAAATCTCGGAGCCGGCGCTGTCGATGGAGATCGCCAAGATCTACAAGAATGCGCATCCGCCATCGATCGACCGCCTGCAGTATTTTCGCAATCTCATCACGCTGCAATCCGAATTGATCAAGCTACAATCCTGGGTCGCCTATCACAAGAAGAAGCTCGTCGTGGTCTTCGAGGGCCGCGACTCGGCGGGCAAGGGTGGTGTTATCAAGCGCATCACCCAGAGGCTTAATCCGCGCATCTGCCGCGTCGCAGCACTTCCGGCGCCGACCGAGCGCGAGAAGTCGCAATGGTATTTCCAGCGCTACGTTCCGCATCTGCCGGCCGGCGGCGAGATCGTGCTGTTCGACCGCTCCTGGTACAACCGCTCGGGCGTCGAGCGGGTAATGGGCTTTGCCCAGCCGGATCAGGTCGAGGAGTTCTTCCGCGACGTTCCGGATTTCGAACGCATGCTGGTCCGCTCAGGCATTACGCTTGTCAAATACTGGTTTTCGATCACTGACGAGGAGCAGCAGATGCGCTTTTTGATGCGCATCCATGACCCGATGAAGCAATGGAAACTGTCGCCGATGGACCTCCAGTCGCGCGTGCGCTGGGAGCAGTACACCAAGGCCAAGGAAGAAACGTTCGCCCGCACCAATATCCCGGAAGCCCCGTGGTTCATCGTCGAGGGCAACGACAAGAAGCGGGCACGGCTGAACTGCATCGACCATCTCCTCAAGCAGATGCCCTATGAGGAGGTGCCGCACGAAGAGATCACACTGCCGGAGCGCGTCTTCAATCCCGAATACGAGCGCCAGGTACTGCCGCGCGAACTGTATGTGCCGGAGAAGTACTGACTAAAGCGGCGAGGAAGGCGGCGCCTCCATGGCGGCGCCCTGCAACAAGCTAGGTGCGCTCGATGATGACATGCGTGGCCTTCGGCGTCGCGACCTGCTCGCTGCAGCGATAGCCGAGCTTGGGCATGTCGATGCCGGCAAAAAGGCTCTCGCCGGCGCCTAGCAGGACCGGTGAGATCGCCAGATGCATTTCGTCGATGAGCTTTTCCTTGAGATATTGCCGGATCGTAGAAACGCCACCGCCCAGCCGTACATCCTTGCCGTCAACCACTGCTTTCGCCTTCTCCAGCGCTGAGTGGATGCCGTCGGTCACGAAATAGAAGGTCGTGCCGCCCTCCATGACAATGGGATCACGTGGATGGTGCGTGAGCACGAAGACCGGCACATGGTAGGGCGGGTTGTCACCCCACCAGCCTTTCCAGCTGTCATCCGGCCATTCGCCGCGGATCGGCCCAAACATGTTGCGGCCCAGGATCCACGCGCCGATATTTTTGAAGCTGCGCGCGGCGAACGCCTCGTCAGTGTCCGTGGTCCCGCCATCCTTGCCGAGGACCATCTTGCGGAAGGTGCGGGTGCCGAACATCCATTCGTGCAGGGCTTCCCCGCCAACACCCAGCGGGTTCTTCAGGTCTTGGTCGGGACCGGCGCCGAAGCCGTCGATCGACAAGGTGAAAGCGCTGACGCGAAGTTTGGACATGAGAGCCTCCTCGATAACCAATTGTGAGATGCAAGCAGTTATCGGGGTAGCTTAACTGATTGCATGTTGCAAGCGGTATTTTGAATCGCCGGCGGGGCAATCGCTTCCAAATCATGTTGGAATAACTAATCTCAATGTCGGCGCCGCCCGTCATCCGCCTGCCGGCAGCTTCTCCCTGTATAGTGACGGGGAGAAGGGGCTGGCCGCAACGTCGATATTTTTGCAACGCTGGAGATTGGTGAAATCTTTTACGAACGCGTCTTTCTCCCTGCCACTTTACGGCGAGAAATGCCCGGCAGGGCAACGAGGGGCAGCGTAAACTTGAAGCGATGTCCTGCGGCGTTCCATGTCGCGCTTTGGACGAACGAACACTACTCGATGTAGACGCTACAAAGGCGCATCACCCCTTGAGCATCGCCGCCACTTCGGGCGCAAAGTAGGTGAGAATCCCGTCGCAGCCGGCGCGCTTGAAGGCGAGCAGCGATTCCAGCATCGCCTTTTCGCCATCGATCCAGCCATTGGCGGCGGCGGCCTTGATCATCGAATATTCGCCCGAGACCTGATAGGCGAAGGTCGGCATCTGCAACTCGTCCTTGAGCCGCCGGATGATGTCGAGATAGGGCAGGCCGGGCTTGACCATCAGCATGTCGGCGCCCTCGGCGAGATCCTGCTCGGCCTCGCGCACCGCTTCGTCGGAATTGGCGTGGTCGATGTAATAGGTCTTCTTGTCGCCCTTGAGCAGGCCGGCGGTGCCGACCGCCTCACGATAGGGGCCGTAAAAGGCGGATGCGAACTTGGTCGCATAGGACATGATCGCCACATCCTGAAATCCATTGGCGTCGAGCGCATCGCGGATGGCACCGATCCGGCCGTCCATCATGTCCGAGGGGGCAATGATGTCGGCCCCCGCCGCCGCCTGGATGACTGCCGCCGCCGTCACCTGCTCCACCGTTTCATCATTGACGATAATGCCCTCGCGCAAGATGCCGTCATGGCCATGCGAGGTGAAAGGGTCAAGCGCGGCGTCGGTGATGATGCCGATCTCCGGCACCGCGTGCTTGATGGCGCGGGTGGCACGGTTGATGATGTTTTCCGGATCGAGGATATGCGAACCGGTCTGATCGCGCAGGCCGAGCTCGACATTGGGGAAAGTGGCGATCGCCGGAATGCCAAGTTTGGCCGCTCGCTCAGCCTCCTTGACGGCGAGGTCGAGCGACAGGCGGAACACGCCGGGCATGGCGGCGATCGGTTCGCGCAATTGTCTGCCGTCGACGACAAAGATCGGCCATATCAGATCGTCGACCGACAGCCGGTTCTCCTGGACAAGGCGGCGCGACCAATCGGCCTTGCGCATGCGCCGCAGCCGCCGGCTGCCGGTGATCTCGTCGACGCTGCGCGCGCCGGCAGGCTTTGCAGGGGTGAATTTGTTCATCGCAAAAACTCCGGATCGGGCGGCTTTTACCACGAGCCTGCGCTGCTGACCAATGCGACACGATTGTGCCAGCGGTCCTGTCGGGCGCTATTCTGGTTGGCCATTGCCCGACAGGATCTGCGCAGCACCCCGCATGGCGACGCGGAATGCCTCGTCGAAGCTGACGCCGCGCACTTGCCAATTGTAGCTCTTGCCATTCAAGGCAAGCCGCCAGTCGGCTATCCAGCCCAGTTCCTTGTCGCTCCAGACGATACTGCCGGCGAGCGCCTGGTCGGCTCCGGCCTTCCTGGCAAGCTGGTCCAGCGTCGTGATATCGGCATGGCGCAGGGCCTGGTCGTCAAGCTTCGAGGCCGACAGCAGCGACGCTTCGGGAAACACAATCCGCATGACCAGCGGACCGGTGGCATTGACGAAGGATTCGCGCATCGCCGCCCCGCGCTCATCGTCGGCGGTCAGCGCGAACTGCCTTGTGCCTTGCTCCGCCGCCAGGAAAATTGCCAGGCGTGGCCGCTCGCCAAGCCATGGTTTGCTGCCGAGCGTGGCAAGCACCGGATCGATAACGTCAGGCCTGTACAGACAAGTGAGATCATGCGGCCGGTCATGCGTGCCTTGTTCGTCATGGATTGGAATGCCTTCGAGACGGTCGCGATAGCGGAATTCGGCAACGAAGCTGCCGGCCTTGTCGCGCAGCGCCGCCATCTCAGTTTTCTTCGGCAGCCGCTGATCGCCGGACACACGAACCAGCACCGCATCGAGGCAGGCCTTGAAACCGATCTGCCTGTTGACCTCGCCCTGGCCGGTGACGATGGTCTGCGATTGATAGAGCTCGTCGACGGTTTCGGCCGATACGGGAGGAGTGTTCGCAGCGATCAGGCCGACCACCACAACAGCAAGGCGCGGCAACCAAGGCATGGTTCAACCTTCCGGTTCAAAGCGCCAGCATTAGCACTGGGTGACGCCGACGACCATGCAGCGGATTGGGCGCCGCCATTGACGCGGCCATGCGCCACGCTTTAGCACTTCACTCCCGGCGGGCGCGGGGAGGGATTCTCTGGCGATGGATTTTGGCGGAGGCGACGAGATTCGCTTCGAAAGATTGGGCAGGGCCGGCGTCGTCACGCTGACGCGGCCGCAGGCGCTCAATGCCGTAACCCACCGCATGGTCAAGGCGCTGGACAAGGCGCTGCGCAGTTGGGAGCGCGACGACGGCGTCGACGTTGTCGTCGTCAAGGCCGAGGGCAGGGCATTTTCGGCGGGCGGCGACATCCTCCACATCTACGAAGCCGGCCGCGCAGGAAGGCCTCCGGTCGATTTCTTCGCCGATGAATACCGGCTGAATGCCCGCATCGCCCGCTTCAAGAAACCCTATGTCGCGGTGATCGACGGCATCGTCATGGGCGGCGGCGTAGGTATCTCCTTCCATGGCTCGCAGCGAGTGCTGACCGAGAACGCCCAGTTTGCCATGCCCGAGGTCGGCATCGGCTTTTTCCCGGATGTCGGCGCCAGCCATCTGTTGCCGGATCTCGGCGGCAGCTTCGGCATGTATCTGGCGCTGACCGGCAACCGCATCCGCTATGGCGATGCTTTGTGGTCGGGCCTAGCCACCCATACGATCAAGGCGGAGGGCCAGGCCGGCTTCCTCGACCGTCTGGCGGAAAGCGGCGACCCGGAATCGGTGCTGCGCGGCTGCTTCGTCCCGGCCAGGCGCGAGACCGACAGGCCGACGCTGGAAGCCATCGCCCGGCATTTCGCGCAGCCGTCGCTGGCCGATATCGTCGCTAGCCTGGAGCGGGCAGCCGCTGCCGACGAGTTCGCGGCAAAGACGCTGGCCACCATCCGCACACGTTCACCGACCAGCTTGCATGTTGCATGGCGCCAGATCAGCGCCGGGCAGACGTTGTCGATGGACGAGTGCATGAAAATGGAGTTCCGTATCCTCAACCGCATGCTTGCCGGGCACGACTTCTATGAAGGTATCCGCGCCGCCATCATCGATAAAGGCTCGACGCCGCAATGGCGGCCGGCAGGCATCGATGACGTCAGCGCCGCCAACGTCGACGCCTATTTCGCACCGCTCGGCGAACGGGAACTGAAGCTGTGAGCGAGGTCGCCTCGAGACGCGTGGTGCTGCAGCCCTCGACGATCGAGGTCATCTTCGCCTGGTTCCAGCGCGTCATCGCCGGCTACTGTCTGCTGTTCGGCATCTTGTACTGGATCCGGCTGATCGGCTTTTACCCCGGCCCGTTGTGGCGCTTCGACCTGATGCCGGTGCACTGGCAGGTGGCGGCGGTGGTGCTGGCGGTGTTTTTTCCGTTCGCTGCCGCCGGCCTCTGGATGCTGGCGTCCTGGGGGCCGGTGATCTGGTTCATCTGCGCGGTGACCGAGTGCGTCATGTATGCCGGCTTCCCCGAGCTGTTCGGCCACCGGCCGCTGATCGTCGCCTCGCACCTTGCGGTGGCGCTGCTCTACATAGTGTTCCGCGTGGTGATCTGGATCCAGAAGCGGCAACCCCGGCGATAGCAATTCCGGCCAGGATCGTTGGCTAAATCTTTAGGTTAATTATCCTTGCTGGGGTGACCGTCCGTTAAGCCTCTTTCGAAACCCCTTACCGGTAAGCTCTTGTTAGCCTTGGCGTTTAAGTCGAATTTTATGAGTATTCGATAGTGTCGCGATCAAGGTGAAGAACAAAAAATCACCGGGCGACAAACGAGAGGCAAAGACAATGATCAATTCGCGTCCGGCGGCGAAGACCGCCAACGTATCCGATGACCGCCGCGAGGCGATCCGTTCGCTGTACATGGAATCGCTGCAGCTGGTCGAGCGGCTGCATCGCCGTCTGCTTGACGTGATCAAGGACGAATTCGACCGCAACGGTCGCTCCGACATCAACGCCATCCAGGCGCTGCTCCTGTTCAACATCGGCAATTCGGAGCTGACCGCCGGCGAACTGCGCTCGCGCGGCTATTATCTCGGCTCGAATGTCTCCTACAATCTGAAGAAGCTGGTCGATCTCGGCTTCATCAACCACCAGCGCTCGCGCATCGACCGCCGTTCGGTGCGGGTTTCGCTGACGCCGAAGGGCAATGAGGTGGCGGAAGTCGTCGCCGGCCTCTACGAGCGCCATGTCGGTTCGATCGAGCAGGTTGGCGGCATCAACACGGAAGAGTTCAAGCAGATGAACCGCGCCCTGCAGCGCCTGGATCGGTTCTGGAACGATACCATCGCCTACCGGATGTAATCGCATCCGCCGCATCAAGATCTGAAGCTGGACTACGGAAGTGCTGCCGCGGAGTCGACCAAAGGCCGGTGCCGAAAAGCACCGGTCTTGCCGTTTCGTCAGGCCGGCCGATCCAAATTCGAGCAACAGCCACGTTGCCGCCATATTCCAATGGAACCGAAGATGCGGGTGATGCTGGGGCCAAAGCCGTGCATTTGTCCTGTGCCCAAGTCACTTCCCCTGTGTTTTTACACCGAAGTGATGCGGGCCATGGTTGGCTAATTGTTAAGAAGCCAACTCTAGAGTGCGGGCGAGACCGCCCGGTGAGTGGAATTGTAGCAAGAATGTCTGGAACGTCCATGAGAACCAGCCGCCGTTTCTTCCTTTCAGGAGCCTCCGCGCTCGCAGCCGCTATCGTCGCCGGCCGCGCCAGTGCGCAGGATGTGATCGGGGATATCCTGAAATCCTCGGCCCGCGGCAACTGGGACGACCAGTTCGACGCCCGCCCCAGCCAGGGCGGCAAAGTGGCTTCGACGCTGCCGATCTTCAGCCTGCAGACCGTTTCGTTTACCGAGCAGGCGGTCGCGCAATACCAGAACATCGTCGCCCAGGGCGGCTGGGAGCCGGTTCCCGACACCAAGAAATTGCAGCTCGGCGTCGATGATCCCGACGTGGTCCCGCTGCGCAAGCGCCTGATGATTGCGGGCGATCTGGCGCAGAGCGCCGGCATTTCGACAGCCTTCGATTCCTATGTCGACTCGGCGGTCAAACGCTTCCAGGCGCGCCATGGCCTGCCTGCCGACGGGACGCTGGGCCAGTATTCTTATGCGGCGATGAATGTTTCGGCGCCAATTCGGCTCGGCCAGTTGCAGACCAATCTGCAGCGGCTGCGCGAGCGTGCCGGTACTCTAGGCAACCGTTACGTGCTGGTCGACATCCCGGGCGCACAGATCGAGGCGGTCGAGAACGATCGCGTCGTGCTGCGCCATACCGCGATCGTCGGCAAGATCGACCGCCAGACGCCGATCGTCAATTCCAAGATCAACGAGATCATCGTCAATCCCTACTGGAACGCGCCGGTCTCGATCGTGCGCAAGGACATCATTCCGCTGATGCGGAAGGACCCCAACTATCTCAAGGATAGCCACATCCGTCTGTTCGCACCGGATGGCAGCGAGGTTGATCCGCTGACCGTTGACTGGTCGACCGACGACGCCGAGAAGTACCGCTTCCGCCAGGATCCGGGCGCCGGCAACGCGATGGCCTCGGTCAAGATCAATTTCCCCAGCCCGGACGGCGTCTACATGCACGACACGCCGCAGCAGAGCCTGTTCGGCAAGCTGATGCGCTTCG
Source organism: Mesorhizobium sp. M0145 (assembly GCF_040322355.1). Lineage (NCBI taxonomy): Bacteria > Pseudomonadati > Pseudomonadota > Alphaproteobacteria > Hyphomicrobiales > Phyllobacteriaceae > Mesorhizobium > Mesorhizobium sp. M0145. The sequence goes on from NZ_JAMYTK010000015.1 coordinate 80,969, forward strand.
ATTCCTCTGGCTGCGTGCGGGTTCAGAACGTGCGCGACCTCGTCACCTGGATTCTGCGCGACACACCGGGCTGGGATCGCCAGCATTTCGAGGCGGCGATCAAGACCGGGGAGAACACGCCGGTGCAGGTCACCAATCCGGTGCCGGTTTATTTTCTCTACGTCTCGGCCTGGTCGACAGGGCCGGGCGTGGTCCAGTTCCGTGACGACATTTACGGCCTCGACGGGGCCAACGAGCTGCAGATCACATCCGCGCTCTAAGCAGCTGAGTTCATTTGCAAAAAGGCCGCCGGAAGGGCGGCCTTTTTTCGTTGCCGGGGTCTTTCGCGGAAAGCTTTGCTGGGCCGATTGCCGGAAAAAGGACGCGGCGCTGTAGTCGGAAATCGCATCATGCATGTCGCAATGTTCATTCTGGTCGTGCTCATCTTCGTCGCCGTTTCGGGCGCGCTGGTCCGGCTGGTGCGGGTGCCGCTGCCGGTACTGCAGATCGCCATCGGTGCAGCGCTCGCCTGGCCGGTGCGCGGCATGCATGTCGAGATCGATCCCGAGCTGTTCCTGCTGGTGTTCATCCCACCGCTGCTGTTCAGCGACGCCTATGGTGCGCCGAAGCGCGAACTGATCGCGCTGCGCGGGCCGATCCTCGACCTCGCCATCGGGCTGGTCTTCTTCACCATTGTCGGCTTCGGCTACGCTTTGCACTGGCTTGTCCCGAGCATCCCGCTCGTCGTCGCTTTCGCACTTGCTGCGGTGCTGTCCCCGACGGATGCGGTGGCCGTCTCCTCGATCGTCGACAAGAGCCTGGTCCCGGCCCGGCTGATGCACATCCTGGAGGGCGAGGCGCTGCTCAACGATGCGTCGGGCCTCGTGATGTTCCGCTTTGCGGTGGCAGCTGCCTTGACCGGCAGCTTCTCCTTCGTCGCGGCGTCCGTGACTTTCCTCTATGCCGTCGCTGCCGGCATCCTGGCCGGCGTGGCTGCCTTGTTCGTCGCCGCCAAGGCGCTGCAATTGCTGAACCGTATCGGCGGCGTGCCGGCCGAGGTGCAGGTGCTGGTCATGGTCCTGCTGCCGTTCATCGCCTATCTCGGCGCCGAGAATGTCGGCGCCTCGGGCATTCTGGCGGCGGTCACGGCCGGAGTGCTCACCGGCGGCTCCGGGATTTTCCGCTTTCTCGGCGTCTCGGCACGCATACAGACCGTATCGCTGTGGACGACGCTATCCTTCGTCTTCAACGGCGCGCTGTTCATCCTGCTCGGGTTGCAGCTTCCCGAAATCATCGGCAACGTGCCGCCTGAGCTCGGCAGCCGCTATCCGGTCATCCAGCCAATCGCCACGGTGGTCGCGCTGACACTATGCCTGATCGGGCTGCGCTTTCTGTGGATCTGGGTCGGCGACATCGCGACGCGCGTCTCAGCGCGATTACGCGAGCAGAAGGCCGAGCCGTTCGGGCTGCGCGTCCGGATCGCCGGCTCTGTTGCCGGCGTGCGCGGCGCCATCACGCTGGCCGGCATCCTGTCGCTGCCGCTCGCCATGCCGAATGGTTCGCCCTTTCCGGCGCGCGACGTGGTGATCTTCCTCGCCGCAGGCGTCATCATCTGCTCATTGCTCATTGCCAGCCTTGCCTTACCCAAGGTGGCACGAGGGCTGGTCGAGCCGGGCGAGGATCCTGGCGCTGCCGAGGAGCGTCTTGCGCGCGTGGGCGCGGCCAAGGCCGCCATCGCCCGCATCGAGAGCATGGCCGGCGCGACCGACGGCGATGAAGGGGAAACACCCGGCGCCCGGCTTGCCACCGCCGACAGCATCGTCGCCGGCTACCGTCGCCGCATCGCTGCCTCCGACGAAGCCGACGAGGCGCGCGCCGAGGCCCGCGAGGCCGGACGGCTGGAACTCGAATTGAGGCTGGCGGGCATTGAGGCCGAACGCGCAGCGGTTCGCGCAATGTTTCGCAGCGGCCGGATTAACGACCATACGATGCAGGCGCTGTTCACCGAGATCACGCTCACCGAGGCCCTGCTGAAGGGCCGGCAGGCAAGGAAATAGAGGCTGCCAGTCTCTCTGGCGCAATCCGGCCAGCAAATTTCGCGCTGCAAACGTGGCGGGCCGAAAGCAACTGTGTTAATGGCGCGACAGACTCCGAACCTTGAGGATTTCAGCCCATGGCAACAGCAGCGGCAGTGTCGAACAAATTCGAATCCTTTTTCGAAACCACGCTTGCCGATGCCGACCCCGAGATTTTCGGCGCAATCCGCAACGAACTCGGCCGCCAGCGCCACGAGATCGAGCTGATTGCCTCGGAAAATATCGTCTCGCGTGCCGTGCTCGAGGCACAGGGGTCGATCATGACCAACAAATATGCCGAGGGCTATCCGGGCAAGCGCTACTATGGCGGCTGCCAATTCGTCGATGTCGCCGAGGAACTGGCCATCGAACGCGCGAAAAAGCTGTTCGGCTGCAACTTCGCCAACGTCCAGCCGAATTCCGGTAGCCAGATGAACCAGGCGGTGTTCCTGGCGTTGCTGCAGCCCGGCGACACCTTCATGGGCCTCGACCTCAATTCCGGCGGACACCTGACACATGGCTCGCCGGTCAATATGAGCGGCAAATGGTTCAAGGTCGTCTCCTATGGCGTGCGCCGGGACGATCATCTGCTCGACATGGATGCGATCGAGAAGACCGCCCATGAGACCAGGCCGAAATTGATCCTGGCCGGCGGCACAGCCTATTCACGTGTCTGGGACTGGAAGCGTTTTCGCGAGATCGCCGATTCGATCGGTGCCTATCTGATGGTCGACATGGCCCACATCGCCGGCCTGGTCGCCGGCGGCATGCATCCGTCGCCGCTGCCGCATGCCCATGTGGTCACCACCACGACGCACAAATCGCTGCGCGGGCCGCGCGGCGGCATGATCCTTTGCAATGACGAGGATATTGCCAAGAAGATGAATTCGGCCGTCTTCCCCGGCCTGCAGGGCGGACCGCTGATGCATGTGATCGCCGCCAAGGCGGTGGCTCTGGGCGAGGCGCTGAAGCCGAGCTTCAAGATCTATGCGGAGAGCGTCGTCGCCAATGCCAAGGCGCTGGCCTCCAGTCTGCAGGAAACCGGTCTCGACATCGTCTCCGGCGGCACCGACAACCATCTGATGTTGGTCGACCTGCGTCCCAAGAACGCCACCGGCAAGCGCGCCGAGGCTGCCCTTGGCCGCGCCAACATCACCTGCAACAAGAACGGCATCCCCTTCGATCCGGAAAAGCCTTTCGTGACATCGGGCGTTCGGCTCGGCACGCCGGCCGGCACCACGCGCGGCTTCGGTCAGGCCGAGTTCCGCGAGATCGGCAAGCTGATCGCCGAAGTGCTGGATGGACTGAAGGTCGCCAATTCCGACGAAGGCAATGCGGCCGTCGAGGCAACCGCGAAGGCCAAGGTGGCGGCATTGACGGATCGTTTTCCGCTTTACCCGTATCTTGGTTGACGCAGGGCGTCGTTCCCCCAACTGTGACGGCGCCGATCAACTGGCCACGGTTGCATCTCGGAGACGCTTGATGATGATGCGAATTTTCCGTTTCACCAGTGTTGGCGCTGCCTTGCTCACCTTAGCGACCTCTCAGCTACTCGGCGCGGCGTTGGCGCAGACCGAGCCGACGCCGGCAGCACCCAAGACAGAGACCTTCGGCAGGTGGTCCACCACGGTGGACGAGGTCAACACCGGTGAGGATGTGCGCAAGACCTGCGCCGCCTCGACGGTCTTTTTCGACGCTAACGGCACCAGTGGCACCCTCACGCTGGCCATCTCGAATGGCGACGTACTGCCACCCGAGGGCTATCCGAGCCTCATCATCGCCGTGAGAAACAGTGACTTGCCCAAGGGGGACAACATCCCGGCGGTGTTCCGCGACGTCAACGACAAGATCAAGGCTGGTTTTCATATTATCGCCGACGGACAGTGGATGATGGACAACAAACCCGAGACCACGCTTGCCATACTGCGTGCCATGCGCCGTACCAGCGCCCTCGATGTCAGCTTCGCCGACAAGCCGGTCGCGACCATATCGATGGACGGCTTCACCAAGGCCTATCGCTATCTCGGCACGTCCTGCGGCTTCCCGACCGGCGACGTCGCTCCCTGATTGGCGTATTGCCGTCCAACTGATTGCCGCTCTCGCAATTTTCCTCGTGCCTCGCTATCTCTGAGGCGCGATCGGTCATCGGCCATACTTTGCCATCGTGGCAAAAACCTCTAAGCCGTTCGCACTACGAGAATCGCGAACCGAAGGCTCTCCATGCGCTGTCCCTACTGTCAGTCCGAAGATACGCAGGTGAAGGATTCGCGCCCTGCCGAAGACGGTGCAGCGATCCGCAGGCGGCGCGTCTGCCCGGATTGCGGCGGCCGCTTCACCACTTTCGAGCGCGTCCAATTGCGCGATCTCGTCGTGGTGAAGAAGTCTGGACGCAAGGTGCCGTTCGACCGCGACAAGTTGCTGCGCTCTGTCGAGATCGCGGTACGCAAGCGCAATGTCGACCCGGAACGTATCGACCGGGCGGTGACCGGCATCGTGCGCCAGCTCGAAAGCTCGGGCGAGACCGAGGTGGCCTCGGGGGAAGTCGGCCGGCTGGTCATGGAGGCGCTTAAGTCGCTCGATGATGTCGCCTATGTGCGCTTTGCCTCCGTCTACCGCAATTTCCGCGAGGCCAAGGATTTCCACGACGTGTTGGGCGAACTCAAAGGCGACGAGCTCAAAACCGACGAGCCCAAGGGCGAAGAGCTGAAGAGCGAAGAGGACGCCAGCTGAGCATGGCAGGGTCCGAACGCAGCACGGCTGAGCAAGAGGTCCTCGATCGCCGCTATATGGCGGCAGCCCTCAGGCTGTCGCGCAAGAATGCCGGGCGGACCTCGACCAACCCTTCCGTCGGCACGCTGATCGTGCGCGATGACGGCGACGGGCCGATGATCGTCGGCAGCGGTGTCACTGCCGTCGGTGGCCGGCCGCATGCCGAAACCGGGGCTTTGGCAGAGGCCGGCGAACTGGCGCGCGGCGCCACCGCCTATGTGACGCTGGAGCCCTGCGCTCATCACGGCCGCACGCCGCCTTGCGCCAATGCGCTGGTCAGTGCCGGCGTGGCGCGTGTGGTCGGCGCTGCCAGCGATCCGGACCCGCGTGTTTCCGGCAAGGGCTATGCAATCTTGCGTGCCGCCGGCGTCGAAGTGGTGGAAAAAGTGTTGGCGGCCGAGGCCGCGGAGCAGATGGCCGGCTATTTAATTCGATCTCTGAAAAAACGCCCGGAAGTGATCCTGAAACTTGCGCTTTCGAGCGACAACAAGATCGGCGTGAAAGGCGAGGGACAGGTCTCCATCACCGGCGATATCGCCCGACGCGAAGTCTATCTGATGCGCGCCGAAGCGGACGGCATATTGATCGGCATCGGCACCGCGCTGGAGGACGATCCGGCACTGACGGTGCGGCTGCCGGGACTTGAGAACCGTTCGCCGGCGCGCATCGTGCTCGACCGCCAGATCAGGCTGCCGGAGACCTCGAAACTGGTTTCCGGCGTCGACCGGGTCCCGCTCTATGTCGCCGCTTGTGCCGAGGCCGATCCACGTCGGCGGGCCGCGCTCGAACGCACCGGCGTGCGCTTCATCGGCACTGAGACGTATGAAGGCGATATTGCGTTGCCGGAACTGCTCGAGGATCTGGCGGCGCTCGGCATGGCCAGCGTGCTGGTCGAGGGCGGCGCCGAGGTGGCCAAGGCGTTCCTTGAGGAAGGCCTAGTCGACCGCATCGTGCTGTTTCAGGGGCCGGATGCGATCGGCGGGGACGGCATTGCATCGCCGGTCGATGCCAACCATATCTCGCCGGGGTTTCGTAAATTGCGCGACATGCGTTTCGGCGAAGACACGTATGCCGAATGGACAAGAGACATCTAGGACCGAACTGATGTTCACTGGGCCAAAGTAATGTTTACAGGAATTGTCACCGACGTCGGCACCGTTGCCGCCGTGAAGCCGCTCAGGGAAGGCGTCGGTTTGCGTATCGACACCGCTTACGATCCGCAGACCATTGCCATCGGCGCCTCGATTTCCTGCGGCGGCGTCTGCCTGACGGTGACGGGATTGCCGGAAGACGGCGCCAACGCACGCTGGTTCGAGGTCGAGGCCTGGGAAGAAGCACTCAGGCTGACGACCGCGATGGGCTGGAAATCCGGCACGCGCATCAACCTGGAGCGGGCTCTGAAGATCGGCGACGAGCTTGGCGGCCATATAGTGTCCGGCCATGTCGACGGCATGGCCGAGATCGTGGCGCGTAAGGAAGAGGGCGACGCCGTTCGCTTCACCCTGGAAGCACCGCGCGAGCTTGCCAAATTCATCGCCCCCAAGGGTTCCGTCGCGCTCGACGGCACTTCGCTCACCGTCAACAAGGTCGAGGGCACCCGCTTCGACGTGCTGTTGATCCACCATTCGCTGACCGTCACCACCTGGGGCGAGCGACAGGTCGGCGACCGCGTCAACCTCGAGATCGACACCATGGCCCGCTACGCGGCGCGACTGGTGGAGGCGGCGAAGGAGGGACTTTGAGGCGCTCGTCCATAAAGCCCATTCCCTGATGCGACCGCCGCCGAGTTGGCCTTGAAAGTTCCTTCGGCAATCTTCCGCTTGCGATCAAACCGGCTTCGGCCTAAGTCACCGGCGATCCCCGGAGACATCTATGGCAGGCACATCCCAACACGGCAAAGCGTTCATCCGTCCGAAGAAGAAGGCCCACCTTCTTGTCATCGAGGCGCGCTTTCACGACGACCTTGCCGACGCGTTGCTCGAAGGCGCGACAAAGGCCCTCGAGGAAGCGGGCGCGACATACGATGTCGTCACTGTTCCGGGCTCGCTCGAAATCCCGGCGGTGATTTCCTTCGCGCTCGACGGTGCCTCCGAAGGCGGGACGAACTATGACGGCTTCGTCGCCCTCGGCACGGTGGTCCGCGGCGACACCTATCATTTCGATATCGTCGCCAATGAATCCAGCCGTGCCCTGATGGACCTGTCCGTGCAGGATGCGGTCTGCATCGGCAACGGCATCCTGACCACCGAAAACGACGAACAGGCATGGACGCGAGCAAGACGTTCGGAAGGCGACAAGGGCGGCTTTGCCGCGCGTGCGGCGCTGACCATGATCGCCCTAAAGGAACAACTGGGAGAGCGATCGTGAGCGAACCCGCTTCGCCCGGCCAGCCTGCGGTTCGCCACGCCAACAAGCGCGGTGCTGCCCGTCTGGCGGCCGTGCAGGCGCTCTACCAGATGGATGTCGCCGGCAGCGGCGTGTTCGAGATCACCGCCGAGTACGAGGCGTTCAGGCTCGGCAAGGAAGTCGATGGCGCGCTCTATCGCGAAGCCGATGCGCAATGGTTTCGCGCCATTCTTGCCGGCGTTGTCGAGCACCAGAAGACCATCGATCCAGTCATCCGACAGGCGCTGACCGAGGACTGGCCTCTGTCGAGGCTCGATTCCACATTGCGCGCCATATTGCGCGCCGGCGTCTACGAGCTGATGCAGCGCGAGGACGTGCCGGTGGCGGTCATCGTCTCCGAATATGTCGACATCGCCAAGGCATTTTACGAGGAAGACGAGCCGAAACTGGTCAATGCGGTGCTTGATCGCGTGTCGCGCCGGGTGCGTGGCGAGGGCCGTGGCAAGGACGCCTCATGACTGCTATCGTCGCCGTTGGGGCGGGCAAGGAAGCGCGTCGCACCGCCTTCATCCTCGCAGCCTCGCAGGCGATCATCGGCTCGGCCGCACCCATCGCCATTTCCATGGGCGGATTGGCCGGGCAGTACCTGCTCGATGCTGACAAGTCGCTGGCAACCGCGCCGATCACCGGTTTCAATGTCGGCGTGGCGCTCGGTTCCCTGCCGGCCGCGGCGATCATCCGCCGGCTCGGCCAGCGCGACGGCTTCATGACCGGCACAGCGGTCACGGCGCTTGGCGGGCTGGTCGCCACGCTGGCGCTGTTTCATGCCAGCTTCTGGCTATTCGCTTTCGGCTTGGCCGTGATCGGCATCGGGGGCGCTTTCGTCCAGCAGTTCCGCTTTGCCGCCGCCGACAATGCGCCGCCTGAATTCAAGGCGCGTGCCATCTCCTTCGTGCTTGCCGGCGGCATCGTCACCGCCATACTCGGGCCGCAGATCGTCATCTTCACCGGCGATCTGTTCTCGCCGGTGAAGTTTGCCGGCTCGTTTGCGTCCATCCTGGTGCTGGCGGCGGTCGGCGCCGCCATTCTCTCTTTGTTGCGCATCCCGGCCAAGGCAACCGACAAGGTGGAAATCGCCGACAGCGACGCCCGCCCGCTCTCGGAAATCGTCACCAGGCCGCGCTTCGTCGCAGCGCTGTTTTGCGCCGTCGGCAGCTACGCACTGATGAGCTTCGTGATGACCGGCGCGCCGCTGGCCATGGTCGGCTGCGGCCTTTCGACCGACGACGCCACGCTCGGCATTTCCTGGCATGTGATGGCGATGTTCGCGCCGAGCTTCTTCACGGGGTCGCTGATCTATCGCTTCGGCGCGGAGCGGATCGTGGCCATCGGCCTGGTGCTGCTGATTGGCTGCGCCATAGTGGCGCTGTCAGGGTTGGCACTGTGGCAGTTCTGGACGGCGCTGATCCTGCTCGGCCTTGGCTGGAACTTCAGCTTCATCGGTGCCACCGCCATGGTGGCCGACAGCTACCAGTCATCCGAAAAAGGCAAGGTCCAGGGGTTCCACGATTTCGTCCTGTTCGGCTCCGTCGCCTTCGCCTCGCTGATGTCGGGCGCGGTCTACAATGCCTGGGGCTGGGAGATGCTGAACTGGATGATTTTCCCGGTCGTCGCGCTGTGCTTCGTGGCACTGGGCGTGTTGAAGATGACGGGCTTGCGTGCGGCCAACTGACGTCACGCTGTCGGGACGTCGCGGCAGCGGATTCACTCACATCTGAACAAAATTATTGCGCCCATCCCCCCTCTTATGAAACCGTGTACCCCGACGGGGCATCGAAGCCATGCTCATATGCGGCAGCCGTATTCCGGTTCACAGCAAGGGATTTGTGAGATGTTTTCAATCAAGGTTCTGGCCGGCGCTGTACTAGCGCTCGGAATTGCGTTGGCCTCGGCGAGTGCCCAGGTGGTGGTGTCGTCGAAGATCGACACCGAGGGCGGTGTGCTCGGCAATATCATCCAACTGGTGCTGAACGCCAATAATATCCAGACCACCGACCGCATCCAACTCGGCGGCACACCTGTGGTGCGCAAGGCGATTACAGCCGGCGAGATAGACATCTATCCGGAATACACCGGCAACGCCGCCTTCTTCTTCGAGAAGGCCGACGATCCGGTGTGGAAAGACGCCGCCAAGGCCTACGAGACTGCCAAGAAGCTCGACTACGACTCCAACAAGATCGTCTGGCTGTCACCGTCACCGGCCAACAACACCTGGGCGATCGCCCTGCGCAAGGAGGTCGCCGATACCAATAAGCTCGTCACTCTTTCCGACTTCGGCAAATATGTCTCGGGCGGCGGCAAGGTGGTGCTGGCGGCCTCCGCCGAGTTCGTCAATTCGGCGGCCGCGCTGCCCGCTTTCCAGAAGACCTATGGCTTCACGCTAAAGCCGGACCAGTTGATCACGCTGTCCGGCGGCGACACGGCGGCCACCATTGCCGCCGCAGCCAACCAGACTAACGGCGCCAACGCCGCCATGGTCTATGGCACCGACGGCGGCATCGCGCCCTCCGGCCTCATCGTGCTTGAGGACGACAAGGGTGTGCAGCCGGTCTACCAGCCGGCGCCGATCATCCGCGAGGCGGTGCTGAAGGAGCATCCCGAAATCGAGACGCTGCTGAAGCCGGTCTTCGCCAAGCTCGACCTTGTCACGCTGCAGGAGTTGAACGGCCGAGTGCAGGTCGGCGGCGAACCGGTCAAGGGCGTCGCCGAGGACTTTTTGAAAAAGAACGGCTTCCTCAAGTAAGGCGATTCCGGCGCGCCGCTTTCGAGGTGCGCCGGATCGGCCGATGGGGGAGGGCGTGCGCATCCGGTTCGACAAGCTCGGCGTGGTCATCGCGGCGATATCAGCCTATGCGGCTTTTGCGGCACCATTCGCCACGTTCCGCGCCAATCGCATCGTACCCGGCGAGGCGCGCTCGATCCTCGAATCTTTGCCTGCGATGGTCGGTCCGCTGTTGATGGCGATTGTCGTCGCAGCGGCGCTCATTGCGCTGCTGAAAACGCCGCTTGTTCTGCGCCTCGCCGCCAGTGTGGTTGCGCTTGCAGCGCTGGCGCTGCTGATCGGCGTCGCCGGCAGTTTCCTGACACCTGCCGGCAACACCTTCGCCCGTATCTCGCCGGCTTCGGGCTTTTGGCTGCTTATCTTCGCCTTCACGCTTCTGCTCGCCGACGTGCTTACTAGGCTGAACCTGTCGCCTCAGGCACGGATCGGCGTGCTTGTTGCCGCCGCAGCGGCGATCGGGCTGCTGCTCGTCTCGGGAAGCTGGAATAGCCTGTCGATCCTCAAGGAATATTTCAATCGCGCCGATAGTTTTTGGGCGGAAGGCTCCAAGCACGTGACGCTGGCGCTGGGTTCGCTGGCGGCAGCGGTGATTATCGGCCTGCCGCTCGGCATCCTCTGCCACCGCGTCGAGAAATTGCGGGCCGGTGTGCTCAACGTGCTGAACATCATCCAGACCATTCCTTCGATTGCGCTGTTCGGCCTCTTGATTGCACCGCTCGGCTGGGTCGCTTCGCATGTGCCGGGAGCTGCCGCGCTCGGCATTCGCGGCATCGGCACGGCGCCGGCTTTCGTCGCTTTGTTCCTCTATTCACTGCTGCCGGTAGTGGCCAACACCGTGGTCGGCCTCGCCGGTGTGCCGCGTGCCGCCAACGACGCAGCGCGCGGCATGGGCATGACCGACCGCCAGCGGCTGTTCGGCGTCGAGTTTCCGCTGGCTTTCCCGGTGATCCTCACCGGCATCCGCATCGTGCTGGTGCAGAATATCGGCCTCGCCACGATTGCCGCGTTGATCGGCGGCGGCGGCTTTGGCGTGTTCGTATTCCAGGGGGTCGGCCAGACGGCGATGGACCTGGTGCTGCTCGGTGCTGTTCCCACGGTGGTGCTGGCCTTCGCCGCTGCCATCATCCTCGATGCAGTGATCGAAATGAGCGCCAGCAAGCGCAGGGTTGAAACGGCATGATCGAGATCGAAGGCATCACCAAGCGCTACGGCGAGACGACAGTCGTCGACGACGTGTCGATAGTAATCGAGCCGCGCAGCATCGCCGTCATCGTCGGCACCTCCGGCTCCGGCAAGACGACGCTGCTTCGCATGATCAACCGGCTGGTCGAGCCGACATCGGGCGTGATCAAGCTCGACGGCGTCGATAACCGCTCGGTCCCGGATTATGAGCTGCGTCGCAGCATCGGCTATGCCATCCAGGGCCACGGCCTGTTTCCGCATCGCACGGTGGCGCAGAACATCGCCACTGTGCCGGTATTGCTCGGCTGGGGCGCCAACCGCATCAAGGCCCGCGTCGACGAGCTGATGACGCTATACCAGCTCGACCCGCAAGCCTACGGGCCACGCTATCCGCATGAGCTTTCCGGCGGTCAGCAGCAGCGCGTCGGCGTCGCCCGGGCGCTTGCCGCGGAACCCAACGTGCTGTTGATGGATGAGCCGTTCGGTGCGCTCGATCCGATCATCCGCAACAAGGCGCAGGAGGATCTGCTGGCGATCCAGAAACGCTTCGGCACCACCATCATCCTAGTCACCCATGACATGGAAGAGGCCGTTCACATGGGCGACAAGATCGCGGTGATGGATGGCGGCAAAGTAGTGCAATATGCCGCGCCGGCCGAGATACTGGCGAAACCGGCCAGCGCGTTTGTCGAGACCCTGGTTGGCGCCAGCGAAAAACCGTTCCGGCTGTTGTCGCTTGGCCGGGTGCGCGACGCGGTGGAAAAAGGCACGGCCGAAGGCGAGGCGATCCCCGGTGACGCCAGCCAACGCGACGCGTTGGCCGAACTCCTGTGGTCGGGCCGCCCGGCACTTCCGGTGAAAGATTCTGACGGCAAATCGCTTGGCCGCGTCACTGTAGACGGGCTGGTTAAGCGCGCGGCGAGGCCGGCATGAAAGCCTGGCTTCCGTCGCTGCTCAGGCTGGCCTTGGTAGTAGTGCTTATTGCCTTCGTCGCCAATCCCGGCTGGTTCGAACCGCTGCTGAAGCCGCTGACAGAGAACAACGCGCCGGTAATCTACAATCAGGGCAGCCTTTTGACGTTGACGCTGCTGCATCTGCGGACCGTGCTGATCGCGACGGTTGCCGCGACGATCGTTGCGGTCGCGCTCGCCATTCTGGTCACCAGGCCAGCCGGCGCCGAATTCCTGCCGCTGTCGCGCAGTCTGGTCAATATAGGCCAGACCTTTCCGCCGGTGGCGGTGCTGGCGCTTGCCGTGCCGGCGGTCGGCTTCGGCGAAAAGCCGACGCTGATTGCGCTGTTTCTCTACGGACTGCTGCCGATCTTTGAGAATGCGCTGACCGGCCTGACGACGCTGCCGGCCAACGTAGTCGAGGCGGCGCGTGGCGCCGGCATGACCGGCTGGCAAAGACTGGTCAAGGTCGAGCTGCCGCTCAGCGCGCCGATCATTCTCGGTGGTATCCGGCTGTCGGTGGTGATCAGCCTTGCCACCGCGACCATCGGCTCGACGGTAGCGGCGAGGACACTGGGCGAGGTGATCATCGCAGGCCTGCTGTCGAACAACCTCGCCTTCATCCTGCAGGGTGGCCTGATCGTCGCCGCCCTTGCCGTGCTGATCTATGACGGGCTGTCGGCGGTCGAGCGCTATACCGCCCGGCGCATGGGACGCGAGCCCGAGTAGCGTCTCGGGGCGAAGTTCGCTCTTTTTTCAGTGGCCGGTCGACCGCGTCGGATGATCGAGCGTCAGTTCCAGCGTTGTGCCCGTCTCGCCGGTGATCCAGCGGCGGCGGATGATGGCGAAATCGTGCTGTGTGTCGGCTCTAACCACAGAGACCAAGTCGCCCACCGCGCAATCACTGTCGAGATCGAGGGCTTCGACAGTCTCGGCAATATCTTGCTTGCCGGCATAATGTCTCGCAATGGCTGTGAGCACGATGATCACTGGCCCACCCGTTGCGCGATCTTCGGGACTCGGCGATTGATGAGTGCGATGCCCCGATCTTTCAGCAGGAGTTCTTGCCATGACCGCGCGTTTCTCCAAGATCGTCATGTGTTTGTGTCTGGCGGCTTTCGCCTTCCTCGTCGCCTTCGGCAACATCACCGATTACGGCTCAAACTTCGTCTTTGTCCAGCATGTGCTGAGCATGGACACGACCTTTCCCGGCAATGCACTGATGTACCGCTCGATCACCAACCCGTCGCTGTGGACGGCTGGCTACTGGCTGATCATCATTGGCGAGGCGCTGACCTGCCTGCTTTACCTAATCGCCGCCTGGCAACTCTGGCAGGCGCGCAAAGCCAGCGGACAGGCATTCAACGATGCCAAGAAGTTCGTCATCATAGCCGCCACCATGGGTTTCCTTGTTTGGTATTTCGGCTTCATGGTCGTTGGCGGCGAGTGGTTCGCCATGTGGCAGTCTTCGATTTGGAATGGTCAGGAGGCGGCGTTCAAATTCTACATGACCATGCTGGTGGTGCTGGTCTTCGTCGTCCAGCCGGACGGCGACCCGCGTAAAGCCTGACCGCCGTTCGTCGATTTCAACCGATCTAACCGGATGGCAGTGTCGACAGGCGCACACTGCCGTCCAGCCTTTTGGACGAAACCCGGGATCTTTTGGGCGAAAGCCGGACAGGAACGGAACAATATCTTGACGTTCCGAGCCCTGTTTCGCATAAGCCGCTGCGAAGGGACGGATTCCGGTTGCGGAAAATTCGTCCCCTGTCTCAACGGCCCGGGGAGGGGTTCTTTTGGGCCACCAATCGAGGAAAATTCGGCAATGACCATACTTTCAGCTGTCATCGCCTGCGGTCTGCTTTCAGTCCTTTACGCCATCTGGGCGACACGTTCGGTCCTCGCGGCCGATCAGGGCAATGCACGCATGCAGGAAATTTCCGCGGCCATCCGCGAAGGCGCGCAGGCCTATCTGGCGCGCCAGTACACCACTATCGCCATCGTCGGCGTCGTGGTCCTGCTGCTCGCCTGGTGGCTGCTTTCGATCACCGCCGCCATCGGCTTCCTGATCGGCGCCGTTCTATCGGGCGCCGCTGGCTTCATCGGTATGCACGTCTCGGTGCGCGCCAATGTGCGCACCGCGCAGGCGGCTTCCAACAGCCTCGCTGCCGGCCTCGAGATCGCCTTCAAGTCGGGCGCCATCACTGGCATGCTGGTTGCTGGCCTGGCCCTGCTCGGCGTCTCGATCTACTACCTGATCCTGACCCAGTTCATGGGTCTGCAGCCCGACGATCGCGTCGTCATCGACTCGCTTGTTTCGCTCGGCTTCGGCGCCTCGCTGATCTCGATCTTCGCCCGTCTCGGCGGCGGCATCTTCACCAAGGGCGCCGACGTCGGCGGCGATCTCGTCGGCAAGGTTGAAGCCGGCATTCCCGAAGACGATCCACGCAATCCGGCCACCATCGCCGACAATGTCGGCGACAATGTCGGCGATTGCGCCGGCATGGCCGCCGACCTGTTCGAGACCTATGCGGTGACCGTCGTCGCCACCATGGTCCTCGCCGCCATCTTCTTCGGTGGCACCGCCGTTCTCGGCGCGGCCATGCTCTATCCGCTGGCCATCTGCGGCGCCTGCATCCTCACCTCGATCGTCGGCACCTTCTTCGTCAAGCTCGGTTCCAGCGGCTCGATCATGGGCGCGCTCTACAAGGGCCTTATCGTCACCGGCTTGCTGTCGATTGTCGGCCTTGCCGTCGCCACTTCGGCATGCATCGGCTGGGGTGAGATCGGTACTGTCGCCGGCATGGCCATCACCGGCACGAACCTGTTCATCTGCGGCCTGGTCGGCCTTGTGGTGACCGGCCTCATCGTGGTGATCACCGAATACTATACCGGCACCAGCAAGCGTCCGGTGAACTCCATCGCCCAGGCCTCGGTCACCGGTCACGGCACCAACGTCATCCAGGGCCTCGCGGTCTCGCTGGAAGCGACGGCGTTGCCGGCGATCGTCATCGTCGGCGGCATCATCTCGACATACCAGCTCGCCGGTCTCTATGGCACGGCGATCGCGGTGACGACGATGCTTGGCCTCGCCGGCATGATCGTCGCGCTCGATGCCTTCGGCCCGGTCACCGACAATGCCGGCGGCATTGCCGAAATGGCCGGCCTGCCCAAGGAAGTGCGCCAGTCAACCGACGCGCTTGACGCTGTCGGCAACACCACCAAGGCGGTAACCAAGGGCTACGCCATCGGCTCGGCCGGCCTCGGCGCGCTGGTGCTGTTCGCGGCCTACTCTAACGACCTGAAGTTCTTTGCCGCCAATGGCGACAAATACCCGTACTTCCAGGGCATGGGCGACGTCTCCTTCGACCTCTCCAATCCTTACGTCGTCGCCGGCCTGATCTTCGGTGGCCTGATCCCGTATCTGTTCGGCGGCATCGCCATGACCGCCGTGGGCCGCGCCGCGGGTGCTATCGTCCAGGAGGTGCGCAAGCAGTTCCGCGAGGATCCGGGCATCATGGCCGGCACCTCGAAGCCGAACTATGCGCGCGCCGTCGACCTTCTGACCAAGGCAGCGATCCGGGAGATGATCGTTCCATCATTGCTGCCGGTGCTGGCGCCGCTGGTGGTTTATTTCGGCGTCCTCCTGATCTCCGGTTCGAAGGCATCCGCCTTTGCCGCGCTCGGCGCCTCGCTGCTCGGCGTCATCGTCAACGGCCTGTTCGTTGCCATCTCGATGACCTCCGGCGGCGGCGCCTGGGACAACGCCAAGAAGTCGTTCGAAGACGGTTTCGTCGACAAGGACGGCCTCAAGCACCTCAAGGGCTCCGAAGCGCACAAGGCTTCGGTGACCGGCGACACGGTCGGCGATCCCTACAAGGATACTGCCGGCCCAGCGGTCAACCCGGCGATCAAGATCACCAACATCGTCGCGCTGCTGTTGCTGGCCGTTCTCGCGCACGGCTAAGCTCGGTCGCTATGGCCTTAAGACAAAAACCCGCGGGATCGCTCCCGCGGGTTTTTCATTGCCTGAGATATGCCGCTTACAGGGAAGCGAAAGGAACGGAAGGAAGCCGACACCCTCGGGTGGATCAGGTGCCGCCGAGCGTGCTGCCGCCGCTGGCGCCGGGAACACCAGGCGCCAGCTTGCTGGCGCCACTGATGATCTGGCTGAGGAAGTTCTGGTCCTTGCCGGCGGTCGGCGTGGTGCGCGAGATGAAGTCGAACACCTTGCCGTCCTTCAAGCCGTAATTGGCGATCTGGGTGACGCGCCCGTCATCGCCAAAATAGACCGCCAGCACATGTTGGTCGACCAGCCGCGGCTTGTCGAAGGCGACATAGCGCTTGCGCGTCTGAGAAATGTAATAAAAGGCCTCGTTATCGAAGGTCGCCTTCGTCGAGGGAGTGCCGAGCGCCAGCAGCACCTGTTCGCGGCTTGAGCCGACCGGCACCAGGTCGATCGCCTGCTGGTCGATGACGTAGCCTTGCGTCAGCGTCTCGCTCGGATTGAGATCGCCGATCATCTTGGACGAATTGCAGGCGGAAAGCGCCGCAGCGATCACCAGCAGCGAAACCGCACCGCCGGGCCTGGGCAGGAAAGTCGACTTGAATTTCAGCGCGCGCAACTACAACTCCATAAGCTGGCCGCAACTTGCGCTGGGCCGCAAAACCGGTAAACCAGCTTGCTTGCCGATGCAACAAGGCCACTTCAACAAACGGTCCCGGGAGACCACCCTCAAATGTTCCAGCGCCTCTTTGGCCGCGAACGACATGCCAACCGCGCCATCACCGAGGCGCTTTACGCACAAATCGTGGCGGCGGCGCGGCAAACGGTGTTTTATTCCGCCTGGAACGTCCCGGACACGCCGCTCGGCCGCTTCGAGATGCTGTCGTTGCACATGTTCCTGTTCCAGCACCGGTTGCGCGGCGAGGGCGGTGCTGCGGCAGAGGTTGCGCAGGTGCTGATCGACGAGTTCTTCATGGATGTCGAACATTCGTTGCGTGAATTGGGCATTGGCGACGTCGGTGTGCCGAAGCGAATGCGGAAACTGGCGAAGATGTTCTATGGCCGTACCGCCGCCTATGATGATGCGCTGCAACGAAATGACCATGATGCACTCGCCGCCGCCCTTGCCCGCAATGTCAGGCCGGATGCCGGCGCCTGGCCGCAAGCGTCGCAACTGGCACTCTATGCCGCCGATGCATCAAGGCAACTCGCGGAACAGCCGACCGAATCGATCGTTTCCGGAACGGTGGCATTTCCCGTGGCCAACGCTTGAGCGACGGCTGGCCGATGAAGGTGGCGAAGTGGAGGCGAAGATGAAACACCCTGATACCCACAGCCCAGTGTCATTCCTGGCAAATGTCGCCCGGCTGCCGCAAAAGGGGCTGCCGGTGGTCATCGATGCCGACGCTGGGCAGCGCGCCCTGCTGGCCGTCGAGCACGAGCTGCTTTCGGTCGAGAACTATCGCGCCGAACTCCTGGTCGAGCCCTGGAAGCGCAACGGCGTGAAAGTCAGCGGTCATGTCGAGGCCGATATAACGCAGGCCTGCATCGTCACCCTCGACCCGGTCGAGGCGCATATCGATGAGCCGGTCGAAGCGCTGTTCCTGCCGGAGCAATCCAAGCTCGGGCGGCAAGGTTTCGACGGCGGCGGTGAGATCCTGCTCGACGCCGAAGGCCCGGACAGCCCGGAAACCTTTTCCGGCGATGCGATCGACGTCGGGGCGCTTGCCGAGCAGTTCTTTGGCTTGGCGATCGATCCATATCCGCGCAAGCCGGGTGTATCGCTGCAGGCCGCCGGCGATGCCGAGCCTGTGGAGAATGAATTCCAGCAAAAGCTCAGATCAGTGTTGGGAAAATCCTGATAGCTGACCCAATTTGAGAAAAGTTGGTTGTGCGGCAGCCCAAAACCGTTATTTTCGCCGAACCTTCGCGAGCCCCGCACCTTGGCAAGCCCGCTGGCCAAGCAACCGTGAGATGAACACCGCGTGATCAGGATTTCCATCGATGCCATGGGCGGCGATCACGGGCCAAGCGTGGTCATCCCGGCGCTCATGACTGTCGCCACCCGCCGTCCGGATATACGCTTCGTCATTTATGGGCGCGAAGAAGTGGTACGGCCCGAACTCGCCAAATTCCCCAAGCTGGCGGAAGTGAGCGAGTTCATCCACTGCGAGATCGCAGTGCGGATGGACGACAAGCCGAGCCAGGCGCTGCGCCATGGCCGCTGGAAGTCATCGATGTGGAAGGCCGTCGAGGCGGTCAAGGCAGGCACTGCCGACGCCTGCATCTCGGCCGGCAATACCGGCGCGCTGATGGCAATGTCCAGATTCTGCCTTCGCACCATGGCGACCATCGATCGCCCGGCAATCGCGGCGCTCTGGCCGACATTGCGCGGCGAGAGCGTGGTGCTGGACGTCGGCGCCACCATTGGCGCGGATGCGCATCAACTGGTTGATTTTGCCATTCTGGGCACCGGCATGGCGCGCTCGGTTTTCGGCATCGAACGGCCGAGCGTCGGCCTGCTCAATGTCGGCGTCGAGGAGATCAAGGGCCAGGAAGAGGTCAAGGAGGCGGGTCGTATGTTGCGCGAGGCCAACATGGCCTCGATGAACTACCACGGCTTTGTCGAGGGTGACGACATCGGCAAGGGCAGTGTCGACGTCGTCGTTACCGAAGGATTTGCCGGCAACATCGCGCTGAAGACGGCGGAAGGCACCGTCAGGCAGATCGCCGGCTATCTGCGCGCGGCGATGAACCGGACGCTGATGGCCAGGATCGGCTATATCTTCGCCAAGACCGCCTTCGATCGCCTGCGCGAGAAGATGGATGTCGGCCGCTCCAATGGCGGCGTCTTCCTCGGATTGAACGGCATCGTGGTGAAAAGCCATGGCGGGGCTGATTCGGATGGCTTCGCGGCGGCGATCGAGCTTGGCTACGACATGGTGCGCAACAATCTGCTTGACCGCATCGAAGCCGATCTCGACCTGTTCCATGCCCGCAATCCGAATGCCCAGACAATCCGGAAATCCGACGTCGTCATCGACGCAAAGGAATAGGAAAGAGCATTGATCAGATCAGTCGTGCGCGGCACGGGCGCCGCGCTGCCCCGCCGCATTATGAAGAATGCCGATTTCGAAGGCATGGTCGAGACGTCGGACGAGTGGATCGTCCAGCGCACCGGCATTCGCCAGCGCCACATTGCGGCCGACGACGAGACGACGGCCTCGCTGGGCGAGGCGGCAGCGCGCGCAGCCCTCGACAGCGCCGGCCTGACGGCTGACGACATCGACCTGATCGTGCTGGCGACCTCGACGCCCAACAACACCTTTCCCGCGACCGCGGTCGAGATCCAGAATCGGCTCGGCATGCACCACGGTTTTGCCTTCGACCTGCAGGCGGTCTGCTCCGGCTTCGTCTATGCAGTGACGACCGCCGACCTCTATATCCGCGGCGGCTTGGCCAGACGGGTATTGGTGATCGGCTCGGAAACATTTTCGCGTATTCTCGACTGGAACGACCGCTCGACCTGCGTTTTGTTCGGCGACGGCGCCGGCGCGATGGTGCTGGAAGCAGGCACGGGGGCAGGCGGCATCGCCGACCGAGGCGTTCTGGCGGCCAGCCTGCGCTCCGACGGCATCCATAAGGACAAGCTTTTTGTCGACGGTGGGCCGTCGACCACCGGAACGGTCGGGCACCTCAGGATGGAAGGCCGCGAAGTGTTCAAGCATGCGGTCGGCATGATCACCGACGTCATCGAGGCGACGTTCGCACAGGCCGGCATCGGCGCCGCCGATCTCGACTGGTTCGTGCCGCATCAAGCCAATAAACGAATTATTGACGCTTCGGCCAAAAAGCTCGGGATAGAGGAGCGGAAGGTGGTGGTGACCGTCGATTTGCACGGTAATACCTCGGCGGCTTCCGTGCCGCTGGCACTGTCCGCAGCCGTCGCCGACGGTCGCATCAAAAAGGGTGACCTGGTACTGCTCGAGGCGATGGGCGGCGGCTTCACCTGGGGTGCCGTCCTGCTCCGCTGGTAAGTGCCGAACTATCGGGTTCGGGTCCCTTGACCTTGACGGATCAATTACTTAGGTTCTGCCGTTGCTTGTATCGATTTATGTTTTTGAGCTGATGGGACGGTTCGTATGGGGGGAAAGACACTTACGCGCGCCGACCTCGCCGAAGCCGTTTACCGCAAGGTTGGGCTGTCGCGTACTGAATCGGCCGAGCTTGTCGAGGCGGTGCTGAATGAGATCTGCGAGGCGATCGTTCGCGGCGAGACGGTGAAGCTGTCGTCCTTCGCGACCTTCCACGTGCGCTCCAAAAACGAGCGCATCGGGCGCAATCCCAAGACCGGTGAGGAAGTGCCGATCCTGCCGCGCCGGGTGATGACCTTCAAGTCGTCGAACGTGCTGAAGAATCGTATCCTGCGCTCCCATCAAAACAGCAAAGCCAAGGGCAGCAAGTAGCCGCCCAATCCCCCTTTGCCAAGAATCATGCTCCAGGCTTCGGTTGAAAAGCGAACCCTGCTTTTGCGCCGGGCTTGAATATTGTTTCATAAACCGCTGAAATAAGATGCGATTCGGTACGCCGGATCGGTATTTGGGTGTGATCCGTTCCGGCGGGACGGAAAGCTGCTCTCCTTGTTAAGCGTGATGTCGCCCGAACCCGGTTCCCGCCTTTCGCGATCATGCTCTAGCGTGAGGATTCGCCCATGGACAAGAGCCCTGATGCTTTCCGCACCATCAGCGAGGTCGCGGAGGATCTGGATTTGCCGCAGCACGTGCTGCGCTTCTGGGAGACGCGTTTCAACCAGATCAAGCCGATGAAGCGCGGCGGCGGCCGCCGCTACTACCGTCCGCAGGACGTCGAACTGATCAAGGGTATTCGTCATATGCTCTACGACCAGGGCTATACGATCAAGGGCGTGCAGAAGCTGTTGCGCGAGAACGGCAACCAGTTTCTGATCGCCGTCGGCAGTGGCGACATGGCGGCGGTCGAGGCGATCTCGCAGCGCCGGCAGGCCGACACGGTACCGCTGACGCAAGCGGCGCAGCCGCGCGGCACGGACGACGAAATGCTGGTTGGCCAGCCGAGGGTGAAACCCAGCCGTCGTTTTTTCGGTATAGGCAAGACCGACGAGGAAGGTCCGGTTCCGCCGGACACGTCAAAACTTTCCCGTGACAATCGCGCATTGCTGCAGGAGGCGCTGTTCGACCTGCTGGAATGCAAGCGCCTGCTCGATCAGGTTCGCTAGAGCCCGCCGGGCTGACCGGAACGGTCTTCAGGGTCATGCGTTAGGCTTCCTTCTACAGATGAAGGAAGCACGTCATGGCATCGCTTTCGAGCATCTCCGACACCGATCTGGACAAACAGGTCGCGGCCCTGACCAGGGAACTGGCCACCTTGAAGAAAGCCGTGTTAAAGCGGGGCGGCGCCTTTTACGAAGACGGGCGCGATACCGCGTCGGATTATTATTCGGATATCACTGAGCGCCTCGGCGACGCCTTGCCGGCAATCAGAAGGCAAGGCCGGGCGATCGAGAAGACCGCCCGAGATCACCCGGCGACGGCGGCCGCTGTCGGGCTGGTTCTGGTCGGGCTCGTCGCCAGTCTGTTCCTCGGCGGCCGGCAGCAACAAGCACCGCGAGCGCGTTCAAGATCGGCACGTTGAGATAAGCAAATGGCGGTGGTCAGCGGACCGCCGCCATTTTTCGCCGACACGGAAAGCCCGGCAAGCGCGCCGCCCTTGATCAAGCACCAGAACGCCTGATTGCGGGTTGTTCGCCCGAGGGTGTTTTCAGTACTTCTTCGCGACAACCTTCTTGTGATGGTGGCGGTAGTGGTGGACGCGGTGATGGTAGTGATGGCGGTGATGCTTCTTGACGGTGGTGTGCATCGTCGTTGCATTCGCGCTGCTTGCGCCGATGATCGGCATCGAGAGGGCAAGTGCGATTGCAAGTCCAAGGGCGGAGAGAAGAGGCTTCTTCATGACATCGTTTCCTTTTTGCGCAGGCGGAATTTGAGCGTCACTGATTCAGGTCGGTGACTCGAGCGCTGCGGTTGGGACTATCGCCTTGGAGTTTTTCGGCAGTTTTTCCGGCCTGTAGAATTTTGTTTCCGAACTGTGTCTGCTGACGAACCGGCCAGATGTCGGCGCGCCGGCATCCGCCATTCATTCCGGCGTCGGTTCACGATGCCGTGACGCTATCTTTGATGCTTGGCAAATCACCGGCGAGCGGGCATTCTCCCGATCGTCTCAGGCAACAACATGATTTGATCTAACTCTTTCATCCCACGGAGTTGCCAATGCCCCAAATAGCAAAACGCGAACCTTACTCCGAACTGGCGGCGAGCGCGGTTACGCCTGAACGCAGTGCCGTCCGAACCGCCCGGGAAGCCCGTGGATACAGCATCGAAGAGCTGTCCCTGGCGTGCGGGCTGGCAGCCTATGAGATTGCCGACATTGAAAGCGGCAAGGATGCCGATCCCTCGAAACGTCGGCGTATTGCCTCCGCGCTTCAACTTCCGGAAAGCGCTCTGTTTGACGAAGCCGTGTTGCCTGCCAAAAGGCGATCCGTGTCGTAGCGACGTGTCATGCTTTTATTCCACGAGCTCGCCATGGGTCGCCCTGGCGGGCTTCGTTTTTTACGGCCACGTAGTGGACTTGCCGGCCGCCACGGCGACGCCAGACGGAAATTGCCGGAGATGAGCCTCGAATCCGTTCGCGCCTTTTTCGCCGCACACGCGCCCGACATTGATGTCATCGTCACGGAGGCAAGCTCGGCGACGGTGCCTTTGGCCGCCGAAGCGCATGGCGTAGCGCCGGCGCAGATTGCCAAGACGATCTGCTTGCGCGCCGGCGACCAGACGATGCTGATCGTGGCCAGCGGGATCTCTAGGCTGGACAATCGCAAATTCAAGGACCGGTTTGGTGGCAAGGCGCGAATGCTGGACGCCGAGCAGGTGCTCGCCGCGACCGATCATCCCGTCGGTGGGGTGTGCCCGTTCGGCCTACCGGCGCCGCTCCCGGTCTACTGCGACATCTCGCTGCGCGCCTTTGACGAGGTCGTCCCGGCGGCAGGCGCGACGAATGCCGCCGTACGGCTCAGCCCGCAACGCCTGGCCGAACTCGTCGACGCCGAGTGGGTGGATGTGTGCCAGTAGCCATTTATCCGGGTCGTGGGATCCGCTGAGCGTTACCGCTACTCGGTCTTCTGTGGCTCTTCTTTTTTGATCGTCTGAGCGTCCGTGACAGTCGACATATCGGCCTTCTCGACGCTTGCTGTCTTCGTCTGCGTGTCGACCGATGCCTGGACCTTGGAATGCGCGGGGCAATCCGCAGAGGCAGCTGATATGGACATGGTCAGTGCCGCGGCTATTGCGAGGAATGTCTTCATGATCATTCTCCTCTTTCGTTCGATGGGTAAAGTTAGCCCGTCTGGCACCGACCGCAAAATCACATTTGTTCACACGCGCTCCTGCGCACACGGAAGCCGACGCTGGGCCAGTAATTCAAATGGTTGCGCGGATAGCCGCTTGCCGTATCAAAGCCCACTGGCTCCGGCCGGACGATTTTTGGCGTTAAAGATCTCGCCGCTCAGAGCCAGTCTCAAATCTTCGGCGCTGAGCTGACCACTTTCAAATAAATCCATCACCCTGCGGCCGAGCAGTTCTCTGCCTGGATCTCCATCAGCGAGGCCTAGTTCACGGCATCGGGCATCGAGTGCCTTGGTCAACATGGTCAGATCGGCAGGACAGGCAACCCCTTGAAGCGACATTGCATCTCTCCCGGACAGGGCGAAAGCGCGTGGCATCTTCGAAGCGTCCGCTCGCCCTTACAACTGCGGACGACGGCAATTCAACTACAGCCAACCTTTTTCGAACTCAACATTCAAACGTACCAAAACGCCGCGCGCTCCAATGGGAGGATCCTGCTACAATACGGTATGGCCGTCCGAATAGCGGTTGTCCTCGCGCTTCTTTTCGCCTTCGCCTACGGTTTCGCAAAACTCGCGGAACATTATGGCAGCGTTGGCGACAGGCCCTCTCCGTGTGAAGAATTGCCCTATCCTGATTGTCCTGACCAAAAAGCTCCTCCCCGGGAAGAAACTGAGCCTTGAGCGCGCGCCTGTTCAGGCCAGGCCAGCCGTCGGGATTGAATTAGTTCTTTCCAACCGACGGTTGGTGGACGCATTGCAGCTGATGCGCCTAGGGTTCACTACGATCCGCGCGCACCGGGCATGCCCAACCCCCGAGTCACCCCTGCCTGATGCAAGGCGCCTGATCGAGTCCCGCCGTTCTGGCATGTGCGGCGGGACCTTTTCTTGTTGAAGCTGGAATACGGGCTCACGATAAAGGTTGGCGTACGCAGCAAAGCTTACCTAGCCGTTACCGCGCGGTTTCTCGGTGGGCTTCTGGCTAGACGCCAGCCTCCGTGCCTCGCGCACGAGTGATGCGTGATCGGTTCCCTCGATGAGATCACGCCTGCGTATGTTGCGCTGGCTGCAGTGCGGCTATTGTCTGTACAGCCAGTTTTGGGGGAAAACTGGCTAAGCCTTTGGATTTTAATGGTCGGAGTGGCCGGATTCGAACCGACGACCCCTTGACCCCCAGTCAAGTGCGCTACCGGGCTGCGCTACACTCCGGACCGGTCGCGATGTATCGTGATAGACCGGGTCCGGTCAACCGAATTCGGTTGCTGTCCTGCCTGAAGCAACCGCGACGGGGATTGCCGGTCGCTGCGCCGCCCGCAGTTGCCACTGGTGGCGGTATTCGAGCGCGATGGCACCCCAGATCAAGCCAAGCAGCAGGTAGACATGGCGCCAGTGGTCGATGTCGATGAAGGTGCCGAGCCCGATATTGCCGATGAAGGCGACGTAGGCGCATAGAAGATAAGGCTGCCACGGCCGGTCGCGCAGCAGAATGCGGAAGCCGGCGGCGATCGTCCAGCACGTCAGCGTCAGGAACGACACGAAGCCGAGCCAGCCGTAATCCATCAGCATCTTCAGCCAGATGTCGTGCGTGTCCTCGCCGAACATCTTGCCGAAGACGAGCGGGCCGATGCCGAACGGATGCTCCAGTGCCATCTGAAAGCCGATCGTATAGCGGGCGAAGCGGCCGAGCCGGGCGGTGTCGTAGCTTTGTTCGAGCTGTGCGCGGTTCGAGAACATCTCGGCGACGCCTGGCAGTTGCAGGATGACGATCATTGCGATGACCAGCAGTCCGACGGCGGCGATGGTCATGACGACGACGCGCAGCTTGAACTTGCCGCTGGCGCTCTGCAGGAACAAGGCACCGGTCAGCAGGATCGCCGAAACGGCGAACATGCCCCAGGCGCCGCGCGAAAAGGAAAAAAAGATGCCGGCGGTGATTATCAGCAACGGCATCGCCAATAGCGGCATGCGTGCAACCGAGCCGGTAAGCAGCAGGTAGAGCAGGTAGATGCCGGGCAGCACCAGGAACGGACCGAACACGTTCGGGTCCTGGAAGGCGCCGGCGGCACGGTCGTATTTGGTGAAGATCTCCGCTCCTGGAAAGGCATGGAAATAGCCGGCTATGCCGACCAGCGAAGTCAGCACTGCCGACACCACATAGGCGACGAAGATCACCCGGTAGAGACTGGGCCGGACGGCCGTTACCGAAGCGAAAAAAACCGCGGTTAAGGCCAGGAACAGCGAGACGGCGAGATAGAGCGGCGTGCCGGCGAGGTCCGACATCTGCGTCATCGAGATCATACCGCCGATGTTCATGATAACCAGCAGCACCAGAAGTGGCACCGCCGCGCGCTGTATACGCATGCCGAACAAGGGCCACACCACGATCAGCCCGATCATGTAGAGATCGTACGGCGCGGGCTCGGCAATGACGAAACCGGACAGGAAAACGCCGAGGAAAACCGCCCCCGACGCAATCAGTGCAATCAGCTTGGCGTTGACCGCCGCAGCCGGCAATTCATAGGCCGTCGCGATCAATACGCGTTTTCCGTATTGAGCAGGCGGATCGGCGTCAGGAACAGGATTCTGAGGTCGAACAAGAGCGACCAGTTCTCGATGTAATAGAGGTCGTATTCCGTCCGCATGCGAATCTTCTCGTTGGTGTCCATCTCGCCGCGCCAGCCATTGATCTGCGCCCAGCCGGTCACACCGGGTTTGACCTTGTGGCGGGCGAAATAGCCGTCGACCACTTCATTGTAGAGGAGGTTGTGCGACTGCGCGGCAATGGCGTGCGGGCGCGGCCCGACCAGCGACAGCGAACCGAACAGCGAATTGAAGAACTGCGGCAGTTCGTCGATCGAGGTCTTGCGGATGAAGCGGCCGACGCGGGTGACGCGCGGATCGTTCTTGGTCACGGTCTGCTTCGCCGTCGGGTCCGCCTTGTCGGTATACATCGAACGGAACTTGTAGACGTCGATAATCTCGTTGTTGAAGCCGTGCCGCTTCTGATGGAACAGCACCGGCCCCTTGCTGTCGAGTTTGATCGCGATTGCGGTCGCCAGCATCACCGGCGAGAACACGATGATGCCGATGATCGAAAAGACAATGTCGAAGGCGCGCTTGGCGACCGAATCCCAGTCGTTGATCGGCTTGTCGAAGATATCGAGCATCGGCACCGAGCCGATGTAGGAATAGGCGCGCGGCCTGAACTGCAGCGCGTTCGAATGCGCCGATAGCCGGATGTCGACCGGCAGCACCCACAGCTTCTTCAATAACTGCAGCACGCGCGATTCGGCGGTCAGCGGCAGCGATACGATCAGCATGTCGATGCGCGCGATGCGGGCAAATTCGATGAGTTCGGAAATTGTACCGAGCTTGGGATAACCGGCGACAACCGGCGGCGACCGCTTGTCGCCGCGGTCGTCGAAGATGCCGCAGATGCGGATGTCGTTGTAGGGCTGCCTTTCGACCGAGCGGATCAGTACCTCCGCCGCCTTGCCGCCACCGACGATGACGGCGCGGCGCTCCATCCGCCCGTCGCGCGCCCAGCGCCGGATCAGCTTCGACATCACCAGGCGGAGACCCAGGATCAACACGAAACCGACGACGAACCACGTGCCGAAGAGCAGGCGCGAATAGTCTTCCGACATTTTCATGGTGAAGGCGGTGAGCGCCATCAAGGCGAAGGTTCCGGCCCAGACCAGCAGGAGACGGCCGAAATTGGCGATCGGCCGCATCAGTGTGACGATCTGGTAGCAGTCGGTGACGTCGAACAGAACGACCGCGAGGAACGAGGTGGCGGCGATCGTCAGTGAGTACTGCCAGGCAAGATAGTTGAAAAAGCCGACATAATAGAAATAGACGGCAAGACCTGACACCAACAGCAGCGCGAATTCCACCATGCGCAGGACGCCGCTCACCATGATCGGCGACATCGTATCGCGCCGGTATTGCGAGGCGACCTGGCGGGCAACATCGGTCATGCCGCCGCCGGCCGTATTGTTCTCGGCAGGGGCGTCGAATTTGCGCACCGCGTCTAGCGAAAAACGGCGCGCTGGGTCGATTTCGTTCATGGGGCGTCCGCAGGTTTCCCTCAGGTGAATAGCAAAAGAGAGCTAAGAAACCCTTGAAACAACAGATGGCTTTGGAGACGCTTTCACCAGGAGCAGCCCGGTGGAAACCCGTTGCTCTATTTTTTGAGCGCGGCGAAATAAGCCTTTTCGATTTCGGCGGCCATTACATCGGCGCCGAAGCGTGCCTTGAGGTCGGCGAGGCCGGGCATCAGGCCTTTGTAGGTGTCGAGATCGGCCAATGCGGCGCTTATCTTGTCGCCAAGTTCGCGCGGGTCGGGCCGGATCAGGGCAGGCGAGCCGGTGTCGAAGATTTCCGGTATGCCGCCGACCGCCGTCGCGATGATCGGCTTGCCGGCGGCGAGCGCTTCCAGAACTATATAGGGCATGGCTTCCGCGCGCGAGGGAACGACGACCAGTTCGGCCAGCGTGAAGGCGAGCCTGGCCGGCATCGGCGCCAGGAAGCTGACCTCGAGGCCGAGCTGATTCACCTGGGCGCGATAGCGCGGCAGGTCGTCGCCGTCGCCGACCATCAGCGCTTTCAATGGGCGGCCGAGCCGTGTCGCGGCTAGCCCCAGCGCATCGATGAAGATGTCCGGGCCTTTGAGGTCTCGCATCATGCCGATATAGAGGAGGTCAACCGCATTGTGCTCGGTCCGCACCGGCTCGAACTCGGCGGCGCGCAGGCCGTTGTGGACGAGAGCGTTCGGAATGGGCGGCTCGCCGACCTTCCTGCGATAAGTCCGCCGCTCATAATCGGAAACAAACAGCAGGCAATCGGTGAAGCGAGCCATGAAGCGCTCGAGCGCGAAGAACAGCTTCCCCATGGCGGTGGTCTCGTCATAGTGAAGCGAGCCGCCATGCGGCGAATAAAGGCGGGCTACGCGAGACCTGGATACCCGCAACAATGAGCCGAACAGACGGGCATAGGCGCCACCTTTGGCGCCATGCCCGTGCAGCACGTCCGGCCGCAATTCTTTTATGATCCTATAGGTGCGCCGGGCCGAGGCGAGATCGCCTGGCCCGACATGCCGCTGCATCGGGGTGCGGTGAATGCCGAGCGCCAGGCTGCCTTTCATCTGTTCGAACAGCCGTTCCTCGAAATCGCCGCCCGTCGTCGAATCGCAGACGATGCCGACGGCATGGCCGGCGGCGACCTGAGCCTCGGTCAGGTCGCGCACATGCCGGAAGATGCCTCCGACCGGTGAGCGAAAGCAGTGGACGATCCTGAGTGTGTCCGCCACTTTGTCAGCACATCAAAACAGGCGTTCGCGAACATAGACTGTATCGCCGGGCAGTAGCGGGTCGGAGGTCACCACGCGTCCGGTTATCACCTTGCCGTTGATGTCGCGGGTAATGTCGACGCTTTCCTGGTTGGCGCGTGGCGTGAACCCGCCGGCGATGGCGACGGCTTTCTGCACGGTCAGGCCTGGAACGTAGGAATACTGCCCCGCCGCACCCACTTCACCCATGACGAAGATCGGCCGGTAGCGATCGATTTCGACCGAAACATCGGGATCCCGCAAATAACCCTGGCGCAGTTTCTCGGCGATCTCGCTTTCAAGCTGTTGGGCGGTGTGGCCGCGCGCCGGCACGTTGCCGACGAGCGGCAGCGAGAGATAGCCGGACTGGTCGACGCTGTAGGTATTGGTCAGTCCTTCCTGCTCGAACACGGTTACGCGGACGCGGTCGCCGGCGCCGAGGCGATAGGGCTGGTCGAGAACTTCATGGAATGCGGCCGGCGTCGGCCGGTAGCTGGAGCAGCCCGAAAGCATCGATACGGCAAGCAGCGCGCGGAAAAGGGGAGCAGTGCTTTTCATGAGCGGACACGTACCTTTGAATAGCCGGCGACTCTGCGGCAAACCTTAACGATCGAGCTCGGTTATCATCCTGTTAGGGTTAATGGCCGGTAAAGGCGCGCGGCCGATGCGGGCCGGATCGACAAATGCAGATGGTTTTCAGCCTCTTGTTTGCGGCTTGTTAGTAGAGCCTAACAGGTTCTTACCGCGATATTAACGGCTGAGTTACCATAGTTGTTTACGGTGCATGCTGACTCAGTACCGGAGCAGGGATGCATGTCCGTTCAATCCGCGGCCGCAGATGTCGACGTCGATCTCAGGCAGCTTTTCGCCAGCCTGGCGCGAAACTGGTTGCGCATCCTTGTCGTCGCACTGGTTGTAACCGGCCTGGCCTTTGCGCTCGCCTGGCTTGCAACGCCCGAATATAAGGCGGCAGCCAAGCTGGAGATCGGGCCTCGAGAATCGGAGTTCACGCGGCCAGCCGGGGCCAACGGCAACGAGCGGTCGATTCCCGACGAAGAGGCTGTGGCCACCGAGGTCCAGATCATCTCGTCCCCCGACATCCTCAAGCAGGTGGCGGCGAAGCTCAACCTGGCGAAATTGCCCGAATTCGACGAGGCGCTGAAGATGTCGGCGCTGAGCCGCGCCCTTGTCCTTGTTGGCTTGAAAAGCGATCCGTTCGAGATTCCGCTGGAAGAGCGCGTGCTGGACGCAATGCATGAGAAGCTCAACGTCTATGGCGTTGAAAAAACCCGCGCGATCGCAATCGAGTTCTCGTCAGAGGATCCTAAGCTTGCCGCCGCGATCCCAAACGCCATTGCAAACGCCTATATCGGCTCCAAGGGCAATGCCAAGCTCGAATCGAATTCCGCCGCCACCGACTTTCTGGCGCCGGAAATCGCGGATCTGCAGAATCGGGTGAAGGAGGCGGAAGCCAAGGTTGCCGCATTCCGTGCGCAGTCCGATCTTTTGATGGGCGGCAACAATTCGGTGCTTGCCACCCAGCAGCTGTCCGAATTGTCGAGCGAACTGTCACGCGTGCGCGCCAATCGCGCTTCGGCGGAAGCGACCGCTGACAGCGTGCGCAGGGCGTTGCGCAATGGCGGCTCGCTGGATGCCGTTCCGGAGGTGTTGTCTTCCGAACTGATCCAGCGCCTGCGCGAGCGGCAAGTCGAACTCAAGAACAACATCGCCGACCTTTCTACCACCTTGCTCGACAACCATCCGCGCATCCGCGCGCTGAAGTCGCAGCTCGCGGATCTCGACCGCCAGATCCGCAACGAAGCGGAAAAGATCATGAAAGGTCTGATGGCGCAGGCCGAGACGGCGAAGGCGCGAGAGGCCCAACTCGTGGCAGACGTCAACACGCTGAAGGCGGCGTCCGCCCGCGCCGGCGAAGAGCAGGTGGAACTCGATGCGCTGCAGCGTGATGCCGCGACCAAGCGTCAGCAGCTCGATCTCTATTCATCCAGCTATCTCCAGGCGGCCGCACGCAAGGATCGCAACTATCTGCCCGTCGACGCTCGCGTATTTTCGGAGGCCCAGGTGCCGGCCGAACCTTATTTCCCCAAGATTGGTCCGATTGTCAGTGCGGCCTTTGTCGGCTCGTTGCTCATCATGGCGATCGTCACGCTTCTGCAGGAACTGTTTTCCGGCCGCGCCATGCGTCCGGCCGCCGGTGCCCATTTCGAGCGCATCGAGCAGGTTGCGATGCCGGCTGTCCAGGCCGAACGCGTGATGGCCGACCCCGACCCGTCGGTTGGCCGGTCCGAACCGGCAGTCGTCGAGATCGATGAGGCCGACGACGACAATATCATTGAAAGCAAAGTGGAGCCGGAACCCGTCGCGGTGGCGGAAGCGGCTGCCGAGAAAATCGAACCGGAGTACTCTGAAATGGCCGCTGGAGACATTGAACCGGCACGTTCTATCCTCGGCGAGGTCGACATCGACAAGGCCGCGGAAAAACTGATCGCCACCGGTGCCGCCCGCGCCATATTCGTGTCGCCAGAAGGCGACGAGGCGGCCGCCTCGGCGGTGTTGGTGGCGCGCGCAGTCTCCGACGCCGGGCTACGCGTGCTGCTGCTTGATCTCACCGCTTCGGGTGCCGCCTCGCGGCCGATGCTGGACAGCGGGCTGTTTCCGGGCATCACCGATCTGCTCGCCTCGCAAGCGCAGTTCAGCGATGTGATCCACCCCGATCTCTATTCGGACTGCCACGTTATTCCCGTCGGCACAGCCGATCCGGTCCGCGCCATGCGCGCCGCCGACCGGCTGCCGATCATCATGCAGTCGCTGACCACCGCCTATGATTTGGTCGTGGTCGAATGCGGACCGGCCGACGCGCAAGGCATCAGCCGCCTAGTGGGCGAGGGGACCGAGGTCTTGCTCTCCATGCTTGAGCCGGACGACGAGGTGACGCAGGCCGCGGTCGCGCTCATCGAGAGTGGCTATCCCGACCTGACGCTGGTCACGCCCATCGGCCATGTGGCGCCGGGCCCAATGCCGGGACGGCGCTCGGCCGCCTGAGGCAGTTTCTCTAAAATCGAAATCAGCTGTCGTCTTCGCCTGCGGCCGGTGCTGTCCGCCCCACGGCTTTGCGGCGCAGCAGCTTGGTCAGCTTCCAGACCATTGGGCTGTGCTTGATGAATGCCTTCAGGCTTGCGCCGTGCCTGAGCGCAAGCGCCAGCGCACGACCTTTCAGCGTCAGCGGAACCAGCACCTCGAAATGCTGCGTTTCGACATCGCACCACAATCGCTTGTAGGGTTCGTCGCCGACCGAGAAATCATAGATTTCGAAACCCGCCTCGCAGGCTTCCTGGATGTTCTCGAAGAACAGGAAGTCGCCCGGGCTGGTGTGTGCGAGGTCGTCCTCGGCGATCGCCCCGAATTCGCAGATCAGCCGCTTGCCCGAGCGGCTCGATCCGGTGACTGCACGAAGTTTGCCGGCGACTTCCAGCCCATGCAGGACGAAGGACGGATCTTCCTCTTGAAGCGCGTCGGCAAACAGCGAGCGGAAAAAAGCGCGCACCTCCGCCTCACCGAAAACATTGGCGATGCCCATCTTGCGGAAGCGGAATTCCTTCATCTCGAAAAAGGCATCGAGCAGCATGTGCACTTCGTCCGCAGTCCTCGCCTCGATGCGACGATAGCTGCCAACGGCCTCGAACTTGCGCGCCTGCGAGCGATGCTTCTTGCGCCTGCGCTTGCCGCTCACGCGGGTGAGCAGTGCGTCAAATCCTCCCACAAGACCGGCGGCCAGCGACAGATTGGGGCTCGAAAAATGCGGCAAGGCGGAGAGCGGGTTGGCAACGCCGTCGAGATCGGGCAGCAGCCGCTCCAGCGCAACAAGATCGATGTCGCGCCGCGCCTTGGCAATCGCAGCCAGCATCGAGCGGATCGCCGCGCTATCGGCATTCGCCAGCCATTGCGGGTCGGCGGCGGCAAAATTGCCGTTTGCATGGCGGCCGCCCATGAACCGGGCGACGCGGAACGCTCCACTACAAGTGACCTCCAGCGCCAGTGAGAAAACCGGCCTGTCCTCGGCGCGCAGCGTCGCAACGACAACGTCGGCGCCGGTATGTGCGGCCCAGTTCAGGATCCAGCCTGCGCTTTGCGCAGGGGCAAAAAGCGCCGAACGGCAGAATTCTGCGTACGCCGCCAACGCCACACTATCGGCGACCGAGGTTGACAGGCCGGCTTTGCCGGCCGGCAAGGCACACGGCGACGCCTCGCTGCTTGCCAGCCGATTGCCGTCAAATGACGCGGTGGCGTCAACCATACCTCAATCCTTAGGGCGTATTCGTCGCGATTGGGGGTCCGCGCAGGCGCATTCCATGCTTGATGAGCTTAGGCGCAAAAGGTGAATGAATGATCGACGGGGGCGAGGCAATCCGCAAACTGGCGCTCAATCTCGCCCGCTATTCCGGTCTCGCTCCGCTGGCCAAGCCGTTTATCGGCGGTCTCGGCGCTATCCTGATGCTGCATCGGGTAACCGCGACACCGGAAAAGCCGAACGGCGTCAACCGCCACTTGAACATCGCGCCTGGGTTTCTCGACACCGTGATCGCCGACTTGAAGGCGAACGGCTACAGTTTCGTCACGCTTGACGAGGCGATCGAGCGCATCAAGGCTGGTGACAAGGACGGCCAGTTTGCGACGATCACCGCCGACGACGCCTATCGAGACAACATGACCGAGGCGCTGCCGGTGCTGGAGAAACACGGCGCGCCGATCACCATCTACGTCGCGCCGGGACTGATCGACGGCGCCGCCGATTTGTGGTGGGACGTGGTCGAGGACATCGTCAATGCGCGCGATCGCCTGACGCTGACGACGCCGGATGGCCCGGTGACAATCGACTGCTCGAGTCCGGGAAAAAAGGTCCAGGCCAATGCGCGCCTGCACGCTCATCTGACGCTGAAGGTGCGCGAGCAGGACCAGCGTGCGGTGTTGCGGGATCTGGCGCGCTCGAACGGCATCGAGTTGGGTGGTCCGCGCCCGAGCACGCTGATGAACTGGGACGAGATCCGCACCATGGCCGAGCACCCGCTGGTGACGATCGGCGCACATAGCGTCAATCACTGCAATCTGAAGCGGCTTTCCGAGAGCGATGCGCGACATGAGATCGGCGACGTCAAGCGCATATTGCAGGCCAAACTCGGCGAGGAGCCGCGCCATTTCGCCTATCCCTACGGTTATGCCAGTGCCGTCGGCCGCCGCGAAGTAGGCCTAGTCCGCGATGCCGGCTATGCCTCGGCGGTGACAACCCGCCACGGCATACTCCGCGCCGAGCATGCCGGCTTCCTGCACGCCCTACCGCGCATTTCGGTCAATGGCCGCTATCAGAGCGTCGCCCACATCCGAACAATGTTGTCGGGCGTGACGACGCCGCTGGCCAATGCCGGCAAGACGGTGGTGACGATCTAACTGTTGCCTCGCCCCTTCGGCCGCGGCTCCAGGATCAGCCATTTGATGATGCCCATCGCCGGCAGCACCCACAAAAGCCCGCTGAGCAGGAAGAAGATGAAGTGCGCCAGCGGCCCGGACTGCGACAATTGGGCGACCGCCACGATCGAGGCGACCAGCGCATAGACTATGACCAGCACTACCAGCAGGAAGCTTCCGATCAGCTTTTTCAGGCGAATGGGCATGGCGCGATCTCGTTGATCGCTATCGCTTAGGCCGAACAGCCAATACGCGCAACCCGCCAGAAACGGCGCGACGGCGTGCCGCGCTGTCCGGTCTTGCAAGCCGGGTTGCGATGGTTCACCAATCCGCGACTTCAACTGCCGGGACAAATCCATGGCTGCTGCCATATCCGATGCCGCGCCTTTCGCCGCCCGCGATCGCGACCTTCGCAACCGCGCGCTGGTACGCGGTTGGCTCTATGTCGTGCTCCTGGTGCTGTTTGCGCTGGTACTGGTCGGCGGCGCTACAAGGCTCACCAATTCCGGCCTGTCGATCACCGAATGGCAGCCGATACACGGCGTCATCCCGCCGCTCAATGATGCCGAGTGGCAGGAGGAGTTCCTGCGCTACCAGCAAATTCCGCAATATGCCGAACTCAACAACGGCATGAGCATCGAGGCGTTCAAATCGATCTTCTGGTGGGAATGGGTGCACCGCATCCTGGCGCGTAGTGTCGGCGTGGTCTTCGCCCTGCCGCTGCTGTTCTTCTGGGCGACGCGCCGCATCGAGCGGGGCCTCGGCACGAAATTGTCGGGCATCCTCCTTCTCGGCGCCCTGCAGGGCGCGATAGGCTGGTGGATGGTGGCGTCCGGGTTGGTTGACCGGGTTTCGGTCAGCCAATATCGGCTGGCGACGCATCTGACGCTGGCGGCGCTGATCTTCACGGCGACCATGGTGGTCGCGCGTGGGCTGGCGCCGCACTCGGAACCTGCCGCCGACCGCTCGACGCAACGTCTGGCCGGCTTCCTGGTGCTGCTGGCGCTGGTCCAGATCTATCTCGGCGGGCTGGTCGCAGGGCTCGACGCCGGCTTGAGCTACAACACCTGGCCGCTGATGGACGGCAAGCTGGTCCCTGGCGACCTGCTGCTGCTCGAGCCGGCATGGCGCAATTTCTTCGAAAATCCGAAGACGGTGCAATTCGTCCACCGGGTCGGCGCCTACACGATCTTCGCGGTCGCGCTCTGGCACATGATCTCGACACGCCGGCGCCTGCCGGGCACGACGCATGCCCGACGCGCGACGCTTCTGTTCCTGATTGTCGTGGTGCAGGCATCGATCGGCATCGGCACACTATTGATGCATGTGCCGCTGCACATGGCCCTGACGCATCAGGCATTCGCGCTGTTCCTGCTCGGCTTCGCCGCCGCGCATTGGCGCGGCACCAAGGGCGCTTATCCGCTGCCTCATGAGATTGCTCTCAGAGGCTGAGCCGCACCCGCCGGATTGCTGTGGCAATCGCCAGCTCGCGGTTTTCGTCGACCGCATTGCGATCCTCATGATGCCATGCAGCCGACAGGCAGCCATAGGCGATGGCGTGGTCCAGTATCGCGGGCGGCGACTGGCCGAGCGTTGCGGAAAAGACATGCGCCATATGCGCGATCCGCCGCGGATCGAGGCAAAGATCGTCCCGGTCAAGTGGGTTGTAGAACATGTTGGCGGCGTCGAAGCCGGGGTCGCCGAGAACGCCCTTCGGGTCGATCGCCAGCCAGCCGCGCGGACCGTGCATGATGTTGTCATGATGCAGGTCGCCGTGCAGCGGCCGCACGTCGTGCGGATTGGACAGCAGCCGTTCCGCGATTTCGGCTGCTTCGACATACAGGCTCCTTTCGCCGGCGGCGCGATCGGCCCTCGCTTTTTTGAATAGGCTGGAAAACCGGGTCCGCAACGGCTGAAGGTCCGGCGGGGCAGGGTGCTTCGACGGCGAGACCAGTCTTGCCATCACCCCCGCCGCGATCGCGGTGGCGGCATTGTCGCCGTGTTCGGCAAGATGGTGTGACAGCATCCTGTCGCCAGCGTATTCGAGCAGCATGCGGTGGCCGTCGCTGCCGAGCAGCCGCACCACGCCTTCGCCGCGTCGCCAGGCGAGGAAATGCTCGCCACGCAACTCGTCCTCGACATCGTCGAAAGGCTTTAGATCCTTGACGATTGCCGGCGAGCCGTCCTCGCGCGCAACCTTCCAGATGCGGCTGCTGAACGTGTCGGCGGTGAGTTCGGGCGCGCCGACCTTCCAGCGCTTTGGAAATGCCGGCACATCCATTCAGAGGCCGAGCATCAGATCCATGTTCTGCACGGCAGCGCCCGAGGCGCCCTTGCCGAGATTGTCATAGACCGCAAGCAGCAGCGCCTGCGCTCGATCGTCATTGGCGAAGACGTAGAGCTTCATCCGGTTGGTGCCATTATAGATCTCCGGATCGATGTCAGGCATGCGTTCCTGATGCAGATACGGCGCCACCTCGACCACGCCGCCATCGATGGAAGCGAAATGATCGGCGATCGCCGCGTGAAGCTCGGCGCCGGTCGGCACATGGTCGAGGCCGCCGAGTTGCAGCGGCACCACCGTGATCATGCCTTGCGCGAAATTGCCGACCGCCGGCTGCATGATCGGATCGTGCGAAAGCTTGGCATAGGTCCTGAGCTCAGGCACGTGCTTGTGCTGCAGCGTCAGCCCGTAAGGCAGGAATTCCGGCGCATCCTCGCCCTTGCCGACATAATCCTCGATCATCGGCCGGCCGCCGCCGGAATAGCCGGAAATGCCGTTGACGGTGACCGGAAAATCGGCCGGCAGCAGCCCCGCCGCAACCAGCGGCCGCAGCGTCGCGATCGGTCCTTGTGGCCAGCAGCCCGGATTGGCGACGCGCTTCGCCGAAGCGATCTTTTTCGCCTGGTCCTTGTCCATTTCGGCGAAACCATATTCCCACCCATCGGCGACGCGATGTGCCGTCGAGGCGTCGATCACTTTGGTGGTGTCATTGGCGATCAGCGAAACGCTTTCCTTGGCGGCTGCATCCGGCAGACAGAGGATCGCGACATCCGCAGCATTGAGGAACTCGGCGCGCGCTGCCGTTTCCTTGCGGCGCTCGGTCGGGATGGAGATGATTTCCAGGTCGCCACGCTCGGCAAGCAGCGCCCTTATCTGCAGACCGGTGGTGCCGTGCTCGCCGTCGATGAAGATTTTCGGTTTCATTGCTTGCCAAAATTCCTGTTATCTCAAAGCTATATGCCGCTTGCCTGATTCAATCCGGCAACGCCGTGATTGCCCTGGTTCATTTCTTCGAGTCGGGCCTTTCGTTCCGCCAACAGCCCGAGATAGTGCATGGCCACCATCGACCCGGCAATCGCCGTTATATCGGCGTGATCATAGGCTGGCGCAACCTCGACGACGTCGGCGCCGACGATATCGAGCTGGTTGATCTGGCGCAGCACCGACAGGATCTTTGCCGAAGACGGGCCTCCCGCGACCGGCGTTCCGGTGCCGGGCGCAAAAGCCGGGTCCAGGCAATCGATGTCGAAAGTGACGTAGGTCTTCTTGCCGCCCGTACGGTCGA
The DNA here is from genome assembly GCF_040322355.1 of Mesorhizobium sp. M0145. Lineage (NCBI taxonomy): Bacteria > Pseudomonadati > Pseudomonadota > Alphaproteobacteria > Hyphomicrobiales > Phyllobacteriaceae > Mesorhizobium > Mesorhizobium sp. M0145. Next base: position 118,932 of record NZ_JAMYTK010000015.1, read on the forward strand.
CGATGGCATAGGCGATGTCGGACGCACGCATTTCCTCCACTTCATGGCCATACAGGATCTTGATACCGAACGTGTCGGGCGCATGGGTGCGGATGCCGATCTGGATCGACCGGTCGGGGTCGATGATGCCCTCCTTGACTGCACGGCCGACGAAGGAGCCGTGATCGATGCGCTTGCCGTCGTCGGGCCAGGTGTCCTGGTGTGCGTCGAACTGCACCAGAGCCAGCGGGCCATGGATGGCGGCATGCGCCTTCAGCAGCGGCCAGGTGACGAAGTGATCGCCACCGAGTGACAGCAGAAAGGCGCCGGATTTCAGGATCTTCGCCGCTTCGCGTTCGATCGTGGCAGGCGTCTTCTGGTGATTGCCGCTGTCGAGCAGGCAGTCGCCATAATCGACCACGGCAAGCTGTTCGAACAGATCGCGCGAAAACGGATATTGCGGATCGTTGTCGAGGATGGCCGAGGCGCGGCGGATCGCCTGCGGTCCGAAACGGGCGCCCGGCCGATTGGTGACCGCAGCGTCGAAGGGAATGCCCCACACCACCGCATCGGCGTCCTTCACGTCCTTCGAATATTTGCGCCGCATGAACGACAGGGCGCCGGCATAGGTCGGCTCGAACGACGCACCCGTCCTGGAGCGGGTGGTGAAGGCATGATCGATGGTCCTTGGCGGCATGAAGCGATCTCCTGTGCGTCGACGCGCAACCTTATTGGACATAATTCTCAGAATTGCGACCCCTGCGGAGGATCATGGCCATTCGATCCGGTCACAAATCCTTGCTCGCCAGGCGAACCCGGCATGGCTCGCCAGGAGATTGCCTGGCAAGCAACCGAAAGTAGCCGCCGACGACTGCCTCGGCCGGCGCTGACCTGATTTTCCGGCATTTTGCAAGCCGGCTTCGTTCACCTGCCTGTCACGGGCATCGCTTAACCGGGGTGCGATCCCGGTACGGAGCGATTCTCGTGCGAACGACTTGTCTCATGCGAACGATTTGGCTGAGCCTTCTGCTTTCCGCGGCGCTGGCGCTCTCCCTTGGCCAGGCATCGGCAGGCGAAACGCGCGCCAGGCAGATTCTCGACCGCTTCGAGCACGCCAACCAATGGCGCGACCATGTGCTAGTGGCCGCGCACCGCGCCGGCGGCATGCAATCCGGCAAGACGCTCTATCCCGAAAATTCGATCGCCGCCGTCGAGGCGTCGATCGCAACGGGCGCCGAAATCGTCGAGGTCGATATCAGGCGCTCGAAGGACGGACAGTTCGTCGTCATGCATGACAGTTGGCTCGACCGCACGACGAATTGCAAAGGTGAGGTCGACAAGCACACATTGGCCGAACTCAAGACTTGCCGGTTGGTGATCGAAGGCACCGGCGCCGTTACGGGCGAGACGGTCTCGACGTTGCGCGAGATGTTGATGACGACCAGGGACAGGATCCTCATCAATCTCGACAACAAGCTCGATACCGAAAGCCTCGTCGGCATGGTCGCGGTTGCGCGCGACCTCGGCATGGTCGAACAGGTGATCGTCAAGGAGAACCTGTGGAATGCGGAGCGGATTGCCAGTGTCAAGGCCGCCATGGACGCGATCGGCAGCGGCTTCCAGTTCATGCCCATTATCGCCGATGACGCGGTTCGCGACGCCATGTTTGCCGAGAAAGTGAGCCTGGCCTTCCCGATGCGCGCGGTCGAGATGATCAACTGGCGCACGGGATCAGAGACACTGACCGAGACCGGCGGCCCGCTGTTCAGCCCGCGCATGCGCGCGCTGGCGGTGAGGGGCGACTGGCACATCTGGGCCGACACCTATGCCATCGTCAACAAGCCGGGCGGCTTCCTCGCCGGCGGCCGCGGCGACGAGCTGGCGGTCGCGGCCAGCCTGCCGCGCGAGACCTACGGCTTCTGGGTCGAGCGCGGCGCCACCATCATCCAGACCGACGAACCGAAGGCCGCCATCGGTTGGCTGGCGGCGAACGGTTTTCGCGTGCCCTATGCCGGTGAGAAGCGCCCGGCCGAGCCGGCCAACACGGCCAGCATCAACTAGACCGGCGCGGCGAGAATTGGATCTCCCTCTTGTGGTGACGATGCCCGGCAGGGCAGAAGGGCGCTGTCCCGCCGACCCCAGGCCGGCAGCGCCAAACTTTCGAAGGAACCCAGAAACAGAAAACCCGCCTCCGTGGGCGGGTCGTTGGAGCCAATTAGCACCATACCCAGATTAGTAGCATAGCTGCCGGCACAAAGCAAGAACAAAATGTGGCGTAGTGGCAGAAAAATGCGACGATCCTTCAGCGTCTCGGCTGTCCCGCCTGCTAGGTCGCGCGCCTTCGCTGTCCTACCGGCAATCTCCCCCGCAAGGGAACCCATTTTGGGGGAGATTGGCTCATCACTGCCTTCGGTAATCTACTCGCAGGCCGCCATTGCCACACCATCCAGCTCCTTGATGACATCGTCCGACAGTTCGAGGTCGGCAGCGGCGAGGTTCTCCCTGAGATGCGCGACGGAAGACGTGCCGGGAATCAGAAGAATGTTGGGCGCGCGGCGAAGCAGCCAGGCGAGCGCGACCTGCATGGGCGTGGCGCCGAGGCGTGCGGCGACCTTGGACAAGGTCGACGACTGCAACGGGTTGAAGCCGCCAAGCGGGAAGAACGGCACATAGGCAATGCCGTCGCGGGCCAGATCGTCGATCGAGGCATCGTCGCCCCGATGCGCCAGATTGTACTGGTTCTGCACGCAGACGATCCTGCAAATCCTGCGGCCTTCGGCGATCTGTGCAGCGGTGACGTTGCTCAGCCCGATGTGGCGCACGAGGCCCTGTCGCTGGAGCTCGGCAAGCGTCGCAAGCGGCGCCTCGATCGACCCTTCGGCGGGGCCATGCGCATCGAACATGACCCGCAGGTTGACCACCTCCAGCGCGTCGAGCCCAAGATTGCGCAGATTGTCGTGCACCGCCTGTGTCAGCTCTTCTGCCGAGAAGGCCGGCAGCCACGATCCGCCCTGGCCGCGCCGGGCACCGATCTTGGTGACAATAACGAGGTCGTCGGGATAGGGTGCGAGCGCTTCGCGGATCAACAGGTTGGTCACGTGCGGGCCATAGAAGTCGCTGGTGTCGATGTGGTTGACGCCTTGTGCAACGGCTTCGCGCAGTACGGCCAATGCCGCGTCGTGGTCCTTTGGTGGGCCGAAGACGCCTGGCCCTGCGAGCTGCATGGCGCCGTAGCCGAGCCGTCTCACCTTGCGGTCGCCGAGGATGAATGTGCCGGACTGGTCGCCGCTGGACATGGTCTTTCTCCTTCAGGGATGGTGCAGAGATAGACGCTGTCCGATCTCATGATAATTGGGTACAATTCGCACGGGCTGTGCGGAATGACGAACAATGCAGATTGATCTCGCGGATCTGAACGCCTTCGTGGCCGTAGCGCGCGCCAAAGGCTTTCGCGGTGCGGCACGCGCCAGCGGCGGCAGTGCGTCCGGCTTGAGCGAGGCGGTGCGGCGCCTGGAGACGCAGCTCGGTGTCAGGCTGCTCAACCGGACGACCCGCAGCGTTGTCCTGACGGAAGCCGGCGAAGGCCTGCTGGCGCGGCTCGGTCCTGCCTTGACCGAGGTGGAGTCGGCCCTCGACGTAGTGAACGGCTTTCGCGACAGGCCGGCAGGTACGTTGCGCCTCAATGTGCCGGTCAGCGCGGCGCGGCTGGTGCTGCCCAGCATCGTTCCGCCTTTTCTCGCCGCCTATCCAGGCATTCGGTTGGAGGTGATCTCGGAGGAGAGCTTCGTCGATGTGCTGGCGGCGGGGTGCGACGCCGGCATCCGCTATGAGGAGCGGCTGGAGCAGGACATGATCGCTGTGCCGATCGGACCGCGCGTGCAGCGCTTCGCCACCGCCGCCAGCCCGGCCTACCTGGATCGTCATGGCCGGCCGCAACACCCGAGCGACCTGCTCGGCCACGCCTGCCTGCGCGGCCGCTTTGCCAGCCGTGCGATGCCGCCGTGGGAATTCGAGCGCGACGGCGAGGTGGTGCGGGTCGACCCGACGGGGCCGCTTCTCGTGACCCTGGGCGGGGCGACTGACCTCAAAGTCGATGCAGCCATCGCCGGCACCGGCATCATCAGCCTGTTCGAGGATTGGCTACGCCCTCACTTCGAGAGCGGGGCGCTCGAACCGCTGCTTGAATCCTGGTGGCAGAGCTTCTCCGGGCCCTTCCTCTACTATCCCGGCCGGCGCCTCGTGCCGGCGCCGTTGCGGGCGTTCATTGACTTCATCAAGGCCTGAAGTCTGCCACCATGCGTGCGAGCCGCGCCCGATGGGGTGATTGGTGCCCCTTTTTGTGGAAAAGGCCGCCCGGAGGCGGCCTTTCGAAAACGTGTAATTGCGCAGCGCTTAACGCTTGGAGAACTGGAAGCTCCGGCGGGCCTTTGCCTTGCCGTACTTCTTGCGCTCGACGACGCGGCTGTCGCGGGTCAGGAAGCCACCCTTCTTGAGCACGGCGCGCAGCGCCGGTTCGTAATAGGTCAGCGCCTTGGAGATGCCGTGGCGCACGGCACCGGCCTGGCCGGAGAGGCCGCCGCCGATGACGGTGGCAACGATGTCGTACTGGCCGGCGCGGTTGGCGGCGATGATCGGCTGGTTGAGGATCATCTGCAGCACCGGACGCGCGAAATATTCGGCGAACACCTTGTCGTTGACGACGATCTTGCCGGAGCCGGGCTTCACCCAGACGCGGGCGATGGCGTTCTTGCGCTTGCCGGTGGCGTAGGCGCGGCCCGACTTATCGAGTTTCTGGACGTGGACGGGTGCGGCCGGCTGGGTGTTGGTATTGCCGGTGGCAGCTCCGAGTTCTGCGAGCGAGGAAAGCTCAGCCATCTTACGAAACCTTCTTGTTCTTGGCGTTCAGCTTGGCCACGTCGAGGACGACGGGCTGCTGGGCGACATGCGGATGTTCCGTGCCTGCATAGACGCGGAGGTTCTTCATCTGGCGACGGCCGAGTGGGCCACGCGGGATCATGCGTTCGACGGCCTTCTCGACGACACGTTCGGGGAAACGACCCTCGAGCAGCTGGCGCGCGGTGCGCTCCTTGACGCCGCCGGGGTGGCCGGTGTGCCAGTAATAGACCTTGTCGGTGAACTTCTTGCCGGTGAACACCACCTTGTCGGCATTGATGACGATGACGTTGTCGCCGTCGTCGACGTGCGGGGTGAAGGTGGGCTTGTGTTTGCCGCGAAGATGATTGGCGATGACAGTGGCGAGACGGCCGACGACGAGACCCTCGGCGTCGATCAGCACCCACTTCTTCACCACATCCGCAGGCTTCTGCGAAAAGGTTGCCATGGATTGTTGCTTTCGGTTCGGACCTTCAAAAGAAGGCGTTTCTTGTTGCTTGGATTGGCGAAAGGCGCTTGCCCGCCGCCAATAACAAAACGGCGGCCTTTGCGGGCCGCTGCTCCGTGAGGGCTTATAGGAGAGGACGGCGACTGCGTCAAGGCGCGGGAAAAACCATCTCTAGGGTAAAATCAAACAAAAACAACGATTTGAGCATAAGGTATTATTTTACCGCATCTCCAATCCGCTTTGGCGGGATCGAATAGGTGCCCGTTGCGTGCGCTACCGTGTGTCCCTCCGGGCCGGCGACGATGTCGATATCGAACACCATCAGGCTCTTGCCGAGCTTGAGGATGCGGCAATGGCCGTCGATCGGCCCGGCCTCGGCCTTGCGGACGAAATTGATGTTGAGACTGGTGGTGACCGAAAGCGCATCCGGTCCGGCATGCGAGAGCACGCAGACATAGCCGCCTATGTCGGCCAGCGTGAACAGCGCCGAACCCGACACGGTGCCGCCGGGACGCAAATGGCGCTCGTCGGCATTGAGTCGCACGACACAGCCGCCTGGAAACACCTCCAACGCCTCGTAGAAGGTGAACTGGTCGTTGAGTTGCGGGAAAACGGTCGCCATCAGCGCGTTGACATCAGCAGCCGTCAGCACCGGCTTGAGATTGCTGTGGGCGGGCATTTCAGTCTCCCGGTTTGCGCCCTGCATGTATGAACGCGACGTGGCGTTTCTGGCAACAGCCCATTCATTATGGCAGAAGCGGACGAGGGAGTTGGACGAAGTGAGACGGCATACTAGATTAGTCGATCACCGATCCGGAATCGCGGAGGAACGACCTATGGCCGAAATCGTTGCCATCAAACCTGCCGTTGCCGAAGGGCCCGTCGTCTCCAGGCTGGACAAGGGCGTGCTGCGCCTGACGCTGGCCAATCCGCCGGCCAACGCTCTTTCGCTTGCAGTGATGGCGGCGCTGATGGCGGAACTCGACCGCGCCAAGGCCGACAAATCCGTCCGCGTCATCGTGCTTGGGGCGGCCGGCAAAGTGTTCTGCGCCGGGCACGACCTCAAGGAGTTGAGCACGCACCGCGCAGATACCGATCGCGGCAGGGCCTTTTTCGAAAAGACGTTTTCCGCCTGCGCCGCGCTGATGCAGGCGATCGTTCGCCATCCTAAGCCGGTGATCGCCGAAGTCGACGGCCTCGCGACGGCGGCCGGATTGCAGCTGGTCGCCAGCTGCGATCTCGCCATCGCCTCGCACGAGGCGACCTTCTGCACGCCTGGCGTCAATATCGGACTGTTCTGCTCGACGCCGATGGTGGCGCTGTCGCGCAACGTCTCGCGCAAGCACGCCATGGAGATGCTTTTGACCGGCGAGACGATCGATGCGGCAACCGCCAAGGAATTCGGCTTGGTCAACCGCGTCGTGCCGCGCGAATATCTGAATCAGATTGTCACCAAATACGCGCAAACTATTGCGTCCAAATCGTCCTTGGTCGTCAAGATCGGCAAGGAAGCCTTTTATGAGCAGGCCGAGATGGGGCTGGCCGAGGCCTATGATTACACCGGGCGCGTCATGGTCGAGAACATGCTGGCGCGCGATGCGGAAGAGGGCATCGGCGCCTTCATCGGCAAGCGCAAGCCGGAATGGCCGGAGGAATAGGAGGCGGATATGGAACCGCGCATCTCCATCATCACCATCGCCACGGACGATCTTGACCGCGCCGTGCGCTTCTACGAGGCGATGGGCCTGAAGCGCCATGCCGGGATCACCGAGGGCGTTGCCTTCTTCCAGATGGGCGGCGCCATTCTTGGCTTGTTTCCGCGCCCAAGCGCCGAAGAGGATTCGGGCGTCACCTTCTCCAGGGCGCCGTCGGCCGTCTACCTCGCCTACAACACCCGCTCCGACGCCGAGGTCGATGCAGTGCTGGCGATGGCCGAGAGGGCCGGCGGCCGTATCGTCAAGCCGGCTGGCCGCGCATTCTGGGGCGGTTGGTACGGCTATTTCGCCGATGCCGACGGGCACATCTGGGAAGTGGCGCACAATCCGGCTTTTCCGATCGCGGAAGACGGATCGATTTCGCTGCCCGGCTGACGAGGTTCCCCTCTGGCTCATCGCAAGCAACTGACGCGGCTGTTGGCACCTCACTCCGAAGCGCTGTATGACGAGGCATGAACCACGACGCCTACGACAACGCCTATATCGCCGGCATCCTCAATTCGGTGAAGACCATCGCCTTGGTCGGCGCGTCGGCCAACGATGTGCGGCCGAGCTATTTCGTGCTGAAATATCTGCTCGGCAAAGGGTTTTCGGTGTTCCCGATCAATCCCGGCCAGGCCGGCAAGGAGATCCTCGGCCAGATGACCTATGCCAGGCTCGCCGACGTTCCGGGACCTGTCGACATGGTCGACGTCTTTCGCGCTTCCGCCGCTGTGCCGGGCATTGTCGACGAGGTGTTGCGGCTCGATCCGCTGCCGAAAGTCATCTGGATGCAGCTTGGCATACGCCATGACGAGGCGGCGACGCGCGCAGAGGCTGTCGGCATCAAGGTGGTGATGAACCGTTGCCCCAAGATCGAATATGGCAAGCTGTCCGGCGAGATCGGCTGGACCGGCGTCAATTCCGGCGTGCTGTCGTCGAAGAAGCCGCTGATGCGGCCGGGGTTCCAGAGTTTCGGCGTTCGCCAGAAGTAGGTAATGAATGGTGAATGGTGAATAGAAGGATTTTTCTGGAAGGCCGGCAAGGCGGCATATGAGCCGCTTGCAATCAGGGTGGGGCTGGCCGACTTTGCCATTCACCATTCACCATTCACCATTCACCATTCACCATTCACTATTCACCATTGAGGGAGGTTTTTCGATGGCCCGCACGCCCGGTTTCAACACGCTCGCCGTCCATGCAGGTGCCAAGCCGGATCCGGCGACCGGCGCGCGAGCGACGCCGATCTACCAGACCACCTCCTTCGTCTTCGACGATGCCGACCATGCCGCCTCGCTGTTCGGGCTGAAGGCGTTCGGCAACATCTACACCCGCATCATGAACCCGACCCAGGCGGTGCTGGAAGAGCGCATCGCGGCACTCGAAGGCGGCACGGCAGGCCTTGCGGTCGCCTCCGGCCATGCCGCGCAGGTGCTGGTCTTCCACAATCTGATGCAGCCCGGCGACAATTTCGTTTCAGCGACAAAGCTTTACGGCGGCTCGATCAACCAATTCGGCCACGCCTTCAAGAATTTCGGTTGGCAGGTGCGCTGGGCCGACACCAATGACATCTCGACCTTCGAGAGCCAGATCGACGACAGGACCAAGGCAATCTTCATCGAGAGCCTGGCCAATCCGGGCGGCGTCTTCGTCGATATCGAGAAGATCGGCGACATTGCCCGCAAGCACGGCCTGCCGCTGATCGTCGACAACACGCTGGCCTCCCCCTACCTGCTGCGGCCGATCGAGCATGGCGCCGACATCGTCGTGCATTCGCTGACCAAGTTCATCGGCGGCCACGGCAACTCGATCGGCGGCGCCATTGTCGACGGCGGCACCTTCGATTGGTCGAAGTCGGGCAAATATCCGATGCTGTCGGAGCCGCGCCCCGAATATGGCGGCCTCGTCCTGCACGAGACCTTCGGCAATTTCGCCTTCGCCATCGCTGCTCGCGTGCTCGGCCTGCGCGACATCGGCGCGGCGATTTCGCCGTTCAACGCATTCCTTATCCTGACCGGTCTGGAAACCTTGCCGCTCAGGATGCAGCGCCACTGCGACAATGCGGCGGCGGTCGCCGGATGGCTTTCCAACCATCCCAAGGTCGCCTGGGTGTCCTATCCCGGCCTGCCCAGCGACAAGAACAATGCGCTGCAGAAGAAGTACTCGCCGCTTGGCGCCGGCGCGGTGTTCACTTTCGGGCTGAAGGGCGGCTATGCCGCGGGCATCAAGTTCGTCGAGGCGCTCGAGCTGTTCTCGCACCTGGCCAATGTCGGCGACACCAAGTCGCTGGTCATCCACCCGGCATCGACCACGCATCGCCAGCTTTCCGACGAGCAGAAGATCAATGCCGGGGCAGGGCCGGACACGGTCAGGCTTTCGGTCGGCATCGAGGACGTCAACGACATCGTCGCCGATCTGGAACAGGCTCTCGCCAAGGTTTGATCGCCATGACCACGCCGAAATTTCTGTCCGTCGACATCGACGCCGTCGAAGCCGAGCATGGCGCACCGGCGCCGGATCGCCTGATTTCGGGCGATCCGAAATTCCGCACCTGGAATGTAGAGGAACAGGACGGCGGCCTTTATGCCGGCATCTGGGAAGCAACGCCCGGCAAATGGCGCATCGAATATGACGAATGGGAGTTCTGCCACATCCTGTCAGGGGTTTCGGTGATCGCCGAAGACGGCGGCGATGCGCGCACCGTCAGGGCAGGCGACAGCTTCGTGCTGAGGCCGGGCTTTAGAGGAAGCTGGGAAGTGCTTGAAACGACGCGCAAGGAGTATGTGATCAAGCTTTGATCACCCCTGCCGGACCGAATGCTCAGAAGTGTACGGCGAGCGTTTCCAGGCCGTGGAAATGATAGGTGTCGCGGAAGCGCGGCTGTTCGGCAAGATGCAGCTGCGGTAGCCGGTCGAACAAGGTTTTCAGCGACACCTGCAGTTCGAGCCGGGCGAGCGGCGCGCCGATGCAGAAATGGATGCCGGCGCCGAACGATACGTTCTTCTGGTCGGCACGGTCCGGCCTGAAGGCGAGAGGCTCGGCAAACGCAGTAGGGTCGCGATTGGCCATGCCGAGCAACAGCCCGATCGTCTCGCCCGGCTGGACGATGATCCCCGGCCCGGCCTCGACCTCGTGATAGGCGTAGCGCGTGAACATGTGCAGCGGCGCGTCGTAGCGCAGGCACTCTTCGACCGTCGCGGCTGTTGCTTCCGGTGAGGCGAAGAAGCGGCGCGGGTCGCCGCCTTGCGCAAGGATCGAGCGCACCGCATTGCCGGTCTGGTGGACAGTTGCTTCATGGCCGGCATTGAGCAAAAGGATGGCCGAGGATACCAGCTCGTCCTCCGACAGTTTCTGGCCGTCCTCCTGTGCCGCAATCAGCAGCGACAGAAGATCCTCGCCCGGCCTCTTTCGCCGCTCGGCGACGTAGCCGCGCAAAAAATTCGAAAAGTCGCGCGCGGCGCGATTGGCCGTGTCCTCCGTCTCGCGGGTGCGGCCATGCATGTACATGGCGACCATCTGATGCGACCAGTCGAGCAGCTGCGGCCCCATCTCGACCGGCACGCCGAGCATTTCCGCAATGATGGTGATCGGCAAGGGAGCGGCGAAAGCCGGCAGCAGGTCGACTCTTCCTGGTTCGAAACGGTCGATCAGCTCGTTGGCCAGCGCTTCGACACGCGGCCTGAGCCGCTCGACCTGACGCGAGACGAAGGCGCGGTTGACCAGCGTTCTGAGCCGTGTGTGGACGGGCGGCTCCAGCTCCAGCATCGAATTGGCCTCGACACCGTCGAAGGCGCTGAGATGCGTGCGGTCCTGGCCGATGCCTCGGCTGTCCGGAATGCCGGCCGGGTTCTGCCGGCCGAAGCGGCGATCGCGCAGCAGTCGGTTGACGTCGTCGAAGCCGCCAAAGCACCAGAAACCAAATTCTTCCCAGAAGAAGGCGCTCGATGCGCCATGCAGGAAGGCGTAGGCTTCGTAAGGGTCTTGGAAAAAAGCCGGCTCGTGCGGATCGAGCCGCAGGCGACGCGTGGCTGGATCAAAGGCAAGGTAGGGCGGCTTCAATTCGGTCATGCCAGATCATTAGCGCGGCTTGCCTGTCTGGTGCCAGACCGTATGTTGGCCCTCCCGTGAGGCGAGCCGCCGAAGCGGTTGCGGAAGGACGGTTTTCATGAATGTGATCGTGGTCGGTGCGGGCATTGCCGGGCTTTCGACGGCGTGGTCGCTGGCCAAGGCCGGTCACCTCGTCTCGATCGTCGAGCAGGGACCGATCCCCAATCCGCTCGCCGCCTCCGGCGACCATCATCGCATCATCCGCCGCGCCTACCGGGCCGGAACGGGCTACGGCCGGCTGATCACCGAAGCCTATGAAGCCTGGGATGAGATGTGGGCCGATCTCGGTGAAAGCCATCTCGATCCGCGCGGCTTCATCTGTATTTCGCGGGAGCCGGGAGATGAGGCGGAGGAATACCGAGAAGGCATGGAAGCCGGGAACTACCCGTTCGAATTGTTCGAGCCGGATGCCGCGGTCGAACGCTGGCCGTTTCTAGAACCTGGTTCATTCCGCTATGCGTATTTTTCGCCGGACGGCGGCGCGCTGCACTGCCGCAAGATCGCTGCCGGCCTCGCCAGGTGGCTGCGCGCGAACGGCGCCAATGTCTATGAGAACAGCAAGGTGGTCGAGATCGACGCCGAGGCCGGGCATGTCGTGCTGGCGGGCGGCGAAACGATGCAGGCCGACCGGATCGTCGTCGCTGCCGGCGCCTGGGTGCTAAAACTGTTCCCGGAGCTGGATGGCGAGCTGAAAACCTGGCGCACCGCGCTCGCCTATGTCGAACCGCCGGCGGACCTGAAAGCGGTCTGGCAGGCAGCACCGGTCGTCCTCAACATCGGCGGAACTGTCGACGGCTACGCCATCCCGCCGACAGGCGGCGCAGGCATGAAATTCGGCTCGGGCCTGCACAGGGTGCCGACCAGCGATGCAGACTGGAACCGTCAGCCGGTACCGGGCGAGGGTGAGGCGATCCGCAACCTGTTTTCGCCGCCGATTGCCCGTATCGAGGAGTATAAGCTCACCGAAGTGGTCACCTGCGCCTACACCTTCACTGTCGACGAGAAGTTCCTGGCCCACCCGAAAGGCAAATGCCTGGTCGTCTCGGCCTGCTCCGGCCACGGCTACAAGTTCGGCGCGGCAGTCGGCAGAAGGGTTGCGGCCTGCGTCGGCCATGGCGATGTCGACGGCCTGAAGATATGGCTCAGGGCGGAGGGCGCCTGAGCGCCTAGTATCGGCAATGCCTCGGAATATGCACGCGCCGCCAGCTCGACGAGCCCTCCCTGACCACCACGCGGCGAGCCACTGTCTGATAGGACGCCGGAATTTCGATGATGCGCCGCAGCTCCGGCCGCACGAGCACCTCTTCGGCGACGCCCTCGTACTCGGCGGGGAGGACAACGCGCCGCCGGCGTTCCGGCTCAACCACGACGATCTCGGCCACGCGTTCATAGCGCGCCTTGTGCCTGACCTTGCACAGCACCTTGCGGCCATTGATGATGCGCCATTCCCAGGAATAGCCGCCGTCATCGACCCTCACGGACCGGTAGATGGTGCGGGTGATGGCGGGCACGATCTCGTAGCTGACGCGCGCCGGCGCGATCTGCACCACGCGCTCGCGCGTCCCGTAGATCGGCGCTTCATACTGCACCTGCTGGCCGGCTGGGCTGACGAGCACATCCTCGTAGACGGTGTCGTAGACGGCCGGCCGATTGACCTGCTCGTAGCATTCGACCGCGCGTCCGCCGGCAGCCGTTTCGGATGCCATGCCGAGAACGCTGATGCCGGTAAGGGCCAAGGAAGCAACTTTCTTGATCATCGCACTCCCCCTGTTTGAACTGCGTGAAGCGAGTTCAACGTTGAATTGTAGGGTAAGCCGTGGCCGGAAAAAGCGGTTTCACCACTTTTCGTTAAGCGATGGGGTTAAGAAACTGCTAAACAACGGCCAAGCATGAGCGCCCCTTCCCACGGCAGGAGAGGGGCTGCCGGCACGGCGACAGGCGAAACTGGTTTGGAAACCTTGATTCGACTTAACCGGATGGCTAGGAGAGGCGGCCTTGCGCTAGGGTGAGCCGGCATCCTATTTACACAATAACGATCCAGAACCGATTCTGCCCGATTGCAAATCTCCGGCGCCGGAATCCCATCCTCAAAAAGGGATAGTCCATGAAGAACCCCGTCGAAACCTACATGAACCTCGTTCCGATGGTGGTCGAACAGACCAATCGCGGCGAGCGGGCCTACGACATTTTCTCGCGGCTCCTCAAGGAGCGCATCATTTTCATCACCGGCCCGGTCGAGGATGGCATGGCGACGCTGGTCTGCGCGCAGCTGCTGTTCCTCGAGGCGGAGAATCCGAAGAAGGAAATCAACCTCTATATCAACTCGCCCGGCGGCGTCGTCACCTCCGGCATGGCGATCTATGACACGATGCAGTTCATCAAGCCTGCCGTGTCGACGCTCTGCATCGGTCAGGCCGCCTCGATGGGCTCGCTGCTCTTGACGGCGGGCCACAAGGACATGCGCTTCGCCACGCCGAACGCCCGCATCATGGTCCACCAGCCTTCCGGCGGCTTCCAGGGCCAGGCTTCCGACATCGAGCGCCATGCCCAGGACATCATCAAGCTGAAGCGCCGCCTCAACGAGGTTTACGTCAAGCACACCGGCAAGAGCTACGATGAGATTGAAAAAACGCTCGACCGTGACCATTTCATGACTGCCGACGAGGCCAGGGATTTCGGCCTCATCGACAAGGTCATTTCGTCACGTGAGCCGGTCGAAGGTATTGCCTTATAGGCCCGCGGTGGCCCTGCGGTGGCAATGAGTGGCGGGATCACGCGCTTTTGGCGCAGCTTGCGGCATTTCGGCCACAATTGGCTGTTCCCTCGACGGGTGCAATTGCCTACGTTAAGGCTATGTTGATTTTCGACGGCTTAGCTTTGCGTGGGGTTGTTCGAATCATTGCCCCGTTTTCCGATTTGTGTTTCGTACGGAATGCGTTGCGGGAGCCGGGGCACTGGCGGCAGCGGATTCCCGCGATAGATTGAATATGCGCCCTTTCAACCAGACCATCGGCGGGCGGCCATGAAAGGACAGGAAAATGAGCAAGGTCGGCAACAACAGCGGTGATTCCAAGAACACGCTTTATTGCTCGTTTTGCGGCAAAAGCCAGCACGAAGTGCGCAAGCTGATCGCCGGGCCGACGGTGTTCATCTGCGACGAATGCGTCGAACTGTGCATGGACATCATCCGCGAGGAGAACAAGACCTCGATGGTGAAGTCGCGCGAGGGCGTGCCGACCCCGCAGGAAATCCTCAAGGTTCTCGACGACTACGTCATCGGCCAGCCCTACGCCAAGCGCGTGCTGTCGGTGGCCGTCCACAACCACTACAAGCGCCTCGCCCATGCCGGCAAGAACAACGACGTCGAACTGGCGAAGTCTAACATCCTGCTGATCGGCCCGACCGGCTGCGGCAAGACGTTGCTGGCGCAGACGCTGGCCCGCATCATCGACGTCCCCTTCACCATGGCCGACGCGACGACGCTGACCGAGGCCGGCTATGTCGGCGAGGATGTCGAGAACATCATCCTGAAGCTGTTGCAGTCGGCCGACTACAATGTCGAGCGCGCCCAGCGCGGCATCGTCTATATCGACGAGATCGACAAGATCTCGCGCAAGTCGGACAATCCCTCGATCACCCGCGACGTCTCGGGCGAGGGCGTGCAGCAGGCACTTTTGAAGATCATGGAAGGCACTGTCGCCTCCGTGCCGCCGCAGGGCGGCAGGAAGCATCCGCAGCAGGAATTCCTGCAGGTCGACACCGCCAACATCCTGTTCATCTGCGGTGGCGCTTTCGCCGGCCTGGACAAGATCATCTCGGATCGCGGCAGGAAGACCTCGATCGGTTTCGGCGCCATCGTCGCTTCGCCCGAGGATCGCCGCACCGGCGATGTTTTCCGCCTGGTCGAGCCTGAGGATCTCTTGAAGTTCGGCCTCATTCCAGAGTTCGTCGGCCGTCTGCCTGTCCTGGCGACGCTGGAGGACCTCGACGAGCCGGCGCTGATCCAGATCCTGACCGAGCCGAAGAACGCGCTGGTCAAGCAGTATCAGCGGCTGTTCGAGATGGAGAATGTCGACCTGACCTTCCACGAGAACGCGCTCTCGGCGATCGCCAAGCGCGCCATCGAGCGCAAGACCGGCGCGCGCGGCCTGCGTTCGATCATGGAAGCGATCCTGCTCGACACCATGTTCGAGCTGCCGGCGCTGGAAGGCGTGCGCGAAGTGGTTATTTCGGAAGAGGTGGTGTCAGGCAACGCCCGGCCGCTCTACATCTATTCCGAGCAGAAGGAAAAGAAGGGCAACGTCAGCGCCTGACGTGAGCCGGCAATGGATTTTTTTTCCGAAACGGCGCCGCAGGGCGCCGTTTTGCTGTCGCAGACCGCGTACGGCGCCGCGTAATGGCTGCGGATTGGAGGGACGGACCGTGTTGACCCTTGATCTTTACCCCCTGTGCCTCCAACTAATGGCAGAAGGCCGTGGTGCCGAATTCTGTGCTGTAAAACTCCCGTCACAAACGGTGGTAGGCGGAACGATCCCCGGTCGTTAATATGAGATTCGCGGTTGGCCGATTGGCGGCCGCGACATGAAAGGTTGGACAATGGCCAAATTATCCAAGGCTCCCAGCGACGGCGTCTTCGCAGTCCTCCCACTGCGCGACATCGTGGTGTTCCCGCACATGATCGTTCCGCTCTTCGTCGGGCGTGAAAAGTCGATCAAGGCGCTGGAAGAAGTGATGGGTCAGGAAAAGCAGATCCTGCTTGCGACCCAGATGAATGCCGCCGACGACGATCCGGAGCCCGATGCCATCTTTGACATCGGCACGCTCGCCAATGTGCTGCAATTGCTGAAACTGCCGGACGGCACCGTGAAGGTGCTGGTCGAAGGCGCCTCGCGCGCGAAAATCGTCGCGTTCACCGACCGTCCCGACTTCCATGAAGCCCGTGCTGCGGCGCTGGTCGAACCGGAGGAGGAGGAGGTCGAGGTCGAGGCGCTGGCCCGTTCCGTCGTCACCGACTTCGAGAACTACGTCAAGCTGAACAAGAAGATCTCGCCCGAAGTGGTGGGTGCCGCCAGCCAGATCGACGACTATTCCAAGCTCGCCGACACGGTCGCTTCGCATCTTGCCATCAAGATCCCCGAGAAGCAGGAGATGCTCGCCACGCTGTCCGTCAAGGAACGGCTGGAAAAGGCGATGGGCTTCATGGAAGCCGAAATCTCGGTGCTGCAGGTGGAGAAGCGTATCCGCTCGCGCGTCAAGCGCCAGATGGAGAAGACGCAGCGCGAATACTACCTCAACGAGCAGATGAAGGCGATCCAGAAGGAGCTCGGCGAGGGCGAGGACGGCCGCGACGAGGCCGCCGAGATCGAGGCGCGCATCAAGAAGACCAAGCTCTCCAAGGAGGCCCGCGAAAAGGCGGAAGCCGAACTGAAGAAGCTGCGGACGATGTCGCCGATGTCGGCTGAATCGACCGTCGTGCGCAACTATCTCGACTGGCTGCTGTCGATCCCGTGGGGCAGGAACTCCAAGGTCAAGCAGGATCTGGCCTTTGCCCAGAACGTGCTCGATACCGACCATTTCGGCCTCGACAAGGTCAAGGACCGCATCGTCGAATACCTCGCCGTGCAGAGCCGCCAGAAGAAGCTGAAGGGGCCGATCCTGTGCCTCGTCGGACCTCCCGGCGTCGGCAAGACCTCGCTCGGCAAGTCGATCGCCAAGGCGACCGGCCGTGAGTTCATCCGCATGGCGCTGGGCGGCGTGCGCGACGAGGCCGAGATCCGTGGTCACCGCCGCACCTATATCGGCTCGATGCCCGGCAAGGTCATCCAGTCGATGAAGAAGGCGAAGAAATCCAACCCGCTCTTCCTGCTCGACGAGATCGACAAGATGGGCCAGGACTTCCGCGGCGATCCGTCATCGGCTTTGCTCGAGGTGCTCGATCCCGAGCAGAACTCGACATTCATGGACCATTACCTCGAGGTCGAATACGACCTGTCGAGCGTGATGTTCGTGACGACGGCGAACACGCTGAACATCCCTGCGCCCTTGATGGACCGCATGGAGATCATCCGTATCGCGGGTTACACCGAGGACGAGAAGATCGAAATCGCCAAGCGTCACCTGATGCCCAAGGTGATCCGCGACCACGCGTTGCAGCCGAAGGAGTTCTCCGTCGGCGAGGACGCGATCCGCGGCATCATCCAGACCTACACCCGTGAAGCGGGCGTCAGGAGCCTGGAGCGCGAGCTGATGAAGCTCGGGCGCAAGGCGGTGACCGAGATCCTGAAGACGAAGAAGAAGACGATCAACATCACGGCGGACAATCTTGCCGATTATCTTGGTGTTCCGCGCTTCCGCTTCGGCCAGGTCGAGAGCGACGATCAGGTCGGCGTGGTCACCGGGCTCGCCTGGACGGAAGTCGGCGGCGAGCTGTTGACGGTGGAAGGTGTCATGATGCCCGGCAAGGGCCGCATGACCGTGACCGGCAATCTGCGCGACGTTATGAAGGAATCGATTTCGGCGGCGGCGTCCTACGTCCGCTCGCGGGCCATCGATTTCGGCGTCGAGCCGCCGCTGTTCGACAAGCGCGATATCCACGTCCACGTGCCAGAAGGCGCAACGCCCAAGGACGGACCGTCGGCTGGCGTGGCGATGGCGACGGCGATCGTCTCGGTGCTGACCGGAATCCCGGTCAAGGCCGATGTGGCGATGACCGGCGAGATCACGCTGCGCGGCAGGGTGCTGCCGATCGGCGGCCTCAAGGAGAAGCTGCTTGCCGCACTTCGCGGCGGCATCAAGAAGGTGCTGATCCCGGAAGAGAACGCCAAGGATCTGGCGGAGATTCCGGAGAACGTGAAGAGCGGCATGGAGATCATTCCGGTCTCACGGGTTGGCGAAGTGTTGCGCCATGCGCTGGTGCGCATGCCGGAACCGATCCAGTGGGTTGAACCCGTCAATGCGCCGGCCGTGGTCGATGTCGGGGACGAAGCTGGTAAATCGCTGGCGCATTAGCTCTTGCTAAAGTTGCAATGCACAAAGAGAGAGCCGGGCCTTGAGCCCGGCTTTTTCATGTGAAGAACCCCGGATTTCCGGGCTTTTTTCAACTTTCGTGGCGCTTTTCGACTTGGTTGCCGGAGCGCTTCTTTCTAAAGTCCGTTTCCTGCCGGATGAGTCGAGTGTTCCGGTTTTCTCATGGAAGGGAATTTTTATGAACAAGAACGAACTGGTGTCCGCTGTCGCCGATGCCGCGAGTATTTCGAAGGGTGACGCGCAGTCGGCGGTTGATGCGGTGTTTTCCGTCATCACCGGCGAACTGAAAAAGGGCGGCGATGTCCGGCTTGTCGGCTTCGGAAATTTCACCGTGTCACAACGCGCCGCGTCGACCGGCCGCAATCCGCAGACCGGTGCGGAAGTGAAGATCCCGGCGCGCACCGTGCCGAAGTTCTCGGCCGGCAAGGGCCTCAAGGACGCGGTCAACTAAGCGCCTCCTTAAGTCTTTCAGAGAAAAGAAAAGCCGGTATATCCGGTTTTTCTTTGCTGTGCCCGCAGCGTCGTTGGAAAGGCGGCACTATGCCGTCGGCGCATCCGCGCGCATCAAGCCTTCTGTCTTGAGATCGGCCCACAGCGCCGGTGGCAGTTTTGTGTCGAGCAGCGAGCGATTGCTTTCGACTTCGCCCGGCCGCTGGCCGCCGGGGATTACCGAGACGACGGAAGGATGCAGCAGCGGGAACTGCAGCGCCGCCTCGATCAGGCGCACGCCGTGGCGCTTGCAGACGGCCTCGATGCGGGTGACGCGGTCGATGATGTCCTGCGGCGCCTCCGAATAATTGTAGTAGGCGCCGGGCTTCGGCCCGGTTGCCAGGATGCCGGAATTGTAAGGCCCGCCGAGAACGATGCCGATGCCGCGTTGCTGGCATAGCGGCAGGAAAGACTGCAGCGCTTCCTGCTCCAGCAGCGTGTAACGCCCGGCAAGCAGGAACAGATCGAAATCGCCGCGCTCGGCCAGCGTCTGGGCAACCGGCCACTCGTTGATGCCGCCGCCGAACGCCTTGATCACGCCCTGGTCGCGCAATGCTAGCAATCCGTAATAGCCGGAGCTCATGAATTCCTGGATGCGCTGGTCCGAGGC
Source organism: Mesorhizobium sp. M0145 (assembly GCF_040322355.1). Classification (NCBI taxonomy): domain Bacteria; kingdom Pseudomonadati; phylum Pseudomonadota; class Alphaproteobacteria; order Hyphomicrobiales; family Phyllobacteriaceae; genus Mesorhizobium; species Mesorhizobium sp. M0145. The sequence goes on from NZ_JAMYTK010000015.1 coordinate 138,178, forward strand.
TTCCTTGCTGCCATGGGTGAAGATGTCGACATCATGCACGAAGAGGATGTCGATGCGGTCGACGCCGAGTCGTTCCAGCGAGGCTTCGAAGGAGCGCATGACGCCGTCATAGCTGTAATCGTAGACCTCGCGGCGCGATGGGGTGTCGAAGAATTTGCCGATGCCGGTGCGCTGTTCCGGCGGGCAGGCGCGCATGATGCGCCCGACTTTGCTGGACAGCACGTAGTCGTCGCGCTTCTTCGAACGCAGGAACGGATTGAGTCGCGTTTCGGCTAGGCCCAGCCCATAGAGCGGCGCGGTATCGTAGTAGCGGCAGCCGACCCGCCAGGCCGCCTCCAGCGTAGCATTGGCATCCTCGTCGGAGACGGCGCGGTAGAGATTGCCGAGCGGCGCAGTGCCGAAGCCGAGCTCGGTGAAGGTGATGCCGCCATTACCGATGCGGTCGAAATGCCGTGTCTTCATATGCTGTCGTTTCCTCATTTGGATTTGCCGTGACACTATCACGGCTGTAGCGCATCAAAAGCACTGCGTGTCGTTGGACACCGATTTTCGCGGTGATAGCATGAGTGAAAACAAGCTGTTCGGGGCAGAGGTGACTAAGATATTCAAATGGTTCTCCGGCACCTGCAAGCTGGTGCAAATGTTATGACGGACGCCGGCGAAAACCTGTTTGGGATTGCGCTGAACGAGCTTGGCACCGTGCTGGAGCGTATCGACGCAAGCCGCATCGACGCCGCTTGCGCCATCCTGGCTGGCGCGAAAAAGATCGTCACCTATGGCTGCGGCCGCGAGGCGCTGCAGGTCCAGGGTTTTGCCATGCGGCTCTACCATCTCGGTCTGCCGGTGTCGGTCGTCGGCGACATGACCACGCCGCCGCTGGGCGAGGCCGATGTCTTCCTCGCAAGTTCCGGCCCGGGTGAGACGTCGACCGTGCTGACCTTGATGCAGGTCGCGCGCGAGGCCGGTACCACAGTCCTGCTGCTCACCGCGCAAGCCGACAGCACTGCCGCGAAGCTGGCCGATTTCGCACTGCTTATCCCGGCTCAGACCATGGCCGACGACCAGGGTCCCGAAAAGACATCCGTCCTGCCGATGGGCTCGGTTTTCGAAGGCGCGCTGTTCGTCCTCTTCGAAGTGATGGTGCTGAAGCTCAGGGATCTGACCGGCGTCTCGCCGGAAGCGATGCGCGCCCGCCACACCAATATGGAGTAGGTGTCATGCGCTACGAATTGATGCTGCCGCATCAGATACGCAAGGTGATCGCCGAAAACTGGCCGGTCGTGTTGCCGCTCGGTGTGCTTGAATATCACGGCGAGCACATGGCCGTCGGCATGGACACGCTGGCGGTGGTCAAGAGCCTGGAACTGTTCGAAAAAGAAGCCGAGATCGTCATTCTGCCACCCTTCCATTACGGCGCGGCGAGCTATGCTGTTGCAGCACCGGAAGGCAGTGGTTCGGTGCAGGTCGGTGGCAATGTGCTGGCGCCATTTGCGGAAGAACTGTTCTACAGCCTGCTGCGCATCGGCTTCCGCAACATCCACGCCATCATTCACCACCAGACCGAAAATTTTGCCGCCGGCATGCCGACCGATCTCGCCTTCAAGGCCGCCGGCCGGCAGGCGATCTTCCGCTTCCTGGAGAAAGAACGTGGCGAAGGCTGGTGGGGCTCTCCGGCGATGGCCGACTATTATGCCGAGCACGACGAGGGCAGCAATTTCTTCAACTGGGTGCAAGTGCATCCGCTGATGCCGGCTTCAATGCACAGCCGGTACCCGTTCGACCATGCCGGCACCGGCGAGACGTCATTGATGCTGGCGCTGTGCCCGGAAGCGGTGGATGCCGGCCGCTTCGCCGACAACACCGGCTGGTACACGGCAAGTGCGCCCGAAGCCTCGGCGGAATTGGGGCAAAAAGGGGTGGCCATGATCCTCGAGCATTTGCGGGCAACACTTTCGGGTTAGCGCGCTTTTCCCTTCTCCCACAACAAGGGGAGAAGGGAGAGCCGGCGCAGTTATTTCACCGCGCCCGCTGTCATGCCCATGATCAGGTAACGCTCGAGCGCGATGCCGATGACGGCGAGCGGTGTGATGGCGGCGGTGGCAAGCGCTGCCATCGACCACCAGTTGATGCCTTGTGAGCCGGTCTGGCTGGCCACCATGACAGGAATGGTCTTTGCGTCGGTCGAGGTCAAAAGCGCGGCGAAGAAATACTCGTTCCAGCACAGCACCATCGCCAGGATGAAGGCGGCGACCATGCCCGGCAGCGCGATTGGCATGACGATGCGCAAGAAGGCGCCCCAGATCGACAGGCCGTCGACGAGTGCTGCCTCCTCCAACTCCACCGGGATGGAGTTGAACTGGTCGCGCATGATCCAGATGACGATCGGCAGCACCATCAGCGTGTAGAGCAGGATCAGCCCGACGCGCGTGTCGAGCAGGCCGACCTCCCGGTAAAGCACGAGGAAGGGCAGGGCCAAAACCACCGGCGGCAGGATCAGCTGCGACAGGAAGAAGAAGGAAATATCCTCGTTCCTGAACCAGGCGAACTTGTAACGATAGCGGGTCAGCCCATAGGCGGCGAGGCTGCCGATGACGATGGCGAGGGTCGAGGCGCCGACCGAAGTAATAACCGAATTCATGAAGCGCTTGATAAACTCGTCGCGAACCGTCGACGTCCGAAAGATCGAGTCCGGAGACAGGCCGAGCGACCGCCAGCCTTTCCAGTCGGGCTGGAAGTCGACGAACGGGATCAGATGACCCTGGGTGACGTCGACCGCAGTCTTGAACGAAGTGGTTATCGTCCAATAGATCGGGAACAGGCAGATGAAAGCCCAAAAGATGAGGGCGCCATAGATGAAGACGCGGTTGGCGACGAAGCTCGCCGGCGAGCGGATTTCGGAGGCGGCAAAGTCGGTGGTTTGAACGCTCATCTTGCCGGCCCGATCAATTGACGTTGCGCACGAAGCGGCTGGCGAACTTCAGCAGCCAGGTCACGAACACGATGATGATGATCAAATAGGCCATCGCCAGCATCGTGCCGTAGCCGACGTTCGAGCGGTCGCGATATTCGCGGTAGATGAAACTGGACACCGAATCGGTCGCGCCGCCCGGCCCGCCGGAGGTGACGGTGATGATGATGTCGGCGAGCTTCAGCTTGAAGATGATGCGCAGGATGACCGCTGTCACCGACACCGGCAGCATCAGCGGGAAGGTGACCTGCCAGAAGGTCTGCCAGGCAGTCGCGCCATCGACACGCGCTGCCTCGAGCACCTCGCGCGACATCGCCTGCAGGCCGGCGAGCAGCATGATCATCATGAACGGGATGAACGTCCACGCGTCGAGCACCATGATCGAGATGCGGGCGGTGATCGGGTTGGAGAAGAAGGCCGGGTTTTCCCAGCCGAGATGGCGCGCCAGCGTCGCGGCGGGCCCGAAGCGGTATTCCATCAGCGACTTGCCGATCATCCACGACACCGCGACCGGCGACAGCATCAGCGGCATGAGAAACACGACGCGGAAGAATTTTCGCGCCCGGATCTGCGCGTTGAGCAGCAGCGCCAGGCCGAAGGCGATGACATATTCGACGAACACCGCCAGCACGTAGAGCACCATGTTGAACAGCGCGTTGCGATAATAGGCGTCGTTCAGCATCTGCCAGAAATTGTCGAGCCCGTTGAACTGCCGTCCGCTGAAGGAACTGAGGTTCCAGTCGGTCAGCGCGATGTAGAAGCCGAACAGCGTCGGGAAGATCACCATAGCAATGGTAAACAGCAGCGCCGGCAGCAGGAACAGAGCGCGCTGGCCGTCCTCGCCGCGCGTCAGTACCTGGCCGATGCCGAGCGCGACACCCCACAGCACATAGGCGTAGACCACCGGCCGCCAGGTGTCGAAGCCGATAGTGTCGACCTCGCTCTTGTAGAGGATTTGCAGCGCGATCACCGCCAGAAGGCCGAGCGTCGCAGCAGCCATCAGCGCCCAGCCAAGCCGTTTGCGGCTCCGCGGTATCAGGTCGGATGGCACGGCGCCTGCCGGCCATTCACTTGTCGACAAAGTCTGGTCAGCCAGGGTCCGGTCAGCCACGCGTTCTTGCCCGTTCACAGGAGGCTCGATGACCGGCCGAGCCGGTCGAGGCCAAGTCGGTCAAGGTGAGGTCCGGCGGCTGTGCGCCGCCGAACCAGTTTCACTATCTCAGCCTACATGCCGAGCGAGGCCTTGTAGAGCTTGACCTGTTTGTCGCGGCCGATCTGGTCGGTGAGCTTCTCCCAGGCGGCTGCGATGGCGTCGGCGCCTTCCTGCGCCTTCATCTTGCCGGCAAAGGTGTTGGCCAAAATGTCCTCGGCGGCGCTGTAGTACTGGAAGATGCCGGGGATGCGCGGCTCGATCGCCGCGTTCGGATGGTTGTAGCTGTCGGCTTCCGACTTCAGATACGAGGTGATGAATGCCTCGTCGTAGCCCGCCGCCACCCATTCCGGAATGTTGAAATGCGAGTTGCGATAGGGCTGGAAACCCGACGGATAGGCCGCGCACCAGAGCGACAGGTCCTTGCCGCCGAGATGGGCAGCGGCAGACCATGCCGCCTTCTTCTTCTTTTCGTCGTTGTCGACGCGGGCCATGACATAAACGCCCCAGCCGAGATAGGCGCAGTTTGGCGCATGGTTCGGCCCGCTGGCGAGCTTGTCCCACTGCCCGGTCTTGGAGTTGTAGACGTCGTCCGAGCCCGGCAGGATCGAAAAGCCGGTGATGTCGCCGACGACCGAGGAATCGTTGGTCTTGACGTTCGAACCGACGTCGCCCCACCAGGTGACCATCGAACCGGTGCCTGCCAGGAATTGCTGGAAGGCGGTGGTGTTCGGGTCGGCATTGATCTGGTCGGCGGGTTCGGAGGGCAGGGCATCGATGACGTCCTGGATCGCCCGCACCCATGCCGGATTGTTGACGCGCGGCTTCATCGTGTCGGCATCGAACAGCCAGGCCTTGTCATCGGGATGCTTGGCGTAGGCGCTGGCGCGGCTGCCGAGGAAATAGAAGCCGAAACCGCCCCAGGGCTTGGGCGCATCGAGGTAGCCAAAGACATCCTGGCCCTTCACCTGCTTGCCCTTGAGGAATTTCGTCACCGCCTGCACCTGCTGCCAGGTCTTCGGCACGCCCCATTCGCCTTCTCCGCCGCCGTCCTTCCAGGCCTTGGCGAGGTCGGCATCGGCAAACACGTCGGTGCGGTAGTTGAAATTATGTGCGTCGCCGTCAACGGTCACGCGATATTGCTTGCCGTCCCATGTGCCCACCGGCGGCTGCAGATAGGCCACGACATCCTTCATGTCGATCTGGTCCTTGACCCAGTCCGGCATCTCGGAGGTGAGACCCTTGCCGCAGACGTCGCCTTCGAACGGTGCCCCCATTTCGATGATGTCGAAATCGACGGTGCCGGTCGCGATCGACTGCTGCAGGCGGGCGTTGTAGTCAGCCTGCGCCAGGTCGATCCAGTTGATCTTGGCGCCGGTATAGGTCTCCCACGGCTTCAGGAAGCCGCGAAACAGCACATTGTGCAGGTTCTGGTTGTTGAGACCCATGAAGGTGAGTTCGACACCGGCGAATTCGCCTTCCTTGACATTGGCCTTGGTGGCGCCAAGGCAAAGCTCGCCGACCTGCTGGAAGTCGGCATCGGTCGGCTGACCCTTGCCGACACCCGGGATCTGCAGGATCTGCGCACGCAGGTCGTCGGCGGCCGCAGCCGTGCGCGTCAGCGCACCAAGTCCGGCGCTTGAGGCCGCCGCGAGGGCGGCCATGCTGGCCGCTCCCTTCAGCACGTCGCGGCGGGTGGCCCCGGCGCGGACAAGTTGGTTATAAAGGCTGACTTTCATTTCGTTCCTCCCAGAAGGTCAATTGTGAATTGGTTCAGATGGTGGAGCGCCGATTATGTTCCCCAACGACAGCGACTCCCGTAAATAGCGGCCCGAATTCTCCCTCCCGCGACGCTTGGCATTCAGTGCCGGACAAGCGTACCGGTGCGCCCGGAACAGGGTCATAAGCCGGACACTGTCACTATTCGCACAACGAAGTGCGGTGTCAACGTGAATGGGTTTTTTATCTATAAGAGACTGACTTGCCCTCGCCGTTTGCGTTGTTTAGCTTCACGGCAACTGAAGGGGGAATGATGGCTCAAGTCGCGATCCGCAATGTGGCCAAGGCGTTCGGAACCGTCAAGGTTCTGCACGATGTCAGCGTCGACATCGCCGACGGGCAGTTCGTGGTGCTGGTCGGGCCTTCCGGCTGCGGCAAGTCCACGCTGCTGAGGATGGTGGCCGGGCTGGAAACGGTCTCCGGCGGCACCATCGCCATCGGCGAGCGCGTCGTCAACCATCTGCCGCCGGCCAAGCGCGACATCGCCATGGTGTTCCAGAACTACGCGCTCTATCCGCACAAGACGGTCGAGCAGAACATGGCCTTTGCTCTCAAGCTGCGCAAAACCGACCCGGCGGTGGTCACTGAGCGGGTCAAGCGTGCCGCCGACATCCTCGACCTCAATCCCTACCTCAAGCGCTATCCGCGCCAGCTCTCTGGCGGCCAGCGCCAGCGCGTCGCCATGGGCCGCGCCATCGTGCGCAACCCGCAGGTGTTCCTCTTCGACGAGCCGCTCTCCAATCTCGACGCCAAGCTGCGTGTCCAGATGCGCACCGAGATCAAGGAACTGCACCAGCGGCTGAAGACCACCACCATCTACGTCACCCACGACCAGATCGAGGCCATGACCATGGCCGACAAGATCGTGGTGATGCGCGACGGTCGCATCGAACAGGTCGGCGCGCCGCTGGAATTATTCGACCGGCCGGCCAACCTGTTTGTCGCCGGCTTCATCGGCTCGCCCTCGATGAACCTGCTCAAGGGCGTCGTGCGCAAGGGCGACAAGCCCGTCGTCGAGATCGCCGGGACGCCGTTCCCGATTGCGGCGACCAGTGCCGTCGAGGATGGCCGTAATGTCGTCTACGGCGTGCGGCCCGAGCATCTCGAAATCCATCCCGATGGTGTTCCGGCGAAGATTTCGGTGGTCGAGCCGACCGGTTCCGAGACTTTGGTGTTCCTGCGCTTCGGCGAGGGCGAGATGGTGGCGCTGTTCCGTGAGCGCCACGACTTCAAGCCGGGCGACACACTGCACCTGAAACCGCGGCTCGACCAGGTGCATCTCTTCGACGCAGAGACCGGCAAGCGTCTCTGATTTCGCCCCAGCAAACTTCGCGAGGAATACCATGCTCAAAGGAATCAATCCGCTGCTCAATGCCGATGTGCTGCAGGCGCTGCGGGCGATGGGCCACGGTGACGATCTGATTATCGCCGACACCAATTTCCCGTCCGATTCGGTGGCGCGCCAGACCGTGCTTGGCCGGCTGCTGCGCATCGACGCGTCGGCGGCCGACGTGGTCAAGGCGGTACTGTCGCTCTATCCGCTGGACACCTTCGTCGACGACGCGGCCGCGCGCATGGAGATCGTCGGCAAGCCGGACGACATTCCCGCCGTGCAGCAGGAAGTGCAGAAAGAGATCGATGCCGCCGAGGGCAAGGCCTGGCCGATGATCTCGGTCGAGCGCTACGCCTTCTACGAACGCGCCAAGAAGGCCTATTGCGTCATCCAGACCGGCGAGCGCCGCTTCTATGGCTGTTTTGCGTTCCGCAAGGGCGTCGTGCCACCGGATGCGGAGTAGCGGCATGCCGGCGAAACCGATCGTCATGAAGCCGGTTGTCATATTGGGCGTCTTCGTCGCCGATACGGCCTACCGCGCCGCCCGCCAGCCGCGCATGGGCGAGACGATCCTGGGCACGTCCTTCACGCTCGGCCCCGGCGGCAAGGGCTCGAACCAGGCGGTGGCAGCCGGCCGGCTCGGCGCCGATGTCACCTTCCTTACCCGCCTCGGCGTCGATCCCTTTGCCGATATGGCGAGACAGACCTGGTCGCACGCCGGCGTGAAGAGCGCCGTCATCGACACGCCGGAAAGCTACACCGGTGCCGCCTATATCTTCATCGAGGAGACGAGCGGCAACAACGCGATCATCGTCAGCCCTGGTGCGGCGATGCTGATCTCGCCCGCCGATATCGAGGCAAATGCCGGCCTGATCCGCGCGGCCGGCGTTTTCGTCACCCAGCTCGAACAGCCGATCGAGGCGGCGCTGGGGGCGCTGGAGATCGCGCGCAGGGCAGGGGTGACCACCATCCTCAACCCGGCGCCGGCGGCCAAGCTTCCGGACCGTATCTACACGCTTTGCGACTATATCACGCCGAACGAAACCGAGGCCGAAGAACTGACCGGCATCAAGGTGTCCTCGATCGACGATGCCCGCCGTGCCGCCGACAGCCTGCTTGAGAAGGGCGTTGGGGCAGTCATCGTGACGCTTGGCGAAAACGGTGCGCTGCTGCACACGGCCGACCGTTCCCAGCATGTCGCAGCGGTCGCCGCCGGCCCGGTGGTCGAGACCACAGGCGCGGGCGACGCCTTCAACGGCGGCCTGGCTGCCGCGCTGTCGAGGGGGATCGAACCTCTGGAAGCGGTGCGCATCGCCTGCGCCGTCGCCGGCATCTCGGTGACGCGCCCAGGCACCGCGCCGTCCATGCCGACGCTGCAAGAGGTCGAGGCGCTGCTCGCCGAGGGGTGAAGCCCGGCACTGCGGGATGAGACCGTAAGCTGGAGCGAATGGGTTAGACCCGACTCTTGTCCGAGAAGCTATTGTCTTCTGGCTCGACCACAAACAGGCGGGCAGGTCGATGGATGAGGATCAATGCCAGAATTCGAAAGGAATGGACCTAGACCGAGTCACGAAAGAAGATGATTTTTGACAAATCAACGTCGACATTTCTCCGACATCAAGGGGACGTGACCCCAAAGGAGAAATGGCGCGAGTGACGGGGCTCGAACCCGCGACCTCCGGCGTGACAGGCCGGCACTCTAACCAACTGAGCTACACCCGCGCATGGACGAGCACGTGTCAGCCGTGTTCGTCGTTGGGGCGGTGGATAAGGGGTAAGCCACCGGGTGTCAAGCGGACCCGGACAGCATAACAGCAAACAGGAGAAGGTTTTTTGACAAGCCGAACTTTGTTGCCGAAACCGGCTCCCGGCCAAGCCACTCGCCGCTCATTTGGCCTTGCGAAGCCGGTCCTAACTGCTTAAAGGTCCGGCCCGGGGCGGGCGATTAGCTCAGTTGGTAGAGCGCTTCGTTTACACCGAAGATGTCGGCGGTTCGAGCCCGTCATCGCCCACCATTTTCCTCGATGTGTTCAGTTTGGGCTACACCGCTCAAGCTGATCGCCCAGGTGAGACGCATCCGACCACTGTGCTACTCGGACTTTGGTCTGATTCGAACTGTCTTTCCGCAGGGACTTAAGTCTGATCTGCTTGCCTCTCATGAGGGAAACGATTGCCGAAAGCTACAACTTGCAGTATCTCAATTGCGTATGGGCATGGGCGGGAGCGAAAATATTCCTGGATGGCTTGCGAGTCATCTTCCGGACGATCCCGTGATCGCAGGAGATCTCGCGGATAAGATATCGAAGGAAGCTGAAAAAAACCGGCTTCCAGGCGAACGGGTTGTGAAGACAACCCGTAACGAAGAAGACACCTTCAAGAAAGAACAAGTCGAAGCTTATCCCGACGCCGCGGTTGCAGGAGTCTTTGCCAGCGGTTCATTCCTCGCCCTGTTGGTATTAGCCATTTATCTGCTTTATGTGCTCTCGATAGTGGCCGGGGGAACGGTCGCGGATGTTCCCCTGCCGCCCATACTGAACTAGTAGACGCTCCGCCAACACTTGAATTAGCCCCGCACCGTGTTGATGCTGGTGACTTTCGTGTCTGCGGTGGAGCACGCGACGAAGGTTTCGTTCCCGCGGCAAAGGTGTTCACGCGGGGCAACTGGCTGCTGCAGAACGGCAGCATTGTACTTCCATAGGCCTCCCGGTTCTTTGCAACTTGGGCGATTGGCTTGTCGCAGATCAGCCTGCAATCGCCGGAGCGTGAGCAATCCGTTTCGCCACATAAACACAACGCTTCGATGAATCAGCGTCCTGCACCACCTCAAATCCAATCGCCTTGTAGAACCTTAGCGCACCATCGTTCTCAGGCATGACTTCGAGGTGGATGCCGGTAGAGCCGCTCGCGGCAAGCCCCTGCTCGAGGAAGGCCATCGCGCGCCTGCCGATGCCTTTCCCGCGCGCTTGCGGCAACAGGTCGATATGGCCATGCGACGGATAGGCGGTCAGCGCAGGCGGAACAGCGAAATCGGGATGATGGACCCGATGCCGCGCCCAGTCGCTGCCGCGCCAGCGAGAGCTGTCGGGTCCCGGGTCTGCCACGCGCCGCTGAAGTCGGGATACCAGTCTGATGCCAGGCTGGCATTGAAAGCGCCCGTATCGGCCGCGCCAAGCAGGTAGCCGGCCGCACCTGCGGGACTATCGATAATGAAGGCCAGCTCGGGTTCGAGCACCTGGTAGGGAATAGTGTAGAGGAGGCCGAGCAGTTCCGGGTCGTCCTCGCGGCCGCTGGCGTCCTTGCCGGCATCGCCGGTCTTGAGACAGATCATCGCAAGCGCTGCATGATCGGCGGTGGTCGCCCGGCGCAGGAAGAAACCGCCGCCGAAATCGAGGATCATGGCGGCAGCAGCCGGAAATCCTTGCCCTCGGGCAAAAGCTGCCCGCCGTCGACGATGATGGTCGTGCCCGTGATGTAGCTGGCATCGTCAGAGGCCAGGAACAGGAAGGCATTGGCCACATCGCGAGGGCTGCCGAGACGGCCGAGCGGGATGGCGTCTTCCATGTTCTTGATGAAGGCCGCACCGCGATGCTGCTCTATGCCTTCAGTGAGGATGTTGCCGGGCTCGACGCCGTTGACTGTAATGCCGTAGCCCGAGAATTCGAGCGCAGCCGAACGGATCAGCCCATTGATGCCGGCCTTGGTCGCTGAATAATGGCCGTGGCCGGGGCTGGTGACATGCGGGCCGGTGATCGAGGAGGTGAACAGCATGCGGCCAAAATGCTGTGCCTTCATTGGCACCAGTGCGGCGCGAGCAGCGATGAAGCTGCCGCGCAAGTTCACCGCCATGACCCGGTCCCAATCGTCGGGACTGGTGTTTTCCAGCAATTGCCAGGGATAGATTCCGGCATTCTGCACCATGATGTCGAGTCGGCCGTGACGGTCGAGCGCCAGTGCAACAGCAGCCTCGGCATCAGCCATCTGCGAGATGTCGGTGCGGATGAAGGCGGCGCCGAGTTCGTTCGCGGTCGCTTGCCCCGCCTCGGCCTCGGTGTCGGCCAGGACCAGCTTCGCGCCCTCTTCGGCAAAACGCTGTGCGATGCCCTTGCCGATGCCACGTGCGCTGCCGACGATCAGCGCGACCTTATCTTCCAGACGGCCGGTCATGCGAGCCTCTGGCGGATGGTTTGCTTGAATGCGTCGAGCAGCACCGCGGCGAGGACGAGCAGGCCGTGGATCACCTGGGTGAAGTTGGCCGGCAGGCCCATCAAATTGATCGCCGTGTTGATGGCCGAGAGCAGCAGCACGCCGGCATAGACGCCGGGCAAGGTGCCGACGCCGCCCTTCAGGCTGACGCCGCCGATGACGACCGCGGCGAAGGCATTGAACAACAGGCCGACGCCGAGATTAGCTGTCGCGCCGGAGGTGCGGATCGCCAGCACCCAGCCGGCAAGGCCGGCAATGGCGCCGGCAAGGACAAAGGCTATGACAAGGTTGCGGTTGACGCGGATGCCGGCGCGGAAGGTCGCCGTCTCGTTGCCGCCGATCATGACCAGGTGCCGGCCGAAGGGCGTCTTGGCCATGATCAGCGAGAACACCACGAAACACGCAATGGCGATCCAGGCTGTCAGCGGCAGGCCACCCAGGCGCTGGATGCCGAACCAGCGGATCGCCGGCGCAAGGTCCTGCGCCGAGCGGCCGCCGGAGATGACCAGCACCAGGCCGCGCACCCAGATGTAAGACGCCAGGGTGATGATGAAGGCGCTCATCTTGACCCTGACCACCAGGTAGCCGTTGAAGGCGCCGATGAGGCCGCCGACGGCAAGCGCGATGAGCAGCGAAACTGGAACCATCAGCCATTGCGGCTGCAACTGGATGCCGAGGCCGATGCCCGATGAGCAGAACAGGATGCCGACCGCCATGGCGCTGAGCGCCGCCACCGATTCGACCGACAGGTCCATATGGCCGGCGATGATGACCAGCGCCAAGCCGATCGACATGACGCCGAGCACGCTCGACGCCTCGATGATGTTGGCAAAAATGCCGAGCTGAAAATAGTTCGGGATGAGGATGGAAAAGACCACCAGCACGAAGACCAGCATGAACCAGACAAGATTGTCGAGGATGAACTCGAGGGTTTGGCGCGTGCGGGGGTTCATCTGCGGATCCGGTTGGCGCATGACCCCGAAAACCATTCGTTCTTCGGAAAGATCAGGCGCGGTTGAAAATTGCTGCAGCATCCCCGTGCGCGTCCGTTTGAACGCACCGGGGCTGCAGGGCTGGGCTCCGGGCCGGCAATGGCCCGGAGCTTCTGGCGAGTTTGCTATTCGACCGGCTTTATGGTTTCGGTCGGCGGCTTCATGTTGCCCCAGAAGGCAGGGTTATCGACATTTTCCTTGGTGATCGCAGCGCCGGGGATCTTGATGTTCGGCCCCCACGCTTCTTTGGTCAGGGTCGATTTCAGGCCAAGCACATCATATTCGCCGGGCTTGATCTCCTGCTTGTTGACCACCTTGTCCATGAACATGGCGACCGCCGCGGCCTGGGCATAGAGCGGCTGCTCGACTTCGACGTTGAGCCAGCCCTTGCGGATCAGGTCGAGGCCGACCGGAGCGCCGTTCGAGCTCATCAGCATGACGTCGCCCGGTTTCTTGCCGGCGGCCTCGAGCGAGGCGACGGCAGCGACCGAAAGATGCGCGGCGTGGCTGAAGATCAGGTCGATGTCGGGGTTGGCGAGCAGCTGGTCGTTCACGATGGTCCCGGCCGCATCCGCCGCCCATTGCATGGCCGGCAGCGAGATGATTTTGACGTCCGGGAACGCCTTCATCTTCTCCTCGAAACCCTTCTGGATGTCGAGCGTGTAGGGATCGCCCGGATCGCCGAGCACCTGCAGGATCTTGCCCTTCACCGAGCCGTTTTTCGCGGTCAGGAGCTTTTGCGCCTGATCGGCGGCGACGTAGCCGATCTCGACGGTTCCGGCCACCGAGGTGAAGTCGGACGGGGTCGAGGTGATCTGGCGGTCGAACTCGACCACCGGGATGCCGGCGGCACGGGCGGCCTCGATCGACGGTTTCAGCGCATTGAAATCGACGGCGGCAAGAATGATCGCCGCCGGCTTCAGCGCGATGACGTCGTTCATCTGCGATTGCTGAGCGTCGGTCTTGTTGTCGGCGTTCAACGTCTTCATCTCGTAGCCGACCTGCTTCAGGAACAATTCCAGCGCGCTCACCGAGCCGGTCTGGAACTCATCGAGCAATGTCGGCACCATGTAGTAGACGGTGCCCTTGGACTGGGCGAATGCCGGCGTGAGCGTGGCAAAGGCCAGTGCCAGGATACCGAAGACGGAAAGAAGTATTTTCTTCATGTCGTTCGCTCCTCTTGCGCCGGACCCCTCATTTGTCCCTCAGCTCGCCGGTCCGGCACCGGCGAGCGTCTCTCCGGTGATCATGTTGATCACCGCGTCGGGACTTGTTTTGTTGCGTGCGACGTCGCCCGCCACGACGCCTTGCCGGATCACCACGATCCGGTCGGCGACCTGGAAGGCCTGTTGCATGATATGGGTGATGATGACGACACCGATCCCCTGGCTCGCCACCTGGCGGATCATGTCGAGGCCGCGCCGCGTCTGTTGGACGCCAAGCGCTGCGAACGGCTCGTCGAGAAGCACCAGCTTGCCGCCAAAATGCACGAATCGGTTGAGCTCGATGGCCTGCCGCTGACCGCCGGAGAGGTGCTCGACATTGGTGCGAAGCGAGGGAATGCGGGTGCCGGCGCTGGCCAGCGCCTTTTGCACCACCTGCTCCATAGCGCGCTCGTCGAGCACCGGAATGCCGAGAACCTTCCTGGTGATCTCGCGGCCCATGAAGAAATTGGCGACCACGTCGACATTGGTGCAGAGCGACAGGTCCTGGTAGACCGTCTCGATCCCCGCGGCCTTGGCCTCGGCGGGGGACTTGGCGAGGAATTCCTTGCCTTCGAACAGCATGCGGCCGGAGGTCGGCTCCAGGCCGCCGGCAATGATCTTGACCAGCGTCGATTTGCCGGCGCCGTTGTCGCCCAGAAGCGCCACCACTTCGCCCTTGTCGATCGAAAAGCTGATGCCTTTCAGCGCTTCGATGGCGCCGTAATTCTTGGCTACGTTGTCGAGCACCAGCAGCGGTTCGCTCATGCTGCGATCCCCTTGTTATGCAAGAGATCTCGTCCGCGTTCGCGCTCGGCGGTGAAGATCTGGCCGAAGCGTGGCGAAAGCACTCCTGAGACGGCAAGCGCGGCGGCGCCGCGCAACACCGCATGCTGGCCGCCGCGCGCGACGCGGACGCGGGGGGTCGCGCGGTCGCTTCGCGCCGAGACCGAATTGGGCAGGTGCGCGGCCGCGCCGGCAAGCCTTTCGAGCAGGTCGGTGGAGGCAAGCCCGCCGAGGATGATGGTTTCGGGATCGAACAGGTTTTCGATGATGGTGACGGCGTTGCGGAAGATCGGCGCAATCTCGCTCACCCACTCGGCGTCGGCGATGTTGCGGCGCCGCAGCGCCTCGAGCGAGAGATACCGTTCGAGGCAGCCGCGATTGCCGCACGGGCAGGGCTCGCCGCCCGGCACCGCGGGAATGTGGCCGATTTCACCGGCGTTTCCCCAGGCGCCGCGCAATGCCGCCCCGTCATGCACCATGACGCCGCCGAGACCGACGCCGAAATAAAGATAGTAATACTCGGAATATGCCGTTCCGAGGCCGTAGAGGCGCTCGCCGATGGCAGCCGCCGCCATATCGGTTTCGAAAAAGGCCGGCAGTCCGGTCGAGGCGGCCAACCGCTCGCGCAGCGCCACATCCTTCCAGCCGGTCATGGTGGTCGGCCCGACAAAGCTCATGGACTCCACGCCGAACGGTCCGGGCAGCGCCATGCCAATGCCGAGAACGCGGCCGCCGGGCCGCAATGCCGTCAATTCGAGCACCATGGCGCCGATCAGCTCGAAAGCGTGGTCGGGCGTTGCATTTGGGGCTTCGCGGTAGGTGCTCTCGATAACATCGCCGCTTAGGTTGATCAGGGCGGCATTGATGCCCAGCGGGGTGACGTGGATGCCGACGGCATAGCCGCCTTCCGGATTGATGCGCAGCGTTGCCGGTGGCAGGCCGCGCCCCTTGGGCTCTTCGCGCAGCGACAACACGTAACCGTGCTCTTCCAGCTCGCGAACGATGGTAGACACGGTCTGCACGGTGAGCCCGACCCGCCTGGCAATGTCGCCGCGGGCGATCGGTCCGTGAAGGCGGATGGATTCGAGCACGATGCGCCGGTTATACGGCCGCCCGAACTCCTGATTGGTTCCCCGCAGTGCCATGCCTTGTGCCCTCGAGAGAGAGCAGAGGTTCGCACCGAATATTTATTCAGTCAAATGGAATTCAAAAATAATTCGCCTGTGGCCAAGGTCCTTCTAACGCCGGCGAATTCGCGCCCGCTGGCGGATGGGCCAACTCTGGCAATTTTCCAGTATGAAGCGCCACCGGCTGGACGGGAGCCAGGCATGACCTTGGCCGGCAATCCGATCAGCGCCCTGAAGCCCATTCGGAACCCGGCTGTGAGCCGGCCAGGGGATCGGAGTTCGTTGCGCCTTTCCGTTGCAGGGAGCATACTTCCTCTCGCCGGTCTGCGGGAGGAGATGCGATGCCGAAGCTGACCCTCGACGGGATTGATCTCGGCTATGAGGTGCGGGGCGACGGGCCGCCGGTTCTGTTCGTCCACGGCAGCGTCACGAACGGCATGATGACATGGTCCGCCCAGCAACCGCTTGCGGAGCGCTGGAAGCTGGTTGTGATCGACCGGCCCGGATACGGATCAAGTTCCCCTGCCGAACGCGAGGATTTCGTCGTCGACGCCGGACTGGTCGCCGGATTCCTCGATCGGACGCATGACCTCTGGGACGAAAGCCGCGTCCATCTGGTCGGGCATTCCTATGGCGGCGTCATCTCTCTTCTTGCAGCAGCGATGCGCCCGCGAGCGATCCGTTCGCTCACGGTGATCGAGCCGCCGGCCTTTGACCTTGCGCGCGGGGATGTTGCCGTGAATGAACTCGTGACGCGCCTGAAGACCCACTGGCAAAGCGGACCCCGCGACGATCCCGCGCTTTTCTTGCGCCAGTTCCTCCATCTGGTCGGCTCGGCGATACAATTGCCAGACCCGCTGCCGCTCCCGCTCGCGCAAGGCGCGGCCATGCTCGTCGTCGAACGCGGGCCATGGGAGGCCGAAATTCCGCTTCGGCAACTTGCCGATGCGCCGTTCCCGAAACTGGTGGTATCCGGCGGGCACAGCGCAGCATTCGACGCCGTCTGCGACGTGCTCGAAAACGTGCTTGGTGCCGATCGTGCCGTGATCGCCGGCGCGGGGCACAGCGTTCAGCAGACCGGTGAGCCGTTCAACCGGCGGCTCGGCGCGTTCATGGCTGCTGCTGAGGGCTGAAAGCGATCTATCTTTAATATTGCGTGGCGGGCGGTTGGCCGCGCGCTAGGCTTCACGCCGAATGAATCGCCGGCTCTACAGATACCGCTCGACCTTCTTGCCGACGGTCAAAAACCGCAGCGGATCGATTGCCTCGCCGTTGTGGCGGACCTCGTAATGCAGATGCGGGCCGGTTGAGCGGCCGCTGTTGCCGGTCTTGCCGATGATGTCTCCGGCATCGAGCTTCTGTCCGACGGCGACGTCGATTTCGCTGAGATGCCCGTAACGCGTTACAAAACCGTTGCCGTGGTCGACCTCGATCATGCGGCCGTAGCCGCCGTTCCAGCCGGCCTTGACGACAACGCCGGCTGCCGTGACCTTGGCTGGCATACCGACCGGCGCCCTGAAATCCATGCCGGAATGCAAGGCGGCCGTGCCGAGGATGGGGTCGGTGCGCACGCCGAATGGGCTGGTAACGCTGCGGCCGGGGGCGGGGTTGGCGAGCGGCAGCCGGCGCGCTTCCTTTTTAAGATGATCCAGCGCGTCAAGAGCCTCGTCCAACTCCTTGACCTTGCTGTCGAAGACCAACGAGCTGTCGAGTGGTATCAGCGGGCCGCCAACGTCGCTCTTTTCGAATTCGCTATCGACGGGCAGGCCGGCGGCCTCGAGCGCCTGCGAGATCGCGTCGGCGCTTTTGTAGGCATTGTCGGCAAGTGTAGCGATGCGGGTGAGCTGCTGGCTCTCGATGGCCTTCAGCGAGTTGTTGATCGAAACGAAGAGCTTGTCTGCCCGGTCGGCCGCGCTTTCGCTCGGCAGCGGATCGGCGCGGGTCGACCACAGCGAGAACGGCCTGGTGTCGTCAACGCCCACAGGAGCGGCAAGGCTGGCGACAGTATACGCCGTCGGCTGGATACTCCCGGTCGCGTCGGCATGTTCGTCCGGCTTTGCCGCCGGCACGGGCGGCGTTGCGACCTCGTTTTCGGCTCGTTCGAGGATCGGGCCGAGGCGGCCGTGACGCAGGCTGAGCTGGCTCTGCCGTTCCAGCAGCTCGCTGACCTTGGTTTCCATCAGTTGCTGATCGAGTAGCTGGCGGCTGGTGATGCGGTCGACCTGGCTGCGCAGTGCCGAGATGCGGTCTTCGTAGGCCTGCTGCATGCGCGCCTGCCGCGCCGTCGTGGCACCGATCAGATCGTCGCGCAGCACCAGATAGGAGGTCGCCAGCAGGTAGCCAATGACGATCGCCGCCAGCGCCGAGCCGCAAAATGCCGCAAGCCACGGGCGTATGGTGAAATGCCTTATCTGGTCGCCCCGGGCGATGATGACCGTGTGGGGCTCTTTGCGTCTGCCGAAGACCGCTGACTGACTGGCTACGTTCACGGGACCAAGCTTTCGTTACGACACCAACGACGAGCCTGATTACACATTATTAGGGTTAACAAAGTTTTGCCGGATCGAACGACAGGCAAAGGTCTTCGCGCAAAACGGGTATCGAATTGCAGCGGCCTGGCGCAGCTCTCAAAGGGCGTGAACCGCCTCCAGCACTTCTTCGGCGTGCCCCTTGACGCGGACGTTGCGCCAGATCCTGGCGATGCGTCCGTCCCGGCCAATTAGGAACGTCGCCCGCTCGACGCCCATATAGGTGCGGCCGTAGAGCTTCTTTTCTACCCACAAATGGTAAGCCTCGATCACTTTGCGCTCTTCGTCGGCGACAAGGTCGACGCTCAGATCGTATTTCGCCTTGAATTTGTCGTGTTTCTTGACGCTGTCCGGCGAGAGCCCGATGACGACAGCGCCGGCCTTTTCGAACTCCGGCTTCAACTGCGAAAAGCCGATCGCCTCGTTGGTGCAGCCTGTGGTGTCGTCCTGTGGGTAGAAATAGAGTACGATGGGTTTTCCCAGCAATGCGGCGAGGCTGAGTGAACCGCCGCCGTCGCGCGGAAGATCGAACTGCGGCGCAACATCGCCCACGTCGAGGTCAGCCATATCGATGCCCTTGTTTGAGGTTACGCGCCAGGCTGCATCGATATAATGTCGAGCGGGGATTCGTCCACGATCGAATTCGTTTCAACGGAAGATTGCGTGGATCAGGAGCTACCGCAGCACGAGAAGATCAGGTTCAGGCGTGACGAGATCACCGACCTGGGAACCTTTCCGTCCGCGTGCCGCGTCCCGCCGCTCGGCCAGGCGTCGATCGGTCGCGGCGTCCGTATGATGGCGCGGCTGTTTGCCGGCCTTGTCGCCCTTGTGTTGCTGGCTGCCGCCGGCGTCTATGCGATCGGCGTGTCCGGCTTCGGCTCGGAGCGGCTTCGCGCGGAAGCCGAAACGGCAATCGAGAAATTGGCCGGCTTCGATGTCGACGTTGCCGTCGGGCCGGCACGGCTGACGCTTGACGGGTCGAGCTTCATTGCGCTGCAGGTCAGCGACGTCAGCCTCAAGACCGCCGACGGAAAACCAATGGCCGATGCAGGCCGGGTCCGCTTCGGCATCCGGCTGATCCCGTTGCTTTCGGGCGAGGTACGGCTGACCAGCGCCCGGATTTCCGACGCGCACATCGTCATGGCGGCAATGCCGTCCGGCGGCGACTGGACGGCCGAGCTGCGCAACCAGGACGGCCTCATCGATCCGGAAAAACTTTCCGCCGCCGTCTTCGCCAACCTCAACCGCGCGCTCGACGCGGTGCGCGAGGATTCGATGCGCCAGATCGATCTGCGCAACGTCGAACTGGCACTGCCCGAGACCGGATCCGTCAAGTCGGTCACCATCGCCGAGGCCTCCGTCTCGCAGTCGGGACCGGGAAGCATGGAGTTTTCATCCGACGCGGATGTCGACGGCAGGGCGCTTACCATCGCCGCTTCCGCCACCCGCGATCCGGCGACGCGACGCATCACCACGCTGGACGCCAGCATCCAGGCAGCGGATGCCGACACTGCGGCAGGTGGCAAATTGGGTGCGATCGCCTTGAAGCTGGCGGGGTCGGAAGGGACCGGCGACAACGGTTCGCGGCTGACCGCTGCCCTGTCACTGACCGGATCGGTGCTCGATCTCGGTTCGCGCGGCCTGCTTCCGGCCGACATCGATCTCGATGCAACACTCGTCGCCGGGTCGAACAAAATCCAGGTCGACAGTTTGCTGGTGAAAACCGGCCGCTCGACCTTCGATTTCGCCGGTTCGATCGGGCCGAAGCCGGCTACCGGCGCAGCGGGCGAGGAGCCATCCTATCGTTACGACCTGACCAGCGACGGTTCGACCCTGGCGCCTTCCGATTCGCCGGAGCCGGCACTCAGCTTCATTGCCCGTATCGCCGGCGTCTACCAGCCGACGAGCCAAAAGCTGGTCGCCGAGCAGATCGGCGTCCGGTCCGGACCGGGCAGCGAAGTGCTGGGCACGGCTTCGGTTTCATTCGTCGCCAACCAGGCGCCGGGCATATCGGTGGCGCTCAATGTCCACGACATGCCGGTCTCGCACGTCAAGCAATTATGGCCATGGTTTTCGGCGCGCAATGCCAGGCTGTGGGTGCTTAAGAACCTGTTCGGCGGCCGCGTCGTCGATGGCAGCCTGCAGTTCCAGGTCGTGCCCGGACGGCTCGGCAACGGCGTGCCGCTTTCCGCCGATGAAGTGTTCGGCCGATTCCAGGTCGAAGGATCGCGCTTCGACACGGCCGGCCGCATTCCGCCGATCCGCGATGCCGTTGGCGTCGTCGGCTTCCACGGCAATGACGTCGACGTCGCGCTGTCGTCGGGCAGCGTCTATATGCCGAGCGGCCGCACGGTGGCGGCGAGCAACGGCACGCTCACCGTCAAGGCCGCGAACCATCCGCCGGTGATCGGCGCGCTCGACATCGATGTCGCCGGCGAGGCGCCGGCAATCGCCGAGTTGGCATCCTTTGACCCGATCAACGCCATGCGCCATGTCGGCCTGCTGCCGGACGACCTATCCGGCACGGTGACCGGCCACGTCAAGGCCGATATTCCGCTGCAGTCCGGTGTCGACTCTTCCAAACTCGATTGGCTGGTGGCGCTCGACTACAAGGACCTGTCGCTGGGCAAGCCGTTCGAGGGCCAGACAGTCAGCCATGCCGACGGCTCGATCACGGTCGCGCCCGACCGGGCGGTGATCTCGGCGAAGGCGCTGCTCAACGGCATTCCGGCCGAGCTCGACCTGATCGAGCCGCTCAGGGATGGCGGCCCGCCGCGCAGTCGTAAAGTGGCGCTGGTGCTCGACGACAAGACGCGCGCCACCGCCATGCCTGGCCTGTCGACGCTGCTTTCCGGAACCATCAAGGTGGCGATCGACAAGAGTGGCACCGGCAACCAGAACGTGTCGGCCGACCTGACCAATGCCAGGCTGGACATTCCCTGGGCCGGCTGGAGCAAGGGGCCTGGCATTCCCGCCAAGGTCGTCTTCGCCATGGCGAAGACCGGCGACACCACGACGCTCTCCAATTTCGAACTCGATGGCAAGACCTTTTCCATCGACGGCAGCGCGGTGCTGGTCAACGGCGCCTTGTCCTCGGCCCGGTTCAGCAAGGTCACGTTGAACAGGGGCGACGACGTCGCCGTCTCGGTGAAGCGGTCGGGCAAGGCCTATGCTGTCGAGGTCAGCGGCAGCGCGCTAGACGCACGCTCGCTGATCAAGCAATTCACGTCCGACGTCGACACCGCCACCAAGACCACTGGCGTCGATGCGATCTCGGTCAGCGCCGACGTCAGTTCCCTGACCGGCTTCCATGACGAGGTGCTGTCGAATCTGAAGCTCGACTACAGCGCCGCCGGCTCCCGGGTGAACGGGCTCAAGGTGAGCGCCACAGCAAGTTCGGGAGCCGCCATCACCATCAGCAACACGACCGGCGGCGGCCTGCGCACGCTCAACATGAAGTCGGCCGACGCCGGCGCCATACTGCGCTTCCTCAACATCTACGAGCATATGGAAGGCGGCTCGATCACGCTGGCGCTCACCGGGGCCGGCGACGGGCCGATGAAAGGCCAGGTCGACGCCAAGAACTTCTTTATCGTTAATGAGCCGAAGCTCGCCTCGATCGTGTCGACGACGCCGGCCGGCGACAGCCGCAGCCTCAACGAGGCGGTCAAAGGCAATCTCGACACGTCGAGGGTGAATTTCGAGCGCGGTTTCAGCGAAATCGACAAGGGCAGCGGCTATCTGAAGCTGCGCAACGGCGTGCTGCGCGGCTCGCGCATCGGCACCACCTTCCAGGGCACGCTCTACGACCAGAACAACAATATGGACATGACCGGCACGTTCATGCCGGCCTACGGCGTAAACCGCATCTTCGGCGAACTGCCGCTGATCGGCGCACTGCTCGGCAACGGCCGCGACCGCGGCCTGATCGGCGTCACCTACAGGCTCAAGGGCAACGCCAACAAGCCGAACCTGGAGGTCAATCCGCTATCGGTGATAGCGCCCGGGATTTTCCGGTCGATCTTCGAGTATCGCTGAGGTCAAAACCCAATTACCTCGAGCGACCGAGTTTTGATCTTAAGCGGCCGCTCGTCCGCCCCGCGAATTCACGCCCATGATCCAAAGGCGACTGACGTCCGCCCGGGCCTAAATGGCCGCTTTGCGCCTAATGTCGGCCGTTAAAGTTAGTTGTGCCACCGCCTTACAGCGGACATCACCGGCGACCGCGCTTGAGGGCGTAGTTGCGCCAGGAGCGGTCATTCGATGTTCTGCCGTTGAACGGCTTCATTCGCCAGTTTAGCGGAAATTGGGCGACAGCATGGTTGCCTCAACAGGGAAGTTCGAAACCCTCTTGGTCCGCGAATCCCGCTGATTGCACGCTGCGGTGCGATATTCTGCAAGATAGCCACCCAACCAACGCCGATAGCCGCATTGCTCTCGACAAGAGCACTCCTGCCGCAGACCACCTAGCTGGCAGACACTTGGCTGATCCCGGCATCGACCCAGGCACGCGTCTGCTCAAGCACTTCATCCGAGAGCGCGGGATCGTCGATCGCCCGGGCGAGGATTACTGCCCCCACCATCGCTGCCCAGCTTCCGATCGCCGCGCGGCGTCTGTCTGCCGGATCCAACTCCGGGAGCGCCTTGCCGATACGGTCGATCTGCGATCGTAGGCCTTCCGTCATGGCCGAGCGTGCAGCCGGGGTCTGATGGCGGATGGCTGCGGCAAGGCCCGCCGTCGGGCAACCGCCGGCGCAGTTGTCGCGATGCCGGGGCGAAAGATAGGAACCTACATAAGCGCGAAGATCGCCCCCTCCGCCTGAGTCCGCGGCGAGGACGTGGGCAAGGGTCTGCGCGATCAGGTCGTCCTTCGAACTGAAATGGCCATAGAAGCCGCCATGGGTGAGCCCGGCGGCCTTCATCACTTCCGCCACGCTGACCGCGTCGAACCCCTTCTCGCGAAACAGCCGGCTGGCCGCATCCAATATCCGGTGACGGTTCTCCGCCATCTGCTCTCGACTGACCTTCATTTCAAAATTCTCCGTCGGCCCCGTTGACATTTACATGATGCCCATCATATTTAGCCGCAATCATGATGATCGTCATGAATATAGGTTCCATCAGAGAAAAGAGCAATGCCATGACCACCATTCCATCAGTCCTCATCACCGGCGCCTCCACGGGCATCGGAGCTTCCTATGCCGAACGGTTCGCCCGCCGCGGACACGACCTCGTGCAGGTTGCCCGTGACGTGGCACGAATGGAGGCACTGGGAGCCCGGCTCCGTCAGGAAACTGGCGTTGCGATCGACATCGTCCAGGCTGATCTTACGCAGCCTGCCGAGCTTGCAACGGTAGAGACGAGGCTGCGCGATGACGCCCGCATCGGGATTCTCGTCAACAATGCCGGAACAGCCATCGGCGGAAGCTTCATCGAGCAGAGTACCAATGACGTCGCCCGGCTCGTTGCGCTCAACACGACCGCGCTTCTGCGACTTGCCAGCGCCATCGCCCCGCGACTTGCGAAGGCGGGTGCAGGGGCGATCGTCAACATCGGTTCCGTGGTCGGGCTGGCGCCGGAGTTCGGCATGACGGTCTACGGCGCAACCAAAGCCTTCGTGCTGTTTCTGTCGCAGGGGCTCAGCCTCGAGCTTGAGCCGAAGGGCGTCTACGTCCAAGCCGTGCTGCCCGCCACGACGCGAACCGAGATCTGGGGCCACGTCGGCGCCGACATCAACACGCTCTCCAACGTGATGGAGGTGGACGATCTGGTTGACGCGGCGCTGGTCGGCTTCGACCGCCGCGAACCGGTGACCATCCCGCCACTCCCCGATGCCGGTCAGTGGGACGCGCTTCAGGCCGCGCGCCAGGCCATGCTTCCGAACTATCGGAACGAACATCCCGCCGAGCGGTACCGCAAGGTCGCCTGAGCACCAACGAATCCATTTGATAACGACCTCGTCGCGGCGGGGACAAACAAGGTGACCTATGACCAACAAAGCACTTTTTGAGCCTTATTCTCTCGGCTCGCTGACGCTCTCCAATCGTATCGTCATGGCGCCCCTCACGCGCAATCGCGCTGGCCCGGGCTTCGTTCCGGGTGATCTTGCCGCCGAGTATTACGGCCAGCGGGCCTCCGCCGGCCTGCTGATCTCCGAGGCCACGCAGATCTCGCGGCAGGGACAAGGTTACCAGGACACGCCCGGCATCTATTCTCAGGCTCAGATCGACGGCTGGCGAAAGGTCACGACCGCGGTGCACGCCAAGGACGCGCGGATTTTCCTGCAGCTCTGGCACGTCGGCCGCGTCTCGCACGTCGATCTGCAGGAGAACGGCGCCGCGCCCGTCGCGCCCTCGGCAATCCGGGCCGCGACCAAGACGTTCGTGAACAACGGCTTTGTCGAGGTTTCGGAGCCCCGCGCGCTGGCGCTCGACGAGCTTGCGGGGATCGTCAACGATTTCCGGCAAGCAGCGGCGAACGCCATTGAGGCCGGCTTCGATGGCGTCGAGATTCATGGCGCCAACGGCTATCTGCTGGACCAGTTCGCCAAGGACGGTGCCAATGTCCGCACGGATGCTTATGGCGGATCGGTCGAGAACCGCGCCCGGCTGATGCTGGAGGTTGCGACTGCGGTGGTCGAGGAGATCGGCGCAGAGCGCACCGGCATTCGGATTTCGCCCGTCTCGCCCGCCAACGGCGTCTCGAGCAGCGCCCCCCAGGCGCAGTTCGACTATATCGTCGATCAACTCGATGCTTTGGGCATCGTCTATATCCATGTCGTCGAGGGCGCCACGGGCGGATCGCGCGATGTCGCGCCGTTCGACTTCGGATCGCTCCGCCGGCGCTTCAACAATACCTATATCGCCAATAACGGCTATGACCTCGAACTCGCGGCGTCGCGGCTCGCCGAGGGCAAGGCGGACCTCTTCGCCTTCGGGCGCCCGTTCATCGCCAATCCCGACCTTGTGGAACGGCTGAAGACGCGCACGCCGCTGACGGAGTTCAACTCGGCGACGCTCTATGGCGGCGGCTCCGCTGGCTATACCGACTATCCCGCGATCGCCGCCTCAAGCCGCCCATGAGCTATCGGAGGGCGGCGCCTGCGAGGCAGCCATCCCACGTGACAGCAGCGCCTCAGGGCATCTCTCTGGCGCTCCGCTCGAACTGGTGTCCAAACCCAGGGATTCAGGAGGGCCATGGAGGGCTATAGCATAGACGTTAGCTCCTCTGGTCCGCCCAGGACCAGCCAGGCGAGATTCGTAGCACGTCGTACGTTCGCTTTACAGGCGCAAGCGGACCCGTTCACCGTGATTTCGACTGTCGTGAATGGGTCAGATCGCGTCGATGCATGGGGGCGCCTGAACGTCCGCTTCTCACATTCCAAGCCGCCAAGCCGCAAGTCCGCTTCCGGCCCCGAACAAGACGTTCATCGAAGCGCCGCAGAACGTCCGCTATTTGCGCTACCTGCTCGTTCCGATCGATGAGACGAATGGCATCTCGGCCATTCTCGGGAGCTAGCTGATTAACCTCGGCGGTGATTCCGAACCGAAGGTCAGCGCCGCAAGATGAAACCGGTTTCGGAAAAGATCTAACAGGAAGTGCCGGGCCCTGGTCAGACCGGCCGCACCAGAACGTGTTTCTTCTTGCCGAGCGACAGTTTCGCGACGTTTTCCGGGCCAAGGTCCTGCAGCGTCACCATCCTGCGATCGTCGGAAACTGGCTGGTCGTTGAGGCGCACGGCGCCGCCCTGGATATGCCGCCGTGCCTCGCCGTTGGACCCAGCCAGCCCGGCGGTGACGAACAGCGACAATAGGCCGACGCCGGCTTCAAGGTCGGCCCTGCCCACCTCGACGGTTGGCAGTGTTTCGGCGAGCGCCCCTTCTTCGAACGTCTTACGCGCCGTTTCGCTGGCCTCCTCTGCCGCCTCGCGGCCATGCAGCATGGCGGTGATTTCGGTGGCGAGGATCTTCTTGGCTTCGTTGATCTCCGAGCCGCCGAGCCGTTCGAGGCGTGCGACCTCGGCGAGTGGCAGGGTCGTGTAGAGCTTCAGGAAACGGCCGACATCGGCATCCTCGGTGTTGCGCCAGTATTGCCAGAAGTCGTACGGGCTCAGCATCTCCGCATCGAGCCAGACCGCGCCCGAGGCCGACTTGCCCATCTTGGCGCCGGAGGAGGTGGTGAGCAGCGGCGTCGTCAGCGCATAAAGCTGCGCGCCTTCCATGCGATGGCCGAGATCGATGCCGTTGACGATGTTGCCCCACTGGTCGGAGCCGCCCATCTGCAGCCGGCAGCCGAGACGCTTGTAGAGCTCGACGAAGTCATAGGCCTGCAGGATCATGTAGTTGAATTCGAGGAACGACAGCGACTGCTCGCGGTCCAGCCGGAGCTTGACTGAATCGAAGGCCAGCATTCGGTTGACCGAAAAATGCCGGCCGACATCGCGCAGGAAATTGACGTAGTTGATGTCCATCAGCCAGTCGGCATTGTTGATCATGACGGCGTCGTTCGGGCCGCTGCCGAATTTGAGGTAGGGCGTGAAGTTGCGGCGGATGCCGGCGAGATTGTCCTCGATGTCCTGCGGCGTCAAAAGCTTGCGCGCCTCGTCCTTGAACGACGGATCGCCGATCATCGAGGTGCCGCCGCCCATCAGCGCGATTGGCCGGTGGCCGGTCTGCTGCAGCCAGTAAAGCATCATGATCTGGATCAGCGACCCGGCATGCAGGCTCCTGGCGGTGGCGTCGAAGCCGATATAGGCGCTCACCGTTTCCGTGGCGAAAAGCTGGTCGAGGCCGGCATCGTCCGAGGTCTGGTGGATGAAACCGCGCTCGCTCATCGTGCGCAGGAAATCGGATTTGAAGGCGGACATTTTCTTTCCCGAAAAGCTTCCGGCCGAACGCGGTTCGGCTATGCATGAAGGCGGGCGTTTAGCACTCAAGCGCGATCAGCAAAAGTGGAATCCGGTTTTGCGACACCCTCTTGCCTTCTCCCCTTGTGGGCTAGCGTGCGCACACATCTGATTTGGCGGGGATTAGTTTGGATTTGCAAGAGCGAAGCCCTCGGCGATGGCGTGGAAGCGTT
>NZ_JAMYTK010000016.1:0-157532 GCF_040322355.1 Mesorhizobium sp. M0145
CGCCTGGCTGGCGATCACGCCCGCCTCGCGAGCCCGCTCGTAGCGCGCGTCCAAAATGAGATACGGATAGCTTTCCTCGAGCCGCCGCGTGAAGAACGCCTTGAGCGCCTCATCCAGCCGCATCGTCGCCTCGCTCACCGTCGAGGCCGAGAAAGAGTGGCCGCACAATTCCTCCGTCACCGCCTTCACCTTGCGGGTCGAGACGCCCTGCACGTACATCTCGACCAGCGCCGACACCAATGCCTTCTCCGAACGCTGGTAGCGCTCAAACAACTCCGTCGAGAACCGGCCAGCCCGATCCTGCGGAACGCGAAGCTCCAGCACCCCGACCCGCGTCACCAGCTTGCGCTCGTAATAGCCGGACCGGTAACTCGTCCGCTCCCCTTTCTCGGCCCCGATCGCCTCCGTCATCTCGGCTTCAAGAACCTCCTGCACGACACTCTGCAATGCCTGGCGAAAGCCGTCCTCATCCGACAACAGCAACGCTTTCAACTCGCCTCTGCTCAGTCTAACGTCTCGATTGGTCATGGCACTTCCCCTTCCACGGGAATCGGTGATCGCAACGTCACCACCGTGCCATGGCCGCTCGCCCCTCAGAGCAAGCCCCGTTCTCTCTCCAAAACTTTTTGCAGAACCTTCAGCACACTATCCACTTCGGAATGGTGTCCAACCCGGACCCATAGGTAACAGCATCTCTCATCGCGCCGGTAATGGCTTAAGATCGCGGGCCTATGCAGCCTTCCGCCGCAATTGGCTCACGCTCAGCCACACCGCCGAAACAAGGAAGTAGAGGGCGCCTACTGCGGCATAGCCGGCCACGTTGGAGATCGATGGCGGCATCGGCATCCGCGCCTGCGCGATGAAAAACGTGCCTGCCAGTGCCGATTGCCCTCCGCTCAGGACCATCGCCCACTGCGCACCAGAGCTCTTCCAACGGCGGACGGCGGTGCCGAGTTGAAGCAGGCCGGACAGGATCGCCCATAGGCCGAACACGCCCAGCACCCAATTCATGCTCATCTTCAGCGCAAAAACGACCGCGAGCGTTGTCGCCACACTGACCACGACGTTGATGGTCTGGGTGCGATTCTGTCCCAATCCTCCGCTGCGCGATGCGTCGACAAAATTGGCCAAGGCATCCCATGCAGGATAAGCCACGAGTAACACCGCCGCGACCACCCCGGAATGCTGTCCCATCGTAAAGGCAGCCGCCACCCAGACAGCCGAGAACGCCGTCCGAGCGAAGTAATAGAGCTTGAGCCATTGTTCCTGACTGGCGCGGGAAAGATCGCCACTGTGAACCGTCATTGGATCGTCCTTTCGACTAGTAGGTAGGGACTCTCGACGAACGTCGCAGAGTGATTGCTAGTATAGTTAGTTGAGATCTAGGCCCGTATCCGGGGGGAAGCGCGGAGGCGCTCCAGGAGCGGGCCCGTCACGACGGCGAATATCTTCGGATCGCCATAGGCCCGTGCCGAAAGCATCGCGCCGTGAACGGTCGCCATGAACGCTTCAGCCTCGGCACGAGGGGTACTCATCAGTCGAAATTGGCCGTGCCGCGCACCGCGCTCCATCACCGATGTCAGCCAAGCCGACAGCGAGCGGAAATGCGCCCGGACCTCAAGGCCAACTTCCTCGGGCAGCACGGGGAGCTCGCTTGCCAACAGCGCGCAGATACAAAACGGGGCGCTGGCGTTCGCGATGCAGGCTTCCCAATACCCGGCATAGATCCGCAACTGTTCGAGCGGATCGGATTCGTGAAGTTCGACATTTGCCATCCCCGCTTCAGTTTCTTCGCGATACCGCGCAACCAGCGTCCGAACCAGATCGACCTTGCTTGGGAAATGGTGATGGATGCTCGCCTTACGGATCCCGACCACTTCAGCAATGTCGGCATAACTGAAACCGTTGTAGCCGCCAGCGACGATCAGCGAACGTGCACAAGCCAGGATGTCATCAGAGGTGGTAGACAAGTTGCTCATGCTTTTACCTACCTTCTGGTAGGATGGCAGTCAAGCCTCCTTGCACCGCGAGTAGCGTGAAATTGCGTGGCTATGGCGTAGACGTCATTCGATCTTCATTGTTTTCGGCCCGCCGTCCATTCAGAAAGCTCCGGGTGTTTGTCGATCGAGGTAGCCATCCCACTTCGAGGACGAGGCAACACCCTCCGGCCGACCGGACCACCGCTAATCGCCGTGCGGCACTAGGCGTTTGCACCGACTGCGCTATCTCCCCATCGTTAGCTTGTTCTATCGCTGGTTGAAGACTGGGGAGGTTTCCATGGATCGGCGACTATTTTTGACAGGAATGTTTGGCATTGCCGGGGCCGCGGCCCTTGCAAGCACAGTTCGGCCAATCAACGCAGTGGCCGGCGTTCCAACTGCCAGAAGCGGCATTCTCGATGAACTCGAGGCGCCGGATGTCGAGACCTTCGACGACGACGAAACTCAAGCGGAGTTGCAACCAGTCTATCATCGCCGGTGGCATATGCCGCGCCGGCGCCGCCGGCGCGCTTGGAGAAGGGTCTGTCGCGTTTACTGGCGAAATGGCTATCGGCGCAGGCGGTGCTTCCGCAGGCGCGTTTGGGTCTGGTTTCGATTCTAGCAACTGTCCGGCTTGAACCCTGGCCATCGCGGCCGGGGTTTTCGCCTCAGGCGGCCGTTAGCGCCCTTAGGGAGCTTTCCTAAGGGCGCGGAGGAGGCTGACGGTGTTTGCAGGTTTCAGAGCCACCAGCCTACGACTGGACGATACGACGATTTTCGCAAGGGTCGGAGGCACCGGTCCGCCGCTGCTGCTTCTTCACGGTTTTCCAGAAACGCATCTGATGTGGAGGGATATCGCCGCAGCCTTGGCGCTCCGCTTCACGGTGGTCGCCGCCGACCTTCGAGGCTATGGGCAAAGCGGATGTCCGATTTCCTCTGCCGATCATAGCCCATACGCCAAACGCGCCATGGCCGGCGACATGGTTCAGGCCATCAAGCAAGTGGGGTTTGAGCGGTTCATGGTTGCCGGGCATGATCGCGGCGGGCGGGTTGCCTATCGCCTGGCGCTGGACCATCCCGACAAAGTGCTCAAAATCGCCGTCCTCGACATCATCCCCACCGCCGCAACATGGGATCGGGCGGATGCCAGACTGGCGCTTGGCTTCTGGCCCTGGAGCCTTCTTGCCCAGCCGGAGCCCCTGCCGGAGCGTCTGATCGGCGCGGCTCCCGATGCTGTCGTCGACGATGCAATAACGCAGTGGGGATCGTCAGCGAAAATGGTCTCCAAAGAGGTCAGGAACGCCTATGTTGATGCGCTTGGCGATCCCGCGCATATTCATGCCATCTGCGAAGAGTATCGCGCCGCTGCGACGATCGATCGTGAACATGACGCGTTGGACCACGCAAACGGTCGTCGCATCGACTGTCCGCTACTGGCGCTATGGAGTGGCGAAGGCGCCCTGGAGAACTGGTATGCGCAAGAAGGCGGGCCGCTGGCCATCTGGAGGAAATGGGCCGACAGAGTGGCAGGACGCGCTGTCCAAGGCGGGCACTTTTTCCCGGAAGAGCACCCCGACAAGACGGCAGCGGCTCTCTCGGAATTCTTTGAAGACAAACAGGTCGGTCAGCACAGAGTATTGTAGAGGTCACATGCTTCAGTTACGCGGAACCTCGCGAGTGCTTCGCGGCCCTAGATCGAGAACCCTCCGAAAATCCGCCCGTCCGGCATCAATGTGCTTGATAAGGGAATGAAGGCGATCTCCACGGCCACGCCTCTGATATGCAGCCTCATGTTTGTCGGAAGTTGCGCATCGCCTTTGCCGGCATCCTTTGATGCTGCGAAATACGACAAGATGAGTTGCGTCGAGCTCAACGTGGCGATGGGCGCTGTCGCCGACGAAATGTCGGCGACAGCCATCGCTCGTGGCAAAGTCGTCCACACCAACATTCCGGGCTGGCTGTTGGGAGGGCAGCGTGTCGCCTCGACCGTGGCTGCCCGCCAGAGCGCGAAGATCGAGCGCTTGCGGCAGCAGGAGGCAGCGATTGCAGCGGCGAGACGAAGCAGGTGCTAATCGTCTCTTAGCCGTTCGATAAAACGCCTCTTATGGATATGCCGATCGCGGATCGCCTGCAGCCTGCGAGCAAAATCGTGGGTCGTGCCACATTCCTCGGCGATTGCCTTGAGGTCGAGCAGAAGGCTGGCGGCCTCATCGTAGCCGGGAGGGTTGCGGCGTTCGATCCCGCTCTCCACCTCACGCCAGACGCTTTCGCCGCGCCGCGAGAGCGCATCGAGCCGAATACGGCGGGCGCGCGCCTCTTCCGCCGCCTGCCGTTTTCTTTCAGCCTCTCGTTGCTCCTCCTGCGCGCGCTCGCGGGCCTGACGGATCGCCTCGGCACGGGCTCGCAGTTCGCCGGCCGAGCGCGGAACAGTGGCCATAGGGCTTCCAACAGAGGCTTTCAACATCGAGCGATTCCGAACGAACGCCCGAAGCTCGTTTTCAACATACCGATCGCCGTCGACGAGACGAACGAGCAGCGTCGTCTTTTCATGATCGGACAAGGCGCCGACTGAACGCCGGACCATATCCGGCGACAATTCCGTTGTCGTGCCGGCGGGACGCTCGGCCGCCGCAGCGACGAGGTCGGCGTCGAGCTGAAAGAAGCGCGCGAAAGCGTCGAGCGCGGGCGTCATCGGGCCGATCCCCGGCAAAGGCTCCGCCTCGTCCGGCTTGACGGAACCGATCTCGGCCGCCTTCAGCCACAGCAGGTAGAAAAGCCTCAGATCGCCGCCGAGCACGTCGGCGCGCAGCGGCGCCAGTGCTTCGAGCCAGTGCGAGTCGTCGTCCCAATTATCCCAATCGTCCGCAGGTTCCAGTTCTTCGCACAGGATGTCGACGATCAGGTTCTCGCCGGACGTGCTGATCTCGAGGCAATCGACCGCATGCAGGAATCCCTCGAGACGCTGCCGGTCGATTAATCGCGCTGGAAACCGGATCATCAGCCGGTGGGTGCCCCAATTCGCCAAATAGAGATGAAGATCGAACCAACGCCGCATCAACGCGACCGGATCGCCTTTGAAGTCGCCCCACTCGTAGAAATTCGTGAAGCTCGTGGCCGTAATCCGCGCCCGCGTCGACACATCGCGCAAGTCCCGGCGATCCGCTTCGCTGAGTGGGCGGTCGACCGCCCGAAACTCGTAGTATTGATATTCGCTCATGGTTGCTTGGCTGCTGGCCGATCCTCGTCCCACAGGTCAGTTCAGGATAGAGCTGTGTCGAGATCGAACTCGCCCCGTCTGGCACTTTCTGCACAGGAATTTGCCGTTTGTGCGGATGAACTGTTGAAAGGCAGCCGGCCTGTCGTAGATTTGGCAAGCGCGAACGGCAGCGAGGATGCCATGAAGAAGGAAGAACTGGACTCCGTCCTTGGCCGGGGCAAGCCCGGCTTCGATCTCGGTCCGATAGAAGATCAACTACATGCCGTGGCAAACGAGCAGCAATTGCCGGATGTCGCAATCATTCACTGCATAGCGAGGATTGAAGAATCGGCTCCCGCGCTGCGTGCCGTCGTCACAAGAGCGGCCGAAGGAGAGGCTCTGTCGCGGGATGATCAGATGCTGCTCTTGCGAGGCATCTACATTCTGGGCGGCGCTCGCGACACTAGAACGTTCGGGCCCTTGTTGCGCCTGCTGCGCCGGCCGGGACGCGACCTCGATGACCTGCTCGGCGACGTGGTGACCGAGAGCATGGCGCGTATCGTCGCCGGCGTATTTGATGGCGACGCCGACGCTTTGTTCAGCTTGATCAGCGACCGCTCCGTCGATGAATTCGTCCGCGATGCAGTTTTGGGCGCAGCGACCTTCCTGACCTGGGAAGGCCGCATCGAGCGTGACCGAATGCGAGATTTTCTCGAGCGATTCCACACCGAGAGGCTGGCCGATGACGACGATTTCGCCTGGATCGCCTGGCTGGGGGCGATCGCCCTGCTTGGCTTGCGCGATCTGGCGTCACTTGTTCACAGCGCATGGAACGACGGCCGCATCCCCGAAGGGGTAATCGACCGCCGCGATTTCGAAGACGATCTCCTGGCCGCCGAGCAAAGCCCAAACGACATCGATCGATTCGAGCGCGCCGCTCTCGGCTATATCGACGACGTGCTTGAAGCGTTGGAATGGACCAGCCACCTTGAGTATTTTGGCGAGGAAGATTGGCAATCGCCCTTGCCGGAACAAACTTGGCTCGACGAGTTGTCGAGATTGACAGCGCCGGTCACAAATCCTTGGCGCCATGTCGGACGCAATGATCCGTGTCCCTGTGGAAGCGGCAAGAAAGCAAAGAAATGCTGCCTGGCAAACTAACCTGTTGCAGTGTCGCGCAATTGCGAGTTTGATTTTTGGCTACCCTCACGCCGATCCACCGGATTGATGCGCAGCGATCGCGCCGAGGAATATCTCGCCGAAATCCTTGAGCTTGGCGGCGCCGACGCCGTTGACCGCGGCGAAGGCGTCCAGATCACGCGGGCAGCGTTCGGCCATATCGATCAGCGTACGATCCGAAAAGATCACGAAGGCCGGCACCTGGCGTTCCCGGGCAAGACGCAGCCGTACAGCCTTGAGCGCGGCCAGCAGCGCCGAATCCAGACCTTCCGTGCCTGCTGCGGTATCCTCAGGACGTATCTTGCCTCGCGATGACTGGCGCGCGTCCAAGCGATACCGGAACGAAGCCTCGCCCCGAGCCAGCGCACGGCCCTTCTCGGCAATGGCGAGGCCGCCATGGCCGGCTGAGTCCAATGTCAGGAACCCTCCCGCGACGAGTTGGCGGAGCAGCGACAGCAAGAAACTCTTTTTATGCGCCACACCGGTGCCGAAGCTGGCAAGCCTGTGGTGGTTCCTGTCCAGGACCTTCTCGGTCTCATGGCCGAGCAGCACATCGACGACATGGGCGACGCCGAAGCGCTCGCCGGTCTGTGCGATCGCCGCCAGGATGATCCGCGCCTCCGCCTCGCCATCCGCATGCGGCGCCTGGTCGAGGCAGTTGTCGCAATTGCCGCAAGGCGAAGCACTTTCGCCGAAATAGCCAAGCAGGATCTGACGGCGGCACTGCGTCGTCTCGCAATAACCGATCAGCGTATCGAGTCGGCCATGCGCGCGCCTTTTGTGCTCAGCCGGCGCATCCTCGTCTTCGATGAAAAGCCGCCGCATGCGGATATCGCCGAGACCGAACAGCATATGTGCCTCGGCCGCCCGCCCGTCGCGGCCCGCCCGCCCGATTTCCTGATAATAGGCCTCCAAGCTGCCCGGCAGGTCGGTGTGGAAGACATAGGCGACATCCGGCTTGTCGATCCCCATGCCGAAGGCGATGGTCGCCACCATCACCACGCCGGACAAGGTCATGAAAGCGTTTTGATTCGCTTCACGCGCGTCCTTGCTCATGCCGGCATGATAGGCGAGCGCGCGTACGCCGTTCCGCTCGAGGAACGCCGCCATCTCTTCGGTCTTTTTGCGTGACAGGCAATAGACGATCCCGCTGCGGCCCGCATGGCGCTGCACGAAGCCGAGCAGTTGGCGCTTGCTGTCCTGCTTGGGCTCAATGCTTAGCTTGATGTTCGGCCGGTCGAAGCCGAGCACCACGGTATCGACGCGCCCGTCGAACAGTTGCGCGGCAATGTCGGTGCGCGTCGTCTCGTCCGCCGTCGCCGTCAACGCAATGATCGGCACTTTCGGGAAGATATCACGTAGTCTCGACAATTCTTCGTATTCGCGCCGGAACGCCGGTCCCCATTGGGAGATGCAATGTGCCTCGTCGATGGCGATCAGCCGGACATCGAGCTTGGTCAACGCCTCGAGCATTCGCACCGTCATTAGCCGCTCCGGTGCAAGATAGAGCAGGCGCGTCTGGCCTGCCGCGACACGGCGCCATGCAGCGACATTGGCGTCGCGGTCGAGCGAGGAATTGATCGTATCGGCCGCCACGCCGGCAAGGCGCAATGCGGCGACCTGATCCTGCATCAGGGCCACCAGCGGCGAAACGACAATGGTGAGCCCGCCCAGCACCAGCGCCGGGACCTGGTAGCAGAGCGATTTGCCGGCGCCGGTCGGCATGACAGCCAGCACATGATGCCCGGCCAGCAGCGCCTCCATCACGGCCGCCTGGCCGAGACGAAAATCATCGAAGCCGAATACATCCTTCAGGACGCGCCGCTTGGAATCCTCTGCCGGGATGCTCGCTGCTACCTGCATTACAGAACTTTCGGGGATACGACCTGCCGAAATTCCCCGGCGAATCGCCAGGTGATTGCCTGGACAGCAGATTCGAACATTTATCGACCCCTCTGGTCCTGTCCGCGGCACCGCCTGAGGCGAACTTCTCTCTCATTGGCCGATATCAGACCGTCGTTCCAGCCCCTATTCGCTTTGGCTGTGAATATCGCACCGCCTCGGAGCGGTTAATCCTATCTTCACTATCATTCGGCAGGTTCAGGTTCTGCGGTGATGTTTTGAGTACCGCGGCGCCACAAGCGCCCAGGCAACACGCCCGCGTCTCTCCGGAGGCGCGGGTTTTTTTCTGAGAACCGGCTGCCTGATCTTCGGGCCCGCAGCTCAGTCGAGGAAATCGGCGCGGTGTGGCGTGAAGCTGTCGACCAGCCGTCCCGCCTGCAGCGCCTTGACGCCATGGACAAGGTTGGAAGGAACGATGAAGCTGCTGCCGGTTTCCAGGACCTCGGTCCTGCCGTCGATGGTGACTTCGAAGCGACCTTCGGCGACGTAGCTCGCCTGGACATGCGGGTGCGAGTGCAATGCACCGACACCACCCTTGTCGAAACCGAATTCGACCATCATCAGTTCATCCGTGTGCAGGAGCACGCGCCTGCGGTTGCCATCCGGCGTCGGCGTCCACGCAGCCTCGCCGGCATGCGAGAAGATTTTGGTTCCGGTCATCGCCAAACTCTCACCTTTTGTTGTTCATCGTGCCAGCCAGCCGCCGTCCACCGGCACCACCGCGCCGTGCATGTAGTTGGACGCTGGCGCCAGCAGGAAGACGGCTGCGTCGCCGATGTCTTCCGGCGCGCCCCAGCGGCCGGCCGGAATGCGCGCCAGGATCGAAGCGCTGCGGTCGGGATCGGTGCGCAGCGCCTCGGTGTTGTTGGTCTCGATATAGCCGGGCGCAATGCCGTTGACGTTGATCCCCTTTGCCGCCCATTCGCACGCCAGCAGCCGTGTGATGCCGAGCACGCCATGTTTGGAGGCGGTGTAGGAGGCGACGCGAATGCCGCCCTGAAAGCTCAGCACCGAAGCGATGTTGACGATCTTGCCACGCCGTCCAGATTCGGCAAGCACGCGCCTGGCAAAGCGCTGGCTGAGGAAGAACACCGTCTTCAGATTGACGCCGATGACGTCATCCCAGTCGGCTTCGGTGAGGTCGACCGCGTCGGCACGCCGGATGATGCCCGCATTGTTGACCAGGCCATCGAGCGGTCCGGTGCCGTCCCAGACGCGGTCAAGCATCGCCTGGGCAGCTGCATCATCACCAAGATCGCAGCGGACCGCCTCGAAGCGGCCGCCAGCCGCCGCAATCTTCTCCGCCGTCTCGTCCATCGCCGACCGGCCGACGCCGACGACCGCGCCGCCGGCGCGCGCGATCGACACGGCGATGCCCTGGCCGATGCCGGTATTGGCGCCGGTGACGAGGATGCGCTTGCCGGCAAGGCTGAAGGCCGAGAGATCGCTCACTTGAGCTCCTCCATCGCCACCAGGTCGACATCGGTATAGTCGACATTGTCGCCGGCCATCGCCCAGATGAAGGCGTAGTTCGAGGTGCCGGCGCCCGAATGGATCGACCATCCCGGCGACAGCACCGCCTCCTCGTTGCGCATGACGAGATGGCGCGTTTCGTCCGGTTCGCCCATGAGGTGAAACACCCGCGCCGCCTCCGGCAGGTCGAAATAGAGATAGGCCTCCATGCGCCGGTCATGCACATGGCATGGCATGGTGTTCCAGACCGAACCGGGGGCAAGCTGCGTCATGCCGACGACAAGCTGACAGGTCTTTACGCCATCGGCATGGATGAACTGGAAGATCGAGCGCTCGTTGGAGGTCGCCTGGCTGCCGAGATCGAGCCGCTTGGCATCGCCGATGCGGATCAGCCGGTTGGGATGGCCCTGATGCGCCGGCGCGCTGAGCAGGTAGAATTTAGCCGGCGCTGCCGGATTGGTCGCAGCGAACGATACCTCATCCGTGCCCATGCCGAGATAGAGCATGTCGCGCGCCTGCAACTCGTAGGATTGACCGCCGGCTTTCACGACGCCGGCACCGGCGATGTTGACGATGATCATCTCACGGCGGTCGAGAAAATTCTTGGTCCCGGTCGGCTTGATCGCCTGCAGCGGCAGCGGTGCGCCGGCGGGCATGGCGCCGCCGACTATCATGCGGTCGTAATGGGTGTAGGTCAGGCTGATGCGGCCGGGCTGGAACAAGTCCTCGATCAGGAAATTGTGTCGCAGCTCGTCCGTTCCCATGGCTGCGGCAGAAACAGGATCGATGGCGAAGCGGGAGGTGAAATCCGTATGATTGTCAGTGTGATTCATTGCTGTCCCATGGGGCTGCCTCAATTGCTTATTCAGTTGCCGCGGCGTTGACCGAGTCGGCATAAAAAATCTGGCGCGCGTGCAGGCGCTCGCGATAGCGCTGCTGGCTGGCACCGAGATGCGCGCGCATCGCCTCCCGCGCCGCTTCGGCATCGCCTGCCGAGATGGCATTGAGGATCATCAGGTGTTCGCGCTGAAGGCCGCGCTGGTAGGCGTCGGACTGTGCGAACTCGGTCGACCAGGGCGAGGTCACATCGCAAGGAATAGCGCGCCGGCCGAGCACGTCGAGCATCTCGACATAGAACGGATTGTTGGTGGCGCTGGCGATTGCGCGGTGGAAGGCAAGGTCTGCCGGTCCAGTCGGCTCGCTGTTGAGGAGCAGCCGTTCGAACTCGAAGAAGGCTTCCTGGATTGCCGCTTCCTGCGCGGCGTTGCGGCGGATGGCGGCGAGCCCGGCGGATTCGATCTCGATCGCCAACCTGACTTCGAGCACGTTGAGGGCAATCGAATCCTTGCTGCCCATCTCCGCTGCCAGAGCACCGAACGCTGTCGAGATATGTTCGGTCACGAAAACGCCGGCGCCTTGGCGCGGCTCGACCAGGCCGTCCGCGGCAAGCTTGGCCAGCGCCTCGCGTATCACGGTGCGGCTGACCCCGAAGGTTTCCGTCAGCTGGCCCTCGGTCGGCAGCTTTTGCCCAGGCTGGATCTCGCCCGCCTGCAGCTGCTTGCGGATCGCCGCGACCACGGTTTCCGAAAGCTTCGGTCTTCGTTCGACGCGGAGCCCGACGGCAGTGTCCGATGCCATGTCGCACCCCCTATTTGAAGACGCTCGGCAGCCATAGCGAAATGGCCGGAATGTAAGTGACGAGCGCCAGCACCACGAGGCCTGCGCCATAGAACGGCCAGATCGAGCGCATCGATTCCCACACGGATATCTTGCCCACGGCACACGCCACGAACTGCACTGCGCCCACGGGCGGCGTGTTCAGCCCGATGCCGAAATTGAGGATCATGATGACGCCGAAATGCACCGGATCGACACCATAGGCCTGCGCCACGGGCAGGAAGATTGGCGTGCAAATGATGATCGTCGGCCCCATGTCCATGAACGTGCCGAGGAACAGCATCAAGAGGTTGAGCAGCAGAAGCACGACCAGCGGATCGTCCGAGATCGCATTCATGGAGGCGATGAGCGCTGCCGGCACTTTCAGGAAGGCCATCAGCCACGAGAACGCCGCCGCCATGCCGATGATGAGCAGCACCATGGCCGTGGTGCGCACGGCGCCATGGGTGGCATGAACGAACCCTTCCCAGGTCATCTGCCGGTAAACGAAGACGGTCACGAGCAGCGCATAGATGACGGCGATACAGGAACTCTCGGTGGCGGTGAAGACGCCCGATCGCACGCCGCCGAAGATGATCGCGATCAGCAGCAGGCCGGGCACGGCGACGGCGAAAAGATGCGCGACCGCGGTGAAGCCCGGAAACGCCTCGGTCGGATAGCCGCGGGAGCGCGCCACGATATAGGCGGTGACCATAAGTGACAGGGCCAGTAGCAGGCCCGGGATGATACCGGCCGTGAACAGATCGGCGATGGAGATCTTTCCGCCTGCCGAGATCGAGTAGATGATCATGTTGTGCGACGGCGGCAGCAGCAGCGCGATCAGTGCCGCCATCGACGTGACGTTGACGGCGTAGTCCGCCCCATATCCACGCGCCTTCATCTGCGGGATCATCAGGCCGCCTACCGCCGCTGCCTCCGCCACCGCTGAGCCGGAAATGCCGCCGAACAGTGTAGCGGTTGCAATGTTGACCTGGCCGAGGCCGCCGCGCAAATGGCCGACGAGCGAGCCAGCGAAGGCAACGATCTTGCTGGCGATGCCGCCGCGCACCATCAAGTCGCCGGCGTAGATGAAAAACGGAATGGCCAGCAGCGAAAAAACGCTCATGCCGGAATTCAGGCGCTGGAACACGATGAGCGGCGGCAGGCCCATATAGAGGACGGTGGCGAGGCTTGCGACGCCGAGGCAGAAAGCGATCGGCGTGCCGATAAGCATCAGCAGGGTGAAGACGCCGAAGAGAATCCACAGTTCCATGGCGTCAGACCTTCACGTTGGCGGTGTCGAGTTCGGCCGCGACTTCGGCCGGCGGCAGTTCATCGAGGGCGTCGTCGATCGGCGCGCCGGAGAGGCGAAGCACGATGCGCTCCAGCGTGAAGAGCACGATGAGCGCGCCTCCCGCGACAAGCGGGACATAGTCCCAGCCCCCCGATATGCCGAGTGACGGCAAGACGGAGCCCCAGGTCAATGCGACCAGCTGGCTGCCATACCAGATCATGCCGATGCCGAAGGCGAGCGCGACAAGATCCGAAATCATCCGCAGCCAGCGCTTGCCGCCTTTCGGAAGTACGTAGAGCAGGACGTCGAAGCCGAGGTGATAGTTTTCGCGCACGCCGACGGCAGCGCCGAGGAAAATGAACCAGCTCATCAGCATCACCGAGCCCGGCTCGGTCCAGCTCGGCGAGCGGTTCAGAACATAGCGGCCGAACACCTGCCAGGCGACGAAGGCGGTCATCAGCACCAGCCCGATGCCGGCGATCGACAGCGCCGCCGTGCTGACGCGCGACATCACTTGCGCGACGCCGGAAAGGAGCGGTGTTGGTCTTGGGCTGGAAGTCACCGGTTTTCTCCCTAGGAGGATGGCGGCACGGAATGTCCGCGCCGCCGCCTGATCACTGCACGGCCTTGATGGCTTCGACCATGGCCTTCAGCTTGTCGTCCTTGACGTGCTTCTCGTAGACCGGCCCCATCGCGTCGATGAAGGGCTGCTTGTCCGGCGTCGTGATCTGCGAACCGGCCGCCTCGACCTTGGCGCGCGATTCCTTGACCTTGGCGGTCCACAGCTCGCGCTGCTTGGCGACGCTTTCCTTGGCGGCCGCCTTGAAGATCGCCTGGTCTTCCGGCGTCAGCTTGTCCCAGCTCGACTTCGCCATGACGAAGGCTTCCGGCACCATCGTGTGCTCGTCGAGCGAATAGTACTTGGCGACTTCCGCGTGCTTGGCGGTGTCGTAGCTCGGAAAATTGTTCTCCGCGCCGTCGATCACCCCGGTCTCGATCGCCGAATACACTTCGCCATACGGCATCGGCGTCGCGTTGGCGCCGAGTGCCGCCACCATGTCGACGAAGATGTCGGACTGGATGACGCGGAATTTCATCCCGGCCATGTCGGCTACGGTGTTGATCGGCTTCTTCGAATTATAGAAGGAGCGCGAGCCGCCGTCGTAAAAGGCGAGCAGCACCAGCCCGACCTGGTCGAACGCCGCCGCGATCTGGTCGCCGATCGCCCCGTCCATGACCTTGTGCATATGCTCTTCCGAACGGAAGATGTAGGGCAGCGAGGGCACGGTGGTCTCGGGGATGAGCCCGTTGAACGGCGCCATCGAAACGCGGTTGAGATCGATCACGCCGGTGCGCACCTGCTCGATCGTGTCCTTTTCCTCGCCGAGTTGCGCGGAAGGATAGATCTCGACCACATAGCGGCCGGCCGTGCGCTCCTTCACCAGCTCGCCGAAATATTTGACCGCCTCGACCGTCGGATAGCCATCCGGGTGGGTGTCGGACGAGCGCAGGACCGTCTGGGCGCTTGCCGATCCGGCCAGCAGTGCGGCGGCAACTAGCGTAGCTCCCGCCAGTCTCGAAAAATGCAGCATTGGTTTCCTCCCTTTTTGAACGATGGCGGCAAGCGCCGTTAGAGCCGGTACGCCTTTTTCGCGAGCGTATAGGCAAGTTCCTGCGCCAGCTCGTGCGCCTCGTCCTCGCCGAGCCGATGCTCGGCGACGAGACGCGCCAGATATGCGCAATCGACCCGGCGCGCCACATCATGGCGGGCCGGTATGGATGGAAAGGCGCGGGTGTCGTCGTTGAAACCGACGGTGTTGTAGAAACCGGCCGTTTCGGTGGTCATCTCACGGAACCGGCGCATGCCTTCGGGGCTGTCGTGGAACCACCAGGCCGGGCCGAGCTTCAATGCCGGGTAGACGCCGGCGAGCGGCGCCAGCTCGCGCGCATAGCTGGTCTCGTCGAGCGTGAAGAGGATGATGGTGAGGTCGCGCTCCAGCCCGACGCAGTCGAGCAGCGGCTTCAGCGCCGTCACATAGTCGGTTCGGGTCGGAATATCGAAGCCTTTGTCCCTGCCGAACTTGTGAAAGATAGCCGGCGAATGATTGCGCCAGGAGCCGGGATGGATCTGCAGGACCAGCCCGTCGTCGCGGCTCATCTTGGCCATCTCGGTCAGCATCTGGGCGCGGAACAGCTTTCGCTCGCGCTCGTCGTCCGAGCCCCGGCGGATGCGGTTGAACAGCTCCTGCGCGGCGGCATCCGAGAGATTGGCGGTTTCGGCCGTCGGATGGCCGTGATCGGAGGAAGTCGCACCGAAACTCTTGAAGAAGGCGCGCCGCTGGCGGTGCGCCTCGAGATAGCCTGTCCAATTGCCGGTATCGCACCCGGTGATCTCGCCAAGCCGGTCGAGATTGGCCGAGAACCCTTCGAAGTCGGGATCGACGATCGCATCCGGCCGATAGGCGGTGATGACGCGGCCCTCCCAGCCGCTGTCGCGGATCATCTGGTGCCATCTGAGATCGTCGAGCGCGCCTTCGGTCGTTGCGATGACTTCAATGTTGAAGCGCTCGAACAGCGCTCGCGGGCGAAAATTCTCCCACTGCAGCAAGGTCGAGATCATATCGTAATGGCGGTCGGCGGTTGCGGCCGTCAGCGGCTCGTCGATGCCGAACAGATGGGCAAGCACATGGTCGAACCACAGCCGGGTCGGCGTACCCCGGAACAGGTAATAATGCTCGGCGAAGCGCCGCCAGATCGTTCTGCCGTCGGTTTCCACCGGCGAGCCGTCAAGCGTCGGCACCCCAAGCTCCTCAAGCCGAACGCCCTGGCTGAACAGCATGCGGAAAATGTAGTGGTCCGGCACGATCAGCAACTGCGCCGGATCGGGAAACGCCTCGTTGAGCGCATACCAGCGCGGATCGGTGTGGCCGTGCGGGCTGACGATCGGCAGGTCCTTGACCGCGGCGTAGAGATCACGGGCCAGCGAACGCGGGCGCGCCTCGGCGGCAAACAGCAAATCCGGATCCGTCAATGCGGCCACGCAAATCCTCCCAATCCGGACATCGGTAGGGTTGGAAAGAAATAATGTCAACATACAAAAACTGGGTTGTTGTATGATGACTTTTCGTCGGCCATTGCCCATTGTGCGTGACGGCATCGGGTGTTACGCCGCCTGACAGCAGTGACCCAACAATCTCGATCAGACACGTGGCGCAATGACCAATAGACGCCTTTCCAACAGCACGCTGAAGGCACTGCCGGCTTCGGTCACGGTTCCGCGCTACGCCCGCGGCGGCGGCGCACCGGGCATCGTCCATCTCGGTGTCGGTGCCTTCCATCGCGCCCACCAGGCGGCCTATGTCGACGACTGCCTGGCGGCGGGAGAGGCGGACTGGGGCATTGTCGGCGTGTCCTTGCGCAGTCCTGACACGCGCGACGCACTGGAGCCGCAGGATGGCCTCTACACGCTGGCGATCAGGAGCAGCATCGGCGAAGAGCTGCGCGTCGTCGGCTCGATCCTGTCGCTGCTGGTGGCGCCGGAAGATCCGGCTGCGGTGCTCGCCGCCCTGACCGATCCGCGCACCCGCATCGTCACGCTGACGATCACCGAAAAGGCCTATTTGAGGGCAGCCGGCGGCGGCCTCGACAATACCCACCCCGACATCGTCCATGATCTGGCCAACCCGCAAATGCCACGGACGGCGCATGGTTTCCTGACCGAGGCGCTGTCGCGCCGCCGTGCCGCCGGCATCCAGCCTTTCACCGTGCTCTGCTGCGACAACCTTCCGGCCAATGGCGCCACGCTGCACCGCCTGCTGGTCGAATTCGCCGCACTGCGCGATGCCAGGCTCGCCACTTCAGGCGATGCCAGGCTCGCCACTTCAGGCGATGCCAGGCTCGCCACTTCAGGCGATGCCAGGCTCGCCGCACACATCGCCGACGGCGTCGCGTTTCCGTCGAGCATGGTCGACCGTATCGTGCCGGCGACTACCGACGCCGACCGGGCGCGTATCGCCGTCGAGCTCGGCGTCGAGGATGCCTGGCCGGTGATGACCGAGCCGTTCTGCCAATGGGTGGTCGAAGACGATTTCCCGGCTGGCAGGCCGGCCTGGGAAAAGTTCGGCGCCACCATGGTCGGCGACGTCGGGCCCTTCGAGGACATGAAGCTGCGGCTGCTCAACGGTTCGCATTCGGCAATCGCCTATCTCGGCCTGCTCAGCGGCTACGACACGGTCGACCGCGCCTTTGCCAATCCGGCGATCCGGCAATTCGTCGACGGACTATGGGCCGAGGCCATCCCGACGCTGCCGCAGGACGCCGGGCTCGATACGGCCGGCTACACGGCCCAGCTCGCCGAACGCTATTCGAACACCGCGCTCGCCCATCGCACTGCGCAGATCGCCAATGACGGCAGCCAGAAGCTGCCGCAGCGCATCGTCGCCTCGGCCCTCGATCGGCTGGGTGCCGGTGACCCGCCCGCGCATCTCATGCTGGTGGTGGCGGCCTGGATCA
This sequence comes from Mesorhizobium sp. M0145, assembly GCF_040322355.1. Classification (NCBI taxonomy): domain Bacteria; kingdom Pseudomonadati; phylum Pseudomonadota; class Alphaproteobacteria; order Hyphomicrobiales; family Phyllobacteriaceae; genus Mesorhizobium; species Mesorhizobium sp. M0145. Next base: position 17,192 of record NZ_JAMYTK010000016.1, read on the forward strand.
CCGCTTGCGAGGCGCGCGGCAAAACCTTGCCGGAAGCCCATTTTACCGACCCGATCGACGCTCGGCTTACGGCGCTCGGCAGCCGGCCGGCTGATGAAACGGTGACAGCGATATTCGATCTCGCCGGCTTCGCCAAGGACCATTCCCACCGCATGACACTGATCGATCTGACGGCAGCCCATCTCGAGCGCCTGCGGCGGGGCGGACCTGCCGCTGCCTTCGCGGCGCTTGGCATAGGGAGTGAGAAGCCATGAGACAGACCTGGCGCTGGTTCGGGCCGGACGATCCGGTGACGCTTGCCCATGTCCGTCAAGCCGGCGCCGTCGGCATCGTCAGCGCGCTGCATCACCTCAATGACGGCCGCGCCTGGCCGGCGGACGAGATCGCCAGGCGCAAGGCCGACATCGAGGCAGCAGGCCTGACCTGGGATGTGGTCGAGAGCATCGTCGTCCATGAGGACATCAAGACCCGCAGCGGCAACTGGCGCAGCCTGATCGACAATTACAAGGCGTCGGTCCGCGCCGTCGCCGCCGCCGGGATCAATACCGTCTGCTATAATTTCATGGCGATCACCGACTGGACGCGCACCGACCTCGATTACCCGATGCCGCATGGCGGCACGGCGCTGCGCTTCGATGTCGTCGAGCTCTGCGCCTATGACGTCTTCATCCTTGAGCGAGAAGGGGCGGAGGCCGATCACCCACCGGCCCGCGTCGAGGCCGCGCGTGTGCGACTGCAAGGGATGAGCGACAGCGACAAGGCAAGGCTGGAGCGCAACCTGATCGGCTGGGTGCCGGCGCGCGAATTCATCTTCGATCGGGCAAGCTTCCGCCGCGCCCTCGACCTCTACAAGGACGTCTCCACCGAAGGCCTGCGCGAAAACCTGTTTGCCTTCCTGCGCGAGATCGTGCCGGTGGCCGAAGAGGCCGGCGTCAGGATGGCGATCCACCCCGACGATCCGCCCTTTTCGTTGTTCGGCCTGCCGCGCATCGTTTCCAGCGCCAATGATGCCCGCGCGCTGCTCGACGCGGTCGCTTCGCCGGCCAACGGGCTGACGCTGTGCACCGGCTCCTACGGCGCGGGCGCGCAGAACGATCTGCCGGCAATGGCAAAGGCCTTCGCCGAAAACATCCATTTCGCCCATCTGCGCAACGTCACCAAGGAGCCCGACGGCTCCTTCCACGAAGCCGAACACCTCGACGGCGACACCGACATGGTGGCGGTCGTGTCGGCGCTGATTGGCGAAGAGCGGCGGCGCAAGGCGGCAGGCAGGGCGGACTGGCAGGTGCCGATGCGTCCGGACCATGGCCATGCCATCGTCGATGACATCGGCAAGAAGGTGAACCCCGGCTATTCCTGCATCGGCCGCCTGAAGGGCCTCGCCGAACTGCGCGGCGTCATGCGCGCAGTAGAGGCACTGACAGTTTGAGCTACTTGCTCGCCTGGCCGTTCAGCGTCTGTCGAGACGAATAATCGGTACCTTTGGAATTCCAGAACAGCCGCAGGGCCTTGCCGACCAGATTTTCATAGGGAACAAACGCGACACTGAACCGGCTGTCGGAGGCATTGTCGCGGTTGTCGCCAAGCACGAAGTAGTGGCCTGCGGGCACCTCAAACACGCGCGTATTGTCGCCGATCGAGTTGTCGGTGAGGTTGAGAACGGAATGGGTGACACCCCCCGGCAAGGTTTCGCTTTGGAGCTTGGCTCTCGAGAACTCGTCGGACGAAAAAGTACCAATATCGTCGAGTCCCACCGCGATATCGTTGATGTGAAGCACCCCGTCGATGATCTGGATCTTCTCGCCGGGAAGGCCGACAATCCGCTGGATGTAGTCCACGCTCGGATCGGGCGGGAACTTGAAGACAACCACATCTCCCCTTTTGGGTTCCGCGCCGAATATACGTCCATCAACGGGAAGCAAGTTGAACGGCACGCTGTAGCGGCTGTAGCCGTATGCCATTTTGGAGACGAAGAGATAGTCGCCTTCCTGCAACGTCGGCACCATGCTGCTGGAGGGAATCGAAAAAGGCTGGAGCAGGAACGCGCGTATTGCGAATGCAGCCGGATACGAGGTCAGAAAGACGAGCACCAGCACCGAAAGCCCACGCGCGTACCATCTGTCCGGCTTGAACCGGTGCGCGAAGGGAACAACGATCGCTGCCCACAGGGCCATCAAACCGATCCCTGAAAAATTGGCCCACCAAGCAAGATCGACGCCAGGCAATACCGGAAAGCCAATGTAAATAAGCGCGAAAACGACGACGCTGATCACCACCAGGCTGGCGACCGCCAGTTTGCCGCTGCCGATCCAGAGGAACCCGCCAAACGGGCCGCCAAAGGCCGAAACCAGGGCCGTCGACCATCTGGATCGCGAGATAGTTTCTTGTTGCACTGCTTGTTCTGTCATCGGCCACCCCCACGCCAAGGCAGCCAGACTGTCCACCAAACAAAAAAGCGGGGCAAGCCCGCTTTTTCAGTTAGTCATTTGACCGGAACTCACGCCGGCAACAGCGCACCTTCAAGCGTCGTAAGCTGGTTGAGGAACTGCTCGGCCTTGCTGCGGGTCTGGTCGTCCTTGGCGTCGGCGGCGTCTTCCCTGGCCTCCTGGATGCGGCGGGCAAGGTCGGCGCGGTCGATGTCGCCGACGGCCACAGCCGATTCCGCCAGCAGCGTGCAGCCGGCCGGAACGATGTCGGCAAAGCCGCCGAACACCACGTAGCGCTCTTCCTTGCCTTGCGCGGTCTTCAGCGTAACGACGCCCGGCTTGATTGTGGTCATGACCGGCGCGTGATGCGCCATGACAGTCATCTCGCCTTCGGCGCCCGGGATGACGACAGATTCGACCTGCTCGGAAACCAAGAGGCGCTCCGGCGAGACCAGTTCGAATTTGAAAGCTTCAGGCATGATCAATTTAGCGACTGGTGAATGGTGAATGGTGAACGGTCAGAAAGAATGACCTTCACTCAGCCCCCGATTTCCTATCCGCTACTCCCCATTCACAATTCACTATTGACCATTCACCATCAGGCCGCTTCAGCGGCCAGGCGCTGTGCCTTCTCGACCGCTTCCTCGATGCCGCCGACCATGTAGAAGGCGGCTTCTGGCAGATGGTCGTAGTCGCCGTTGCAAAGGCCCTTGAAGCCCTTGATGGTGTCGGCGAGGTCGACCAGCTTGCCCGGTGCGCCGGTGAACACTTCGGCGACGAAGAAGGGCTGCGACAGGAAGCGCTCGATCTTGCGGGCGCGGGCCACCGTCTGCTTATCCTCTTCCGACAGCTCGTCCATGCCCAGGATCGCGATGATATCCTGCAGCGACTTGTAGCGCTGAAGGATCGACTGCACCTGGCGGGCGACCTGGTAATGCTCTTCGCCGACAACCATCGGGTCGAGCATGCGCGAGGTCGAATCGAGCGGATCGACCGCCGGATAGATGCCCTTTTCCGAAATCGCGCGGTTGAGCACGGTCGTCGCGTCGAGGTGGGCGAACGAGGTCGCCGGTGCCGGGTCGGTCAGGTCGTCGGCCGGCACATAGATCGCCTGCACCGAGGTGATCGAACCCTTGGTCGTCGTGGTGATACGCTCCTGCAGCGCACCCATGTCGGTAGCCAGCGTCGGCTGGTAGCCCACGGCCGAAGGAATGCGGCCGAGCAGCGCCGACACTTCCGAGCCCGCCTGCGTGAAGCGGAAGATGTTGTCTACGAAGAACAGCACGTCCTGGCCCTGGTCGCGGAAATATTCGGCAACCGTCAAGCCGGTCAGGCCGACGCGGGCGCGTGCGCCCGGCGGCTCGTTCATCTGGCCATAGACGAGCGCTGCCTTGGAGCCTTCGCCGCCGCCCTTCTTGTTGACGCCGGACTCGATGAACTCGTGATAGAGATCGTTGCCTTCGCGGGTGCGCTCGCCGACGCCGGCGAACACCGAGAAGCCGCCATGCGCCTTGGCGACGTTGTTGATCAGTTCCTGGATCAGCACCGTTTTGCCGACGCCGGCGCCGCCGAACAGGCCGATCTTGCCGCCGCGGGCATAGGGTGCCAGCAGGTCGAGCACCTTGATGCCGGTGACCAGGATCTGCGCTTCCGTCGACTGCTCGACATAGGTCGGCGCCGGCTGGTGGATCGAGCGCATCTCGATGCCGTCGACCGGGCCTGCCTCGTCGACCGGCTCGCCGATGACGTTGATGATGCGGCCGAGCATGCCCGGGCCGACCGGCACGGTAATCGGTGCACCGGTGTCATAGACGTCCTGGCCGCGGACCAGACCTTCGGTCGAGTCCATGGCGATGCAGCGCACCGTGTTCTCGCCCAGATGCTGGGCCACTTCGAGCACGAGGCGATTGCCGACATTGATCGTCTCAAGCGCGTTCAGGATCGCCGGCAGATGTTCGCCGAACTGGACGTCGACAACGGCGCCGATGACCTGGCGAACCTTGCCTGCCAGGCCGGTTTTCTTGATGGTGGCGGCCGGCGTATTCACAGCGGCGGCCTTGGTTGCTGCCGCCTTCTTGGCCGGAGCGGCCTTTGCTGCTGCCGGAGCCTTCGCTGGTGCCGCGGCCTTAGGGGCTGCCGTCTTGGGGGTCGCTGCTTTCGCCATCGTCTTTACCCTTTTCGTCTCTTTGTTTCTCACACGCTTGAGGTCGATGACCTCCTTGTGGGCGTGCCTAGAGCGCCTCGGCGCCCGAAATGATTTCGATCAATTCCTTGGTGATCTGCGCCTGCCGCTGGCGGTTGTAGGTGATCGACAATTTGTTGATCATGTCGCCGGCGTTGCGCGTCGCATTGTCCATGGCGCTCATCTTGGCGCCCATCTCGCCGGCAGCATTCTCGAGCAGCGCGCGAAAAACCTGCACGGAAATGTTGCGCGGGATGAGATCGGAGAGGATCTCGCCCGGCTCCGGCTCGTATTCGTAGACGGCGCTGCCGCCGTCCTTCACTTCCGCGGCAGCCGAAGGCGCGCCCGCCGGGACAATTTGCTGCGCCGTCGGGATCTGGCTGATCACCGACTTGAACTGCGAATAGAACAGCGTGCAGATGTCGAAGCCGCCTTCGTTGAACAGGTGGATCACCTTCTTGGCGATGGCATCGGCATTGACGAAGCCCAGCGTCTTGACCTCGCGCAGGTCGACACGCTCGATGATCAGCGCCCCGTAGTCGCGGCGCAATATGTCGAACCCCTTCTTGCCGACGCAGATGATCTTGACCTGCTTGCCGTCTGCCAGAAGCTTGCGGATGTGGTCGCGGGCAAAACGGGCGATCTGCGAATTGAAGCCGCCGCACAGACCGCGTTCGGCGGTGCAGACGACAAGCAGATGCACGTCGTCCTTGCCGGTGCCGGTCATCAGCGCCGGGGCATCGCCGCCGCCGCCGATCGCCTGGGTGATATTGGCCAGCACCGCGCCCATACGCTCCGAATAGGGACGCGCCGCTTCCGCCGCTTCCTGCGCGCGACGCAGCTTCGCCGCGGCGACCATCTGCATCGCCTTGGTGATCTTCTGCGTCGCCTTGACCGAGGCGATACGGTTACGAAGGTCTTTTAACGAAGGCATGCTTCAAACCTGATCCCGTCCGTCCTGCTCAAGCAAAGGTCTTGGCGAAGGCGTCGATTTCTGCCTTCAGCCTAGCGCGCAGATCGTCGGACAGCGCCTTCTCCTGTCGGATGCCGTCGAGCACGTCCTTGCCGGCCGAGCGCATATGCGACAACAGGCCATGCTCGAACTTGCCGACCTGGTTGATCGCCAGCTTGTCGAGATAACCGTTGACGCCGGCGAAGATCACCGCGACCTGCTCCTCGACTTTGAGAGGCGAGAATTGCGGCTGCTTCAACAGCTCGGTCAGGCGCGAGCCGCGGTTGAGCAGGCGTTGCGTGGCGGCGTCGAGATCGGAGCCGAACTGCGCGAAAGCAGCCATTTCGCGGTACTGCGCGAGCTCGCCCTTGATCGACCCGGCAACCTGCTTCATCGCCTTGATCTGCGCCGAGGAGCCGACGCGCGACACCGACAGGCCGACATTGACCGCCGGACGGACGCCCTGGAAGAACAGATTGGTTTCCAGGAAGATCTGGCCGTCGGTGATCGAGATGACGTTGGTCGGGATATAGGCCGACACGTCGTTGGCCTGCGTTTCGATGATCGGCAGCGCCGTCAGCGACCCACCGCCATTTTCGTCATTGAGCTTGGCGGCGCGCTCGAGCAGGCGCGAGTGCAGGTAGAAGACGTCGCCCGGATAGGCTTCGCGGCCCGGCGGACGGCGCAGCAGCAGCGACATCTGGCGATAGGCGACGGCCTGCTTCGACAGGTCGTCGTAGCTGATCAGCGCGTGCATGCCGTTGTCACGGAAATATTCGCCCATGGTGCAGGCGGTGAACGGCGCCAGGAACTGCATTGGCGCCGGATCGGAGGCGGTCGCGGCGATGATGATCGAATAGTCGAGCGCGCCGCGCTCTTCCAGGACCTTGACGAACTGCGCCACCGTCGAGCGCTTCTGGCCGACGGCGACATAGACGCAGTACAGCTTTTCCTTCTCAGGGCCGTTGTCGTGCACCGATTTCTGGTTGAGCATGGTGTCGAGGATGATCGCGGTCTTGCCGGTCTGGCGGTCGCCGATGACCAGCTCGCGCTGGCCGCGGCCGACCGGGATCAGCGCGTCGATGGCCTTGAGGCCGGTCGACATCGGCTCGTTCACCGATTTGCGCGGGATGATGCCGGGCGCTTTGACGTCGACGCGCTTGCGTTCGGTGGCCTGGATCGGGCCTTTGCCGTCAATCGGGTTGCCGAGCGCGTCGACGACGCGGCCGAGCAGGCCCATGCCGACGGGCGCATCGACGATGGCGCCGGTGCGCTTGACGGTGTCGCCTTCCTTGATGTCGCGGTCGGCGCCGAAGATGACAACGCCGACATTGTCGGCTTCAAGGTTGAGCGCCATGCCGCGGATGCCGCCGGGGAACTCGACCATCTCGCCGGCCTGGACATTGTCGAGGCCGTAGACGCGGGCGATACCGTCACCGACGGACAGCACCTGGCCGACTTCGGAGACCTCGGCCTCCTTGCCGAAATTCTTGATCTGGTCTTTCAGAATTGCGGAAATTTCCGCGGCGCGGATGTCCATCAGCCGACCTCTTTCAGTGCAAGCTTGAGCGAATTGAGTTTGGTTTTGAGCGACGTATCGATCTGGCGCGAGCCGATCTTGACCACCAGTCCGCCGAGCAGCGACGGATCGACGGTGACCGTGATCGCCACGTCCTTGCCGGCGACGCTTTTCAGCGCTGCTTTCAGCTCGGTTTCCTGGGCAGGCGTCAGCGCATGCGCCGAGGTGACCTCGGCAGCGGTCTCGCCGCGGTGTTCGGCGGCGATCTGGCGGAACGCCTTGATCATGCCGGGCACGGCAAACAGCCGGCGATTCTGGGCAACGACGCGCAGGAAATTGCCGGTGAGGCCGGTGATCCCCGCTTTGTCGGCGATCGCGGCGATCGCCTTGGCCTGGTCCTCGCTGGAGAAGACAGGGCTCCTGATCAGCCGCGAAAGGTCAGCGCTGCCTTCGAGCATCGCTTCGAAACTGTTGAGGTCGGCCTCGACGCTGGCGACCGAATTGGTCTGCAGCGCGAGTTCGAACAGCGAACCCGCATAGCGTTCTGCGACACCTGAGATTGGCGATGACGATTGGGCCACGGACCGTCTTTTCTCTTGTCTGACAGGCCGCAGATTGTTGGCGCGAGCAAAAACTCTGGCTAAATCTTTGACCTTACTGCATTTTTCCAAGCACGGAGGCGCGGCTTCCGCTATCCCCGGTCGAAAGTCGATTGCCGTCTAGCACAGGCATTTTCAGACCGCAATGCGTCGTCCGGCATGGTTTTCAGGCACTATTGTCGCATCCGCCGGGCGAGTTCAGCAACCAACCCCGGATTGATCCCTGATTCAGGGCAAAAAGCCGAAGGCGAAGGCAAGCGGCAGCGCCGCCAGCACCAGCTCGACGACGATGGATGCCCAGTTGAACGGCGTATTGGCGCCGTCCGACATCATCGATAGCAGCCGGCCGAAGGCGGTGAATAGCCAGGAGAAGCCGAGCGCCATGTAGAGCAGCGGCTGCGCCAGGAGGATGCAGCACAGGCTGAGGCCGAGATAGAACCCCGACATCCGGCCGCGCCCCTCGGCGATCGCCGCCGCCTTCTCCGGTCTGACCTGCAGCCGCAGGATGCGGAATGCCAGCTGTGGCGCCAGGAATAGCAATAGGCCGAGCAATAGGGTCGCGACCGCGCTCGACCACGCCAGCCACTCGCCCTGGCTCATCGGCCATGGAAACGCAAATTCCATCTTGTCCCCTCTTAAATGCATAGTCGAAATTTCGGGCATTCTAGCGAAGCAAGAGACATACGCCAGATGGGCATCGGCAATTTGCGGAAGCCTGTCCTCTGAGCCCCTTCACAAAAAGCTCTGCGGGTCGATGTCGACCTGGACTCGCACCGAGCCCCTTATCTTCGGTCCCTCGGCCAGCATGGTGCGAATGAACCCTTGCATGTCGGCGCGCCGCTCGCCCTGGATCAGCAGGCGAAAGCGATGGCGGCCGCCGATCAACGACAGCGGCGCCTCGGCCGGGCCGAGCACGAACAGGTCGGTGGCTTGCGGCGCGGCGCGACGCAGGCCACGGGCGTGCCCTTCGGCTTCGGCCCGTGTCGCCGCGCTGACGATGACGCCGGCGAGCCTGCCGAAGGGCGGCAGCGCCGCCCGCTCACGCTCGGCGATCTCGCGCTCGTAGAAGGACTCGGCATCGCCGGAGACGATCGCGCGCATCACCGGGTGGTCGGGTTGGAAGGTCTGCAGCAGGCCGAGGCTTTTCTTGCCGGTACGGCCGGCGCGGCCGGTCACCTGGCTGAGCAGTTGGAAGGTGCGCTCGGCGGCGCGCGGATCGCCATTGGCAAGGCCGAGATCGGCATCGACCACACCGACCAGCGTCATGTTGGGGAAATTATGGCCCTTGGCGACGAGTTGCGTGCCGATGACGATGTCGGCCTCGCCATTGGCGATGGCTTCAAGCTCGAGCCGCAGCCGGCGCACGCCGCCCATCAGGTCGGACGACAGTACGATAGTGCGGGCATCGGGGAAATGCGCGACGACCTCCTCGGCGATGCGCTCGACGCCTGGCCCGCAGGCGACCAGATGATCGAGCGTGCCGCATTCCGGACAGGCTTCGGGCCGGCGTTCATTGTGCCCGCAGTGGTGGCAGACGAGCTGGCCGCGAAAGCGGTGCTCGACCAGCCAGGCCGAGCAGACCGGACAGCCGAAGCGGTGGCCGCAGACCCGGCAGAGCGTCAGCGGCGCATAGCCGCGCCGGTTGAGGAACAGCAGCGACTGTTCCTTTCTTTCCAGCGTCTGCCGTATATGGCCGAGCAGTACAGGCGACAGGAAGCCGCCGCGTGCCGGCGGCGCGCGGCGCATGTCGATCGTCTTGAGATCGGGAAGTGCCGCCTCGGCAAAGCGCGCCGAAAGCACCGCCCTGCTGTAGCGGCCCTGGCTGGCATTGACCCGGCTTTCGACCGACGGCGTCGCCGAGGCGAGCACGACCGGAAAGCCGCCGATATGGCCGCGCACCACGGCCATGTCGCGCGCGTTGTAAAAGACGCGATCCTCCTGCTTGTAGGCGGGATCGTGCTCTTCGTCGACGACGATCAATCCAAGCTCCCTGAATGGCAGGAACAGCGCCGAGCGCGCGCCTGCGACGACCCGCACGCCGCCTTCCGCTACCTGCCGCCAGACCTTTTCGCGCATCCTTGGCGGCAGGTCCGAGTGCCATTCCGCCGGCTTGGCACCGAACCGCTCCTGGAAGCGTTCGAGGAAGGCATGCGTCAGCGCGATTTCCGGCAGCAGGATCAGCACCTGCTTGCCGCGATCGAGCGCGGCCGCGACCGCCTCGAAATAGACCTCCGTCTTGCCGGATCCGGTTACACCGTCGAGCAGGGTGACGCCGAATGTACCGGTCGCGACATTGGCGCGCAGCGTCTCGGCGGCATCGCTCTGGTTGGGCATCAGTGAAGGCAAGGCGTAGCCGGGATCGGGTGCTGCGACCACCGGCCGCGGCGGGATCATCACCGTCTGGAATACGCCCTGCACCCGCAGCCCGTCCACCACCGTCGACGACACGCCTGCCGCATGCGCCAGGCCGGATCGCGTCCAGGCAAGTCCGCCTTCGGCCGTCTCCAGCACGCGCGTCCTCGCCTCCGTCATCCGGTCGGGTCTGGCGAAGGTGCGCTGCAGCCCTTCGATCCACGGCTCCGGGTCGAACGCCTCCGGCGCCCTGAGCAGCATGCGCGCCACCATGCCGGGCGGCGACAGCGTGTACTGCGCCACCCAATCGACAAAACGCCGCATCGCGCGGTCGATCGGCGGGCAGTCGAAAACCTGCTCGATCGGCCGCAATTTCTTCGCGTCGACCTTTTCGACGGCGCCGTCCCAGACGATGCCGGCGACCTGGCGGGGCCCAAGCGGAACGCGCACGATCGAGCCCGGCACCACGCGCATGCCAGCCGGCACGGCATAGGTGTAGGGGCGCTCGGCGGGCATCGGCACCAGCACCGGTGCGGCCGCGACAAAGGGCGAATCTTCGATCATGAGGCGTGACCTTGCCCCGACTTTGGTCTAGATCAAAGTCCGACCCCAAATGTGCATGACGTGCACATGAAAAATCTTCAGGAGACCGCCATGAAATTTTTTGTCGACACCGCCGATGTCAAGGAAATCCGCGAGCTGAACGATTTGGGGCTGCTCGACGGCGTAACCACCAATCCGTCGCTGATCCTGAAATCCGGCGGCAAGATCGCCGACGTCACAAGAGAGATCTGCGAGATCGTCAAGGGCCCAGTCTCGGCCGAAGTCGTCGCCACCGAATACAAGGACATGATGGCGGAGGCCAAGATCCTGGCCAGGATCGCCGACAATGTCTGCATCAAGGTGCCGCTGACGCTCGACGGCCTGAGAGCCTGCAAGGACATCCGGTCGGACGGCCGCATGGTCAACGTCACGCTGTGCTTCTCGGCCACCCAGGCGCTGCTCGCCGCCAAGGCCGGCGCCTCCTTCATCTCGCCCTTCGTCGGCCGCATCGACGACAGCGGCTGGGACGGCATGGAGCTGATTGCCGATATCCGCACCATCTACGACAATTATGACTTCCAGACTGAAATCCTGACCGCTTCGGTGCGTACCGTGAACCATGTCAAGCAGGCGGCGCTGATCGGTGCCGATGTCATCACCGCGCCGCCGGCGACGCTCAAGGCGCTGGTCAAGCACCCGCTGACCGACAAGGGCCTGGAACTGTTCCTCGCCGACTGGGCAAAGACCGGGCAGAAGATCGGCTGAAGCGACTATCCTACGAACAAAAAGGCCGAGCAATCGGCCTTTTTTGCAGATTGCGCACTCTGGAAAGACCTAGCTTGCCGCCGGCTTGCCGTGCTTGATCAGATCCTGGGCAATCGACAGCCGCAGCACATCTGCCAGCTCGCGCGCCGCACGGTTCTCGGCGTCGATCTGGGCCCGGTATGACGCGAATTCCTGGCGCGGCCTGTCGTATGACGACGGAATCGAGCGCTTGCCCCTCGCTATGACCGTGCCCGTCTTGGCATCGCTGAGCACATAGTTGGCAGTCAGCGTCACAGTGCCGGCGGTCGGCTCGTCCTCGTCGGTCGTGACCTGCTCGATTGCCGCCGATTCGACGAGTTCGGAGACGCCGAGATCAAGCGAATAGACCGGCGAAGCCGGCTCGCCGGCGCCCTGGCCGAGCGCGAAGATCAAATTGTTGCGGACCTGCTGGGCGTAGCGGGTCTTGACCGGCTTGACCGAGATCGATGCCAGCTCGGCAGCGGCGCCGACCTGCGAGCCGGCGATCAGCGGCGCGCTCGAATAGAGCGGCCGCACCGTGCAGGCGGAAACCAGCGCCACCGAGGCGAGCAGCCCGCAAAGCACGACGCGGCGCAGCGTCAGCTCTGTCTTTCGCGGATCAGGCAACGACATTGACGATCCTCTGCGGCACGATGATCACCTTGCGCGGCGCCTTACCTTCGAGCGCTTTCTGCACGAAGTCGAGAGCCAGAACCGCCTTTTCGACCGCACCTTGATCCGCGTCACGGGCAATTGTCAAATCGCCGCGTTTCTTGCCGTTGACCTGGACCGGCAGCACGATCTCGGCGTCGACGACAAGCGAGCGATCGTAATCCGGCCAGGGCCGTTCGGCGACAAGGTCGGTGCCGCCGAGCGTCTGCCAGCACTCCTCGGCCAGATGCGGCATGACCGGCGCGATCAGGTGCACCAGGATCTCGACGGCCTCACGGCAGGCCGCTTGCAGCGCCGGACCGGCCCTGCCCTCTGCCGCCTCGTTGAGCGGTACGGTCAAGGCATTGGCGAGCTCGTAGATGCGGGCGATGGCGCGGTTGAAGGCGAGCTTTTCGATATCCTCGCCGACCGACTTCAAGATCTTGTGCGCGGCCTTGGACACTGTCCCGGCCTCGCCGTCCTTCGCCGCCTCTGGCCGGACTCCGGCGAGCGATTCGGCAGCCGTCGACACCAGGCGCCAGATGCGCTGGATGAAGCGATGCGCGCCGGCCGCACCCTCGTCGGTCCATTCGACATCGCGCTCGGGCGGCGAGTCCGACAGCATGAACCAGCGCGCCGTATCGGCGCCGTAGCCGTCGGTGATCTCTTCCGGACTCACCGTATTCTTCTTCGACTTCGACATTTTTTCGAGCGGACCGATCACCGCCTCTTCGCCGGTGGCGATTTCGAAGGCGCGGCGCTTGCCGTCGGCGTCTTCCAGCCTGACCTCGCTAGGCGCAAGCCAGCGGCCGTTCGAGGCGCCGCCAACCCGATAGGTCTCGTGCACCACCATGCCTTGCGTGAACAGGCCCCTGAACGGCTCGGCGAGATCGACATGGCCGGTCTCGCGCATGGCGCGGGTGAAAAAGCGCGAATAGAGCAAATGCAGGATCGCATGCTCAATGCCGCCAATATACTGGTCGACCGGCAGCCATTCAGTCGCGGCCTTGGGATCGGTCGGATCGTTTGCCCACGGCGCGGTGAAGCGAGCGAAATACCAAGAAGAATCGACAAATGTGTCCATCGTGTCGGTTTCGCGCCGCGCATCCTTGCCGCAACGCGGGCATTTGACGTGCCGCCATGTCGGATGGCGATCGAGCGGATTGCCCGGCCGGTCGAACTCGATGTCGTCCGGCAGCTTGACCGGCAGGTCGGCCTTCGGCACCGGCACCACGCCGCAATCCTCGCAATGGATCATCGGGATCGGGCAGCCCCAATAGCGCTGGCGCGAAATGCCCCAGTCGCGCAGGCGGAAATTCACCTTGCGCTCGGCCATCGGCCGGTTGCCGATGGTCCTTTGTTCCAGCAGCTTCGCCACCTCGTCGAATGCCTGATCCGGCTTCATGCCGTCGAGGAAGCGCGAATTGATCATCGCGCCATCATCGACATAAGCCTCGTCGATGACCTGGAAGCTTCCTTGATTCTCGCCTTCCGGCATCACCACCGGAATGACCGGAAGGCCGTATCTGTTGGCGAAGTCGAGGTCGCGCTGGTCATGTGCCGGGCAGCCGAAGATGGCGCCGGTGCCATAGTCCATCAGCACGAAATTGGCGACGTAGACGGGCAGCGTCCACCTCTCGTCGAACGGATGGACAACGCGAATGCCGGTATCGAAACCCTTCTTCTCGGCCGTCTCCAATGCCGCCGCCGAAGTGCCCATATGGCGGACTTCGTCGATGAACTTTGCCAGCGCCGGATTGTCCTCGGCGGCCTTTTTGGCCAGCGGATGGTCGGCCGCAATCGCCATGAAGGACGCGCCGAAGATGGTGTCGGGCCTGGTCGTATAGACTTCGAGCTCATGCTCGCCGGCGACTGGCTTGGCCAGCGGCCAGCGGATCAGCAGCCCTTCCGAACGGCCGATCCAGTTCGCCTGCATCAGCTTCACTTTTTCCGGCCAGTCGTCGAGTTGGTCGAGCGAATCCAGCAGATCCTGCGCGTAATCGGTGATCTTGAAGAACCACTGCGTCAGCTCGCGCTGTTCCACCAGCGCGCCTGAGCGCCAGCCGCGTCCGTCGATGACCTGCTCGTTGGCAAGCACCGTCATGTCCTCCGGATCCCAGTTGACCTTGGAGGATTTGCGCGTCACCAGCCCCTTCTCGACGAAATCGAGGAACAGCATCTGCTGGCGGTGATAGTAGTCGACGTCGCAGGTGGCGAACTCGCGGGCCCAATCGAGCGACAGGCCCATGACCTTGAGCTGCTCGCGCATGGCGGCGATGTTCTGATAGGTCCAGTCCTTGGGATGGACCTTGTTCTGCATCGCCGCGTTTTCGGCTGGCATGCCAAAGGCGTCCCAGCCCATCGGGTGCAGCACGTTGAAACCCTTGGCCCGCTTGTAGCGCGCCACCACGTCGCCCATCGTATAGTTGCGGGTATGGCCGATATGGATGCGCCCCGACGGATACGGGAACATCTCCAGCACGTAGTATTTCGGGCGCGGGTCGTCATTGTCGGCTTCGAACAGCTTCTTGGCGTCCCAGGCGTTCTGCCATTTGGGCTCTGACGCGCGCGGATTGTATCGTTCGGTTGCCATCGGGTGTTTTTCACTTAAAAGCATGCGCGAGCCGCCGGACAATGCCCGGGCGGCTCAGGAAATGTCGTCGCGGTGTTCACCATGGATTGCCGGACCCGTCAACTGCGGCGATCCGGCGAAAAGCCAAACACAGGCAGGATATAGGCATGGCGAGCGCCGTCGAACAGCTTTTCACGGTCAAGGCAAGGATCGCTGCCGCCGAGCGCGAGGCAGGCCGTGAGGCCGGAGCGGTGACGCTGGTCGCAGTCTCGAAAACCTTCGACGCCGCCGATATCCGCCCGATTATCGAGGCCGGCCAGCGCGTCTTCGGCGAAAACCGCGTCCAGGAAGCACAAGCGAAATGGCCGGTGCTGAAGGAGGCATTTTCCGACATCGAGCTGCATCTGATCGGTCCGCTGCAATCGAACAAGGCCAAGGAAGCGGTGGCATTGTTCGATGTCATCGAAACCGTCGACCGTGAAAAGATCGCCGCAGAGCTGGCCAAGGAGATCGCCAGGCAAGGCCGGTCACCAAGGCTCTATGTCCAGGTCAACACCGGCTCCGAGCCGCAAAAGGCCGGCATCGAGCCGCGCGAGGCTGTCGCCTTCGTGGCCCGCTGCCGCTCGGTTCACGCCCTCGCCATCGAAGGGCTGATGTGCATTCCGCCGGCCGACGAGAACCCCGGTCCGCATTTCGCGCTGCTGGAAAAGCTTGGGCTCGAGGCCGGCGTCGACAAGCTCTCCATGGGCATGTCCGGCGACTACGAAACCGCGATCGCCTTCGGCGCGACCAGTGTCAGGGTTGGATCGGCAATTTTCGGCGCCAGATGAGGCGCAGCCGACCTTAGGCCACAGGCTGACATTGACTGCGCCAGCGTATAGAAACGGAACGTTTCGTTCCTATATGGGTCGAGTTATTCTCAACCCGTCTGGAGCCACCCATGCGTTACAATCAACTTGGAAATACGGGCATGTTCGTCTCCGAACTTTGCCTCGGCACGATGACGTTCGGCGCGGCCGGCGAGAATGCCCAATGGGGCCTGATCGCCAGCCTCGACCAGAAGGGCGTCGACGAGATCGTTGCCCGCTCGCTCGCCGCCGGCGTCAATTTCTTCGACACGGCGGATGTCTATTCCTTCGGCGCCTCGGAACGGCTTCTCGGCCAGTCGCTCAGGAATCTTGGCGTCAACCGACAGGACGTGATCATCGCCACCAAGGTCCATGGCGCCATGGGCGGGGGCCCGAACCAGCGTGGTTCCTCGCGCGGCCACATCATGGATTCGGTCGAAGGCAGCCTCGAGCGGCTGCAGCTCGATCACATCGATCTCTACCAGCTGCACGGCACCGACACGGTGACGCCGATCGACGAGACACTGCGGGCGCTCGACGACCTCGTTGCCGCCGGCAAGGTCCGCTATGTCGGCGTCTCGAACTGGCAGGCTTGGCGCATCGCCAAGGCGCTGGGTATTGCCGAGCGCAAGGGATTTGCCCGCTTCGAGACCGTGCAGTCGTACTACTCGATCGCCGGCCGCGATCTCGAGCGCGAAATCGTGCCGCTGCTCAACGAGGAGAAGCTCGGGCTGATGGTCTGGTCGCCGATGGCTGGCGGCCTGCTCTCCGGCAAATACGGACCGGGCGCCCCCGGCAATGGCGAGGGCCGTCGCGCCAGCTTCAATTTCCCGCCGGTCAATGAGGACCGTGCCTGGGCAGCAGTCGCCGTCATGCGCGAGATCGCCGCCAAGCACGGCGTCAGCGTCGCCACGGTGGCGCTCGGCTATGTGCTGGCCAAGCCGTTCGTGATGAGCGTCATCATCGGCGCCAGCCGCATGGAGCAGCTGGAACAGAACCTTGCAGCCACCGAGTTGAAGCTCGATGCCGATGATCTCGTTCGCCTCGACGAAGTCAGTGCCCTGCCCGCCGAATACCCCGGCTGGATGGTGGAACGTCAGGCTGCGGGCCGGCGTCCGGCGCCCTTTGTGCCGAAAACGTAACTCAAACTCACCTTCGATTCGATGCTTCGGGAGCCGGCAGGCTCCCGATCTTTTTTGGGCTCAGGTCAGCCGGACAGTCTCGACCAAAAAGTCCAAAAACGCCCGCACCCGCGCCGGCAGATGCTTGCCTTGGCCGACATAGACGGCGTGGGTGAGTTCCTCGTCGCCGGGGTTGAACTCTTCCAGCAGCGGCAGAAGCCGGCCGGCGGCAATGTCGGCCTCCACATGCCAGCGTGCCAGCCGGGCGATGCCCGCCCCCGAGAGCGCCATCAGCCGCATCGCCTCGCCGTCGCTGACCAGCGTATTTCCGATGATCGACAGGGTGATCGGCTTGCCGGCCGCGTCGATAAAAGGCCAGCCCTCGAGGTGACGTACGAAACGGAAGCCCATCCGGTTGTAACGATCGAGATCGGCGGGCTCCTTGGGCGTGCCACGCGCTTCGAGATACGATGGCGCCGCAACGACGACCACCCGGCTCTGCCCGAGCTTGCGCGCCACCAGCCGTGATTCGCCGAGCGGCCCGGCGCGGATGGCGACGTCAGCGCGCTCCTCCATCAGGTCGATGACATCGTCAGTCAACACCAGATCGACCGAGATTTCGGGGTAGCGCTCTAGAAAACGCGGCAAAAGCGGGATCAGCCGGTGCTGCCCGAAAGGCACATAGCTGCTGATCCGCAGCCGGCCACGCGGCGCGGCACCCGCCGCTGCCTCGCGCTCGGCCGCCGCCATGTCGGCCAGGACGCGCACGCCGCTGTCGAAGAACGCCGCCCCCTCCGGCGTCAGTTGCAGCTTGCGCGTCGAACGGCTGACCAGCCGCGCACCAAGCCGCGCCTCCAGCCGCGCGATCAGCTTGCTCACCGCCGACGGCGTCATCCGCAACGCACGGGCAGCGGCTGAAAAGCTGCCCGCCTCGACGACGCGGACGAACACTTCGATCTCGCCGGAGCGATTGATGTCGGGCCTGGCCATTGGTGAATTTATTTCACAGACGATGTGCCCGATGCAAGGCTGGTTCACAGCACATCGCGGCACGATCTTCCGGATCGGGGCGTGGGAGGACACGGCGCCCGTCGTCAAAACTGGTCGTCATCGAAGTGGGAACCGCCATGCCCCTTGCTCTTTACGCTCTTGCCGCCGGTGCCTTTGGCATCGGCGTCACCGAATTCGTCATCATGGGCCTGCTGCTCGACGTCAGCACCGATCTCGGCGTCTCGATCTCGGCTGCCGGCCAGCTGATTTCCGGCTATGCGCTGGGCGTCGTCATCGGCGCGCCGCTGCTGACGATCGCAACCGGCCGTTGGCCGCGCAAAACCGTGCTTCTGGCGCTGATGGCGATCTTCACGCTGGGCAACCTCGCTTGTGCGCTTGCCCCAGACTACTGGACGCTGATGGGTGCGCGCGTACTGACCGCCTTCGCCCACGGCACCTTCTTCGGCGTCGGCTCGGTCGTGGCGACCGGACTGGTGGCGCCCAACAAGAAAGCCTCGGCGATCGCCCTGATGTTCACCGGCCTGACCATCGCCAACATCCTCGGCGTGCCCTTCGGCACATGGCTCGGCCAAGCCTTCGGCTGGCGCGCGACCTTCTGGGCGGTGACCCTGGTCGGCATCGCCGCCTTTACCATCATTCTGCTGCTGGTGCCGGGCAGCCGAACAGAGCCTGAGAAGAGCAATTTGCGCGCCGATCTCGCCGTGCTCGGCCGCACGCCGGTCCTGCTTGGCTTTGCTACCACCGTGCTTGGCTATGCCGGCGTCTTCGCCGTCTTCACCTACATCGCCCCGTTGCTGACCGAGATCACCGGTTTTGACGAAGCAGCGGTGTCGCCGATCCTGCTGGTCTTCGGCGGCGGCCTCATCGCCGGCAACCTCGCCGGCGGCAAGTTCGCCGACCGTTGGTTGGTACCGTCCGTTCTCGGCAGTCTCGTCGTTCTGGCGATGGTGCTCGGCACCATGACCTTCGCCCTGCACAGCCAGGTCATGGCCGTTATCTATGTCGGCCTGCTCGGCGCCGCCGCCTTCGCCACCGTGGCGCCGCTGCAGATGTGGGTGCTGGAAAAGGCACAAGGCGCCGGCCAGAGCCTCGCCTCATCCTTCAACATCGCCGCCTTCAACCTCGGCAATGCTGCCGGCGCCTGGCTCGGCGGCGTGGTCATCGCCCATGGTCCCGGCCTCGATGCCGTCACCTGGGTCGCGGCCCTGTTGCCGCTTTCAGCGCTTGCCGTGGCGGCGTTTGCGCTGCGCCTCGACCGAGATCCTGTCCTCGCCACACCGGAAATCGCGCGGTCATAGAACGGCAAACCTCAACCAATCTTTGAAACAGCCATCCTTCCACAAGGAGCAAACCCATGGATTATCGAAATCTTGGCGCATCAGGCCTGAAGGTCCCGGCGCTCTCGTTCGGCGCTGGAACCTTCGGCGGTTCAGGCCCGCTGTTCGGCGCCTGGGGCAACAGCGATGCGACGGAAGCACGGCGGCTGGTCGACATCTGCCTTGAGGCCGGCGTCAACCTGTTCGACACCGCCGACGTCTATTCGAATGGCGCTTCCGAACAAGTGCTCGGCGCTGCCATCAAGGGCCGCCGCGACACCGTGCTGATCTCGACCAAGACCTCGCTGCCGATAGGCGACGGTCCCAACGATGCCGGATCGTCACGTTCACGCCTGATCAAGGCCGTCGAAGACGCGCTGGGGCGCCTTGGCACCGACTACATCGACCTGCTGCAACTGCACGCCTTCGACGCTGCAACACCGATCGAGGAGGTGCTGTCGACACTGGACAGTCTCGTGCGCGCCGGCAAACTGCGTTATGTCGGCGTCTCCAATTTTTCCGGCTGGCAAGTGATGAAATCGCTCGGCCTGGCGGGCAGATACGGCTATCCCCGATACGTCGCCCATCAGGTCTATTACTCGCTGGTCGGACGCGACTATGAATGGGAGTTGATGCCGCTCGGCCTCGACCAGGGTGTCGGTGCGCTGGTGTGGAGCCCGCTCGGCTGGGGCCGCCTGACCGGCAAGATCCGCCGTGGCCAGAAGCTGCCTGAGAAAAGCCGGCTGCACGACACGGCAAGCTTCGGACCGCCCGTCGAGGATGAGCATCTCTATCGGGTCGTCGACGCGCTTGATGTTGTCGCCGAGGAAACCGGCAAGACCATACCGCAGATCGCCATCAATTGGCTGCTGCAGCGGCCGACCGTCGCCTCCGTCATCGTCGGCGCGCGCAACGAGGAGCAGTTGCGCCAGAATCTCGGCGCCGTCGGCTGGTCGTTGACAGCCGAGCAGATGAAGAAGCTCGACACGGCAAGTGAGGTCACCGCACCCTATCCGTATTTTCCCTATCGCCGGCAGGAGGGTTTTGCCCGGCTGAACCCGCCCGCAGTCTGACGCTCCAAAAGCTGGGCGGCGGCTCCCAGGCTGCCGCCCGCCCGGCTAATGCAGAACGAACTCGCCGTCGACCTTGCGCCATTCGTTCGGCGCGATCAGCTTCTGGTGCGTGTAGCTGACCGAATGCAGCGGGCCTTCGAGCTTGGCCTTCCAGAACTCGATGAAACGGATCAGCACGGGAAATTTCGGGGCGATGTCGTAATCCTGCCAGATGAAGCTCTGCAGCAGATGCGGATGATCTGGAAAGTGATAAAGAATCTTGGCCGTGGTCAAGCCATAGCCCTTGAGCATCAGGTCCATTTCGGAATGGTCGCGCATTGCGGTCCCCTGGTTGATTCTCCTTCCTCCCAGGCTGAAATTGTGCACCCCATTTGCTTAATCGTCTATTGATATTTCTATGATCGAACCAGATTACTTCCGCAAAAACATGCGCTTAGCAGCCGACTCACGAGAGTGCTGACACCGCCTGGTAAGGCGCCTGCGGCATCCCGCCGCGCGAATCCAACGTCTAATGTTGCCGTCGCGGCCGAACTGTTAATAATGCGCGCGAATTCGCGGCCGCATCGCTGCGATCCTGCCGGCGGTCAAGCCGGCGGTTTGGTTTTGGGGAGGAAGGCGAAGAAATGTCCGATGTTCATGTCCATCGCGTCCAGCCGGCGTGGAAGAAGAACGCGCTGATTGACAATGACACCTACCTGAAATGGTACGCCGACAGCGTCAAGAACCCGGACAAGTTCTGGGGCAAGCACGGCAAGCGCATCGACTGGTTCAAGCCGTACAGCAAGGTCAAGAACACGTCCTTCGACGGCCAGGTCTCAATCAAATGGTTCGAGGATGGCCAGACCAACGTTTCCTGGAACTGCATCGACCGGCATCTGAAGAAGCGCGGCGAACAGACCGCCATCATCTGGGAAGGCGACAATCCCTACGACGACAGGAAGATCACCTATAACGAGCTTTACGCGCATGTCTGCCGCCTCGCCAATGTGATGAAAAAGCACGGCGTCAAGAAGGGCGACCGCGTAACCATCTACATGCCGATGATCCCGGAGGCCGCTTATGCGATGCTCGCCTGCACGCGCATCGGCGCCATTCATTCGGTCGTCTTCGGCGGCTTTTCGCCGGATGCGCTGGCCGGACGCATCGATGACTGCAAGTCGACCTTCGTCATCACCGCCGACGAAGGCCTGCGCGGCGGCAAGCCGATCCCGCTAAAGGAGAACACGGACAAGGCGATCGAGATCGCCGCCAAGGCCGGAACGAAAGTCGAAAAGGTCTTGGTAGTGCGCCGCACTGGCGGCAAGACCGGCTGGGCCGCCGGGCGCGACGTCTGGTACCATGACGAGGTCGCGACGGTTAAGGCCGAATGCAAGCCCGAGAAGATGAACGCCGAGGACCCGTTGTTCATCCTCTACACATCCGGCTCGACCGGCAAGCCGAAAGGTGTGCTGCACACCACCGCCGGCTATCTCGTCTATGTCTCGATGACCCACCAATATGTCTTCGACTATCATGACGGCGATATCTACTGGTGCACCGCCGATGTCGGCTGGGTCACCGGCCACAGCTACATCGTCTACGGGCCGCTCGCCAACGGCGCCACCACGCTGATGTTCGAAGGCGTGCCGAACTACCCGTCGCAGTCGCGTTTCTGGGACGTGATCGACAAGCACAAGGTCAACATCTTCTACACGGCGCCGACGGCGTTGCGCGCGCTGATGGGCGCCGGCGATGCCCATGTCACCAAAACGTCGCGCAAGTCGCTGCGCGTGCTCGGCACCGTCGGTGAGCCGATCAATCCGGAAGCCTGGGAGTGGTATTTCAACGTCGTAGGCAACGGCAAGGTGCCGATCGTCGATACCTGGTGGCAGACCGAGACCGGCGGCATCATGATCACGCCGGTTCCGGGCGCCACCCACCTCAAGGCGGGTTCAGCGACGCGGCCCTTCTTTGGCGTCAAGCCGCAGCTGGTCGATACCGACGGCAAGGTGCTCGAAGGCGAAGCCAGCGGCAATCTTTGTATTGCCGACTCATGGCCGGGCCAGACGCGCACCGTCTATGGCGATCACGACCGCTTCGTGCAGACCTATTTCTCGACCTACAAGGGCAGATACTTCACCGGCGACGGCTGCCGCCGCGATGCTGACGGCTACTACTGGATCACCGGCCGCGTCGACGACGTCATCAACGTCTCCGGCCACCGCATGGGCACCGCCGAGGTCGAATCGGCGCTGGTTTCGCATGAGAAGGTCTCGGAGGCCGCCGTCGTCGGCTACCCGCACGATATCAAGGGCCAGGGCATCTACTGCTATGTCACGCTGATGGCCGGCGAAACGCCAAGCGAGGAATTGCGCCAGGAACTCGTCGCCCATGTCCGCAAGGAGATCGGCGCCATCGCTTCGCCCGACAAGATCCAGTTCGCGCCCGGCCTGCCGAAGACCCGTTCCGGCAAGATCATGCGACGCATCCTGCGCAAGATCGCCGAGGATGATTTTGCCGCGCTCGGCGATACCTCGACGCTGGCCGATCCGGCGGTCGTCGACGACCTTATCGCCAACCGGCAAAACAAGAAGGGCTGATGCAACCCGCATTGGGCGCCGTCACCGAGCTTTGGCGCTATCCCGCGAGCTCGCTCGCCGGCGAGTTTCAGCAGGCGATCTCCGTCGACCGGCATACCGTCGAAGGCGACCGCCTGTTTGGTCTTGTCGATACCTCGACCGATGAAATCGCACGGCCCGACCGCGAAGCGAAATGGCACAAGGTGCCCCGCATCCGCACCCGGCTGTCGCAGGCCGGCAGGCTGGAGGTCGCCATCCCCGACGGACGCTGGCTTTCGGCACCTGGCGCGCAAAGTGATCGCGCCATTTGCGCCTATCTCGGCTTTGCGGCTTCCATCCGGCCGTTCCGTCGGGAAAATGCTGCTCCGGATTACGCCGGCCCTCTGCTGACGGAACGCTACGTCAAAGCCCCTATTCATCTGCTGACCACCGCCTCACTGGCGCGTTTGAAAGTGCTGCATCCAAAGGGCACCGCCGACGCGCGCCGCTTCCGCCCCAACATCGTCGTCGATGTGCCGGAGGTCGAGGGGTCGTTCCCCGAGACGGAATGGATCGGGCGCAAGCTGGCGATCGGCGACCTGCTCCTGACCATCTCCGAGCCGTGCCGCCGCTGCGGCTTCACCATCATTGGCCAGGACGGGTTCGACCACGACCCGGCAATCCTGCGCAGCCTGGTCCGCCACAACGCCCATAACCTCGGCGTCTACTGCACCGTCGATCGACCGGCCCGCGTCGAGATCGGCGCCACGATGCGCCTCCTGTAGCTATCGGTACAAATCCGCCCGCGTCGGCGGCAGGCCGCTCGGCCCACGCGCGCGCCTTGTGGCGACGGTCTGGAAAACCTGCGCCGAGGCGCGTTCGAAGGTAATCGAGCAGCCGGTGAGATAAAGCAGCCAGAGCCGCGCCTTGGCTTCGCCGACCTCGGCGATAGCTTCGTCGAAGCGTGCGTGGAGGCGCTCGGCCCATAGCCTGCAGGTGCGCGCATAGTGCTCGCGCAAATTTTCGACGTCGTAGACGAGGAAGCCGTGGGCCTCGAGATTGCCGAGCGTCATGCCGATCGTGTCGAGTTCGCCGCCCGGAAAAATGTATTTGATCAGCGCCTTGAATTCCGGCCCCTTGCGCAGCGTCTTCTTCAAGCTGCCCTTGTCGCGCCGGGTGATGGCGTGGTGCAGATAGATGCCGCCCGGCTTGAGCAGGCGATGGATCCTCGAGAAATAGGCCGCATGGTTGGCAAGCCCCAGATGCTCGAACATGCCGATCGACGAGATCTTGTCGAAGGAGCCGGACAGCTCGGCATAGGACTTTATCTCGATGGTGATGCGGTCCTCCAGCCCCTCGGCGCGGATGCGTTCACGGGCGAGCTCGGTCTGTGCTTCCGATAGCGAAACGCCGTGGCCGACGACGCCATAATTCTTCACCGCATGGATGAGCATCGCTCCCCAGCCGCAGCCGATGTCGAGCAATCTATCGCCGGGCTTCAGCCGAAGCTTGCGGCAGATATGGTCGAGCTTGTCTCTCTGGGCCTGATCGATATCGTTGGCGAAATCCTTGAAGTAGCCGCAGCTATAGACCATGCGCTCGTCGAGGAAGAGCCGGTAGAATGCGTTGGAAATGTCGTAATGATGCTCGATCGCCTCCTTGCTCGAACCGCTGACGAAAGGATTGCGGCCGGAAAGATCGGTTCGCGTCGTCATCTGTTTTCGCGAAAACAGCACCGCCGGCAGGTCGCGCAGGATCGCCAGCTTCGGCAATGTCTTGAGCTTCGTCCTGAGCTTGCCGTGCGTGGGCAAGGCGTAGAAATCGAACAGCGATCCGTCTTCGACGTCGACCGCCTTGGCAATCCACATCTCGATCAGCGTCGATAAAGAGGGCCGACGTACGATCTGCCAGACGATGTCCTGGTCGTTGATGGTGAGCACCGGGCCGGCAGCCGGGCCGATCCGCTCGCCTGTCCACAGCCTCACCGCAAAACCCGGCTTCAGCGTCTCGATGACCGTCCGAACAATCCGGGCCGCTCTCTCGGCTGCCTCCATCCCGTCCTCCCTTACCCGGCAAAATAGTGGCCCGGAACAATAGCGGCTCGATCTTGCCTGCCCGATCGGCCGGCCGCAAGCCGCCCGAGTGCACAAGCAGGCTTGTTCAGGATTTTCGGGTGCCGCGCCTTGCCATTTGCCGGATGACACCCCATCATGAGGGAGTGTTCAACAAATCGAAAGGAGGTGATCCGATGTCGAGTGATTTCGTTTTCCAGAACGTGGCCTCAGCGGATCGCACTTTCGGGAAGCAGTCTTCCCGCTAAGGCGCGAGATGCGCGGCTGGCGACCAGGGTCGCCGCCAGGAGCCGCGCCATGGACGGAAACACGGAAGGCCGCCGGCTTCGCGAGAAGCGGCGGCCTTTCCTTTTTGGGCTGTTGTCCCCTATTTGGTTACGGTTAACATCTCGACGTTGCGCGCTATATCCTGGAAAGCCTGGTTGAGTTCCGTTCCATTGGCCGCCTGATAAAAGTGCTTGATCTTGGCGGTGTCCGGGCTCGCGCAATCCTGGAGCGTCGCCTTGGCATTCGTTTCGTTTAGGTCAAACCCAATGGTGAAGACCTCGATGCCCTTGTCGCGCATGGCAGCGCAAAGTTTCTTGGCGGCCGTGCGGGTCGGCTCCTTGCCGGCGTCATTGTAGACGTCGCTGACCGTGCTCGCATCGAAGTAGGACAGGTTGAATTCGCCATCGGTCATCAGGATCGCGATCTTGGCAACCTTCTTTGGATCCATCTTGGCCGGCCGTTCCGAGGCTTTCATCACACTGCCCCAGTTTTCCGAAAGCATGTACCAGGTCCACTGCACGCCGATATGGCCGGCGGTGCCGCCGGAGGCGACGAAATTCTTGATGACCGTCTTGAGCGCCGTCGCATCCGCTGTCAGCGGCATCAGCGCGGCGATCGGGCAGGCGGCGGTGCCGGTCTGCCAGGCGAAGGATGACAGCAGGTAGTCGCGATTGACCATGCTGACGTCGGGGCCCGCATCCGAATACTGATAGGTCCCCTTGCGCTCGGTGGCGCAATTATCGGGACGGATAAAGCCCGAGACATACTGCACGGCGTCATTGGCCGGCGCCTGTTTGCGTTGACTGGCGGTGGTTTCCACATAGACGCTGCTGGCGGCAAGTGTACCGGCATTCACCGAATTGGCATAAGGCACGATGGCAACCCGCACACGTGGCTTGGAGGGGTCCTGGCCGCCCAGGAAGCTGTCGACAGCATTCGCCGCGGCCGCCCGCAGATCGATGATTTTCTGGCCGGCCATCGACCCGGTCACGTCCAGCATCATCGCGACTTCGATCTGCTTGTCCGAATAGAGCGCCGTCGTCGATGCGGGGACGCGTTGCATGCCACCCGTGCTGAAAAGCGGGAAATAGTAGTTGACGTTGACATGGACGTCCGCCTGGACAGTCTTGGCTGTCCTGTCGACAACCAGATTGTCGAGGACGATCTGGTTGTCCTGGAGGATACCCGCCGTGCTGTTGGCATCGAGAAAGGCCTGCACCGATTTGCTGGCGTCGGCCTCGCTGATGACGCCGGTTGTCAGGTCGCGGGCCGTCGAGGTGACCGCTGCATCGACCACGCCTTGCAGGCTCGATTTTACATTGTAGAGTTGGGACACGTTGACCGCAAAGCCGACACTCAGTGCCAGCACTGAGCCGATTATCCCAAACAGGACCGCGAAATTTCCGCTGCGATCCCCGGCAAAGCCGCCGATCGTCTGAACAAGACCCCCGAAACGCCGCATTCCTTCCGCCTCCATTCGCTACAGCCTGCAGCTGTCCGAACGCGCATTGCAGGAATCCGGCCGGATCGCGCCGCCAGGCCCGGGAAAGCGACCGGCCCGCGATCAGGTCATTGTTTCCAAACGGTTTCGAGCGGCGGCAGGGTAAACAGAGGGTAAACGAAAGCTGCGCCGGCACGGCTTTGTCGACAAAGCGCTTACCACGAACAGGCTCGCAATTCAGGACGACTGGACTGCGTCCCAATCCGGTACAGACGAGATGTATCGAACCGGTTCAGCACGATCGCGGTGGCGGGAAATGGAAACACGGACTGTGAATGTGTCCCGAAAGACTAGGCCAGCATCCGTGCGCTGACCGTCTTGTCGACGCCACGACAAGGCGGCTTGAACAGATTACCTTCCTGCTCGTGCGTCCAGACCTTGAACAGGGTGAGCCGATGCGGGCCAAAACTGTGCAGCAGCGGCACGTCGGTGGCGTCGCGGCCGCGGGCGATGACGACGCGGCCGATCCTCGGCACATTGTGGCGAGGATCGAAAGTGTACCACCTGCCGTCGAGGAACACTTCCACCCACGCCGAGAAATCCATCGGCGCCGGATCGGCGGGCACGCCGATATCGCCGAGATAGCCGTTCACGTAGCGGGCCGGGATGTTCATGCAGCGGCAGAGCGTGATCGCCAGATGGGCAAAGTCGCGGCAGACGCCGACGCGTTCCTCATGCGCCTGCGCCGCCGTGCGGGTCGAGCGCGCATAGCCGTAGCCGAAGGACAGGCGGTTGTGGACATAGTCGACGATGGCCTGCACCCGCGCCCAGCCCGGTGGAAGCTGGCCGAAAAGTTGCCAGGCCAGGTCGCCGAGATGGTCGGTCTCGCAGTAACGGCTGCCGAGCAGATAGCCGAGCACCTCGTCCGGCAATTCGGCAACCGGGACTTCTCTCGCCAGCGTGTTGACTTCGTCCGTCTCGCCGCTGTCCTCGACCACCGCGTCATAAAGGATGCGAAAGCTTCCGGCCGGCGCCGTGAAGCGGCGGCAGCTATTGCCGAAAAGGTCGTGGTAGACCCTGGTCGGGACCGACGGCGAGGTCAGCACGCGCGTCTGCCGCTTGATGTCGGCCTGGCGATCCCCGTGGATATCGAGCAATGAAACGACCGGCGTTGCTGCAACGCATTCAATGGCAATTTCATAGCCGAGCCGAATCAGCATCGCCCTCCCCTGCGATCGTCATGGAAGATAGTGCCGATCAACGCGGGACAGTGCGTGGCGGTTCCTTGTGGTCGTCAAAAACGACGCCTCGCGGCTTCCCATACGGACGCGGCAACGTTACGGTCGATTGACACGCGTCTTTCGAAATAATCCCTCCAAGATGACCCCGGGAAACCGATGTTTGCAGGCAGAAAATTCGCGGCCTTCCTGTTCGATATGGACGGCACGATTCTCAATTCGATCGCCGCAGCGGAAAGGGTCTGGGCAGCGTGGGCGCATCGGCAAGGTCTTGACGTCGCCGCATTCCTGCCGACCATCCACGGCGTGCGGGCGATCGAGACCATCGGCCGGCTGGCGCTCCCAGGCGTCGATCCTGCCCGCGAAGCCGATTCGCTTTTGCAGGCCGAGGCGGCCGATGTCGAGGGCATTCGCCCGATTGCCGGCGCCGCGGCCTTCCTGGCGTCGCTGCCGCCTGGAAGCTGGGCGATCGCCACTTCGGCACCGCGCGAGCTCGCCCTGCTGCGCCTGCAGGCCGCGGGTATTCCGGCTCCCGCCGTGATTGTTGCGGCGGAGGATGTATCGCGCGGCAAGCCGGCGCCCGACTGCTTCCGGCTGGCGGCCGAACGGCTCGGCGTCGATGTGGGCGACTGCCTCGTCTTCGAGGACGCGCCGGCCGGCATAGCGGCGGCCGAAGCCGCGGGCGCTGCGGTCGTGGTGATCAGCGCCACGCACCGGCATCCGTTGGAGACGCCGCATGCCACCATCGCCGGCTATGACGCGATCGGCATCGCCGTCGATTCCAGCGGCTGGATTGCCATCGGAGTGGAGCGGGCCGCGCTGCCTGTTTGACTAGCACCCTGCCTGGGCTAAAAGTCGCTGGTCAGGCCCTTGACCTCCCAGTCGCCATAGCGGCCAGGCTCCTTGCCGCCGCGCCCGCCCATCTCCCTCGGCAGCGTGGCTTCCTGCTCGCGATATTTCTCCCGCCGGGCCTCGGCCTCGACCAAGGCGCGCCTGGCTGCCGGGGTCAGCGGCTTTTGCGGCGAGCCGTTAGCATGCGTTTGGCTGGTTTTGTCGATCATGCGATCTTCCGCTAGATTGAAACAGGCCCCGATTGAAACGGGAACCGCTGTTTCCCATCATATAGCGATGGGCCCACAAGGATCGACCCCTTTGTTGGGCCAGAACGGAGCAGACGATGAACACCCTTCGCACCGCCATGCTTTTGGCCGCAATGACGGCCCTGTTCATGGGTGTCGGCTATCTCATCGGCGGATCCGGCGGCATGATGATCGCGTTGCTGATCGCCGCCGGCACCAATTTGTTCAGCTATTGGAACGCCGACAAGATGGTGCTGTCGATGCACCGTGCGATCGAAGTCGACGAACGCAACGCGCCTGAATATTACGCCATCGTGAAGGGTCTCGCGCAACGTGCCGGCCTGCCGATGCCGAGAACCTATCTCATCGACAATCCGCAGCCCAATGCCTTCGCCACCGGCCGCAATCCGCAAAATGCCGCTGTCGCCGCCAGCACCGGCCTGCTCGAGCGGCTATCGCATGAAGAAGTCGCGGCGGTGATGGCACACGAGCTCGCCCATGTGCAGCACCGCGATACGCTGACCATGACGATCGTCGCCACCTTTGCCGGCGCAATTTCGATGCTCGGCAATTTCGCCTTCTTTTTCGGCGGCAACCGCGACAATAACAATTCCTTTGGCATCGTCGGCGTGCTGGTGGCGATGATAGTCGCGCCCCTGGCCGCCATGATCGTGCAGATGGCGGTGAGCCGCACCCGCGAATATGAGGCCGACCGGCGCGGTGCCGAAATCTGTGGACACCCGCTGTGGCTCGCCTCGGCACTTGACAAGATCGCGCGGGGCGCCGAACGCATCCGCAACCCGGATGCCGAGCGCAATCCGGCAACCGCCCATCTCTTCATCATCAATCCTCTTTCCGGCGAGCGCATGGACAGTTTGTTTTCCACTCACCCGAGCACAGAAAACCGCATCGCCGCGTTGCAGAGGATGGCGAGCGAAATGGCCGGCGCACCCGAAGCGGCCGCGACGCCAAGGCCGGCGCCGGAAGGGACCGGGCAGCAGCCGTCTGGTCCGTGGGACAGGGCCGCGCGGCCCGAGAGGCCGGCTGAGCCGGCCAAGCCGAGACCCAATCCCTGGGGACGCAATCCGACCGGCCCCAAAGGTCCGTGGTCGTGAGTTCAGCGAAGCGCCGGCACGGAATTTCAGGCGATCGTGAACACAATTCGAGCGGCGCGGCCCTAGCCGGCCACGCCCCGCGCAACGCCCCCCCCCCCCAGCTTGCCGCGGTTATAGACGCGAGGACGCCGCTCGACGGGCTGACCGACCAAGAGAACGGCCATCCGCAGTACAAGGCGCTCGACCTGCGCGACCGCGCCTTGGTGCGCGCCATTCTGGTCACCGCCCTGCGCTACCGCATGACCATATCAGGCCTTTTGGCCCGTCGCCTGGAAAAGCCGCTGCCGCCCAACGCCACGGCGCTTTCGCACATTTTGCATGTGGCGGCAGCGCAGATCCTGTTCCTCGATGTTCCCGACAGCGCCGCCGTCGACCTCGCCGTGACACACGCCAAGTCCGATCCGCGCACGGCGCGCTTTTCCGGCCTCGTCAACGGCGTGCTGCGCACGCTGGCGCGGGCCAAGCAGGACGAGCTCGCCGCAGCACGTGCCGCTACCGACGAGGCGCCAAAATGGTTTTCCGACCGTTTGAAAACGGTCTACGGCCTCGACAAGGCCAGGCAGATACTGCTCGCCCATCGCCATGAGGCACCGGTCGATTTCTCGGTCAAGTCGGACCCGGCGCTGTGGGCCGAACGGCTCGGCGGCTTTGTCTTGCCGACCGGCACGGTGCGGGTGGAAAAGCTCAGCGCTTCCGTGACCGAACTGCCCGGCTTTGGGGAAGGCGCCTGGTGGGTTCAGGATGCAGCGGCCAGCCTGCCGGCCCGGCTGTTCGGCGACATCAATGGTTTGCGAATCGCCGACCTCTGTGCCGCGCCGGGCGGCAAGACCGCCCAGCTGATCCTCGCCGGCGCCCACGTCACCGCGCTCGACATGTCCAAAACGCGGCTGGCACGGCTGACGCAGAACCTCGAACGGCTCGGTCTGGCCGCCGAGATCGTCCAGGCCGATCTGCTCAAATACGAGCCGAAGGACCTCTTCGACGCCGTCCTCCTCGACCCACCATGCTCTTCGACCGGGACGGTGCGGCGGCATCCCGACGTTCCCTGGACGAAGACGGCGGCCGACGTCGAAAAACTGGCCGACCTGCAACGCCGGCTGCTTGCCCGCGCCGTCACCCTGGTCAAGCCTGGTGGACGCATCGTCTTTTCCAACTGTTCGCTCGATCCGCTGGAAGGCGAAGAGCTCTATCGCGACTTTCTCGCCGGCAATGCGGAGATTGTCGACGACCCGCTTCGGCCGGGTGAGATCGCCGGCATCGACCCGTTTCTGACGCCGCAAGGCACGTTGCGCACCACGCCTGCCGATCTGGAGCTAGGCTCGCCGGGCCGCTCCGGGCTGGACGGCTTCTTCGCCGCCCGCATGCGCAGAGCCGGCTAAGGGACGATCTTGAAGTGCCGTCCGGCTTCATGGGGCGAGGAGGCATGGAAAACAGGCTGAACGGCCCCACCGCCGCGGAATTCGCCTTCGCACAAGTTCTTGAATCATATAAACTTGTGCTTGGGTGAGGACGATCAGGAGGGGTTTTGGCAATCGCTGCCGGTAACACGACGCGTCTGTGGACGCTTGTCGCGAGGGAGTTCTGGCGCAAGACGCGCCGGCGCTTGCGCGCCGGGCCACTCTATCGCTGGCGCTACTCAGGCCGCACGCCGGAGCGCGTCCTGATCGCCCCACCGGACCTGCGGCTCGCCGATCCTCAGATCGCGCTCGAGATCTATTACGGCCGCTATCCGCTTTCGGGGCATCTGGTCGAGACCGGCGGCAAATCGCCCTTCCAGATCGACGTGCCCAATCCCGGCTGGCAAAAAACGCTGCATGGCTTTCGCTGGCTGCGCCATATGCGTGCCGCCGGTACCGAGCTCGCCGCCGCCAACGCGCGGGCGTTGGTTTCCGACTGGATTGCAATCCATGGCAGCCATATTTCCGGCGTCGCCTGGGAGCCCGGCACGACGGCCAAGCGTGTCATTGCCTGGCTGCAGCATTCCTCGATCGTGTTGCAGGGCGCCGAATTTCCGTTCTACCGCGCGTTCTTGAAATCGCTCGCCGTCCAGATCCGCTATCTGCGCGCCATGGTGCGCGAGATGCCGGACGGCAAGGACAGGCTGCGCGCCCGCATTGCGCTGGCCTTTGCCGCTTTGTCGCTGCCGGCGCCGGCCTCGGCGCTACGCGGTGCTACCCGCAATCTCGCCGAGGAGCTCGACCGCCAGATCCTGCCTGACGGCGGCCATATCTCGCGTAATCCGATGACCGTGCTTGAAATCCTCGCCGACCTTCTGCCGTTGCGCCAGACATACGCCAATCAGGCCGAGACGCCGCCGGCCGCCCTGATCGGCGCCATCGACCGGATGCTGCCGGCACTGCGCTTCTTTCGCCATCAGGACGGCAGCCTTGCCCGCTTCAACGGCATGGGCGCCACCATTCACGACCGTATCGCCAGCATCCTGCATCACGACGACACCGCCGGCGCACCGTTGCTGCACGCGCCGCATTCGGGTTATGAGCGCCTGTCGATGGGCGGTGTCACTGTGATCGCCGATACCGGCCCGCCGCCCCTCGTCGACGTATCCAATGCCGCTCACGCCGGATGCCTCGCCTTCGAATTGTCGTCGGGCCGCCAGCACTATATCGTCAACGCCGGAATAGACACTTATGGCGCCGCCGAGTTCCGGCCGCTTGCCCGCGCCACCGCCGCCCACTCGACCGCCACCATCAACGACACGTCGTCGGCGCGCTTCAATCACTCCTTGCGCGTCAACGACCTGCTCGGCACGCCTTTGATCGGCGGGCCGCAGCATGTGCCTTGCAAGCGCACCGACCAGAAGGGCAGCCAGGGCTTCATCGCCCGCCATGACGGCTATGTGGCGCGCTTCGGCTTCCTGCATGAGCGCGAGCTGAAATTATCGACCGACGGCAATGTGCTTGCCGGCAGGGACCGTTTCCTGCGCCCGGGCGGCGCTTCTATCCGCAACAATGGCCGTGACTTCGTCACGGTGCGTTTCCATGTCCATCCCGATATAAGCCTGCTCCAGGATGAGCATGACCGTCTGGTGCTGGCCGCCGACCATGCCGACACCTGGGTGTTTACCTCTACCGAAGTGGTGCCCGAGGTCGAGGAATCGATCTATTTCGCAGGGCTTGGCGGCCCGCGCCGCAGCCGCCAGATCGTGCTTGCGTTCAAGGCCTCGGAAATTTCCGAGGTCCACTGGCAATTGACGCGCACCATCATCGCCGGCCGTCCGGAAAAAGCTGAAGCCGGTGGCAACGGCAGACACTGATCAACTCTTGCGGCTTGATTTCCGGGCCTCATATGCTACGGCCCGCGGACGCTCCCAACCAGAACTGGAAAGGCCGCCAGCCCATGGCCGTCGCCGCCAAGAACATTCCCGCGCCCGACCTTGTACCCATCCGTCGCGCGCTCCTTTCCGTCTTTGATAAGACCGGCCTGATCGATTTCGCCAGGGCGCTGGCTTCGGCCGGCGTCGAGCTAGTCTCGACCGGCGGCACCGCAAGGGCCCTTGCCGAGGCGGGCATGGCGGTGCGCGACGTGTCCGAGCTCACCGGCTTTCCCGAGATCATGGACGGCCGCGTCAAGACGCTGCACCCGTCGGTGCATGGCGCACTGCTTGGCGTGCGCGACGATCCCGAGCACGCCGCAGCGATGCGCGACCACGGCATCGAGCCGATCGATCTCGTCGTCTCCAATCTCTATCCGTTCGAAGAGGTGCGTCGCTCCGGCGCCGACTACGCGGCGATCGTCGAGAACATCGACATCGGCGGCCCGGCGATGATCCGTGCCTCGGCCAAGAACCACGCCTATGTCGGCATCGTCACCGATCCCGATGACTATGCCTCGGTGCTCAACGCGCTGGAGATGAATTTCGGGTCGTTGTCGCTGGATTTCCGCAAGAAGCTGGCAGCCAAGGCCTTTGCCCGCACCGCCACCTACGATGCGGCGATCTCGGGATGGTTCGCCGAGGCGCTTGAGATCGAGCATCCGACATGGCGCGCCTTCGGCGGCAAGCTGCAGTCGGTGATGCGCTATGGCGAAAACCCGCATCAGGGCGCCGGCTTCTATGTCAACGGCGACAGGCGGCCGGGCGTCGCCACGGCGCGCCAGCTTCAGGGCAAGCAGCTTTCCTACAACAACATCAACGACACCGACGCTGCCTTCGAGCTGGTCGGCGAGTTCGACCCGTCGCGCTCCGCAGCAATTGCCATCATCAAGCACGCCAACCCGTGCGGCGTCGCTGAGGACGCTTCGCTGCAGGCGGCCTATGCCAAGGCGCTGGCCTGCGACCCGGTCTCGGCCTTCGGCGGCATCGTCGCCATGAACCGCATCCTCGATGCCGGAACCGCCGAAGAGATCGTCAAGACCTTTACCGAAGTGATCATCGCACCGGAGGCGTCCGAACAAGCAGTCCGCATCATTGCCGCCAAGAAGAACCTACGCCTGCTGGTCACCGGCGGCCTGCCCGACCCGCGCGCGGCGGGCCTTGGCTTGAAATCGGTTGCTGGCGGTTTGCTGGTCCAGGGCCGCGACAACGCGGTGGTGGATGACCTCGAGCTGAAAGTGGTGACCAGGCGCGCTCCGACGCCGGCCGAATTGGCCGATCTGAAATTCGCTTTTCGCGTGGCAAAGCACGTCAAGTCGAACGCCATCGTCTATGCCAGGGATGGCGCTACGGTCGGCATCGGCGCTGGCCAGATGAGCCGGGTCGATTCCTCGCGCATCGCGGCGCGCAAGGCGCTCGACGCCGCCGAGGCTGCCGGCCTGACGGAGCCTTTGACCAGGGGCTCGGTCGTCGCCTCGGATGCCTTTTTCCCGTTCGCGGATGGGCTTTTGTCGGCAATCGAAGCCGGCGCCACAGCCGTCATCCAGCCCGGCGGCTCGATGCGCGACGACGATGTCATCGCCGCCGCCGACGCTCACGGCATTGCCATGGTCTTCACCGGAGTGAGGCATTTCCGGCATTGAACGCGTTACCCTCCCGCTGTGGGAGAAGGCAAGAGCAGCTCACTCCGCCGGCCGATCCGCCGGATAGGGCGTCCCGATCAGGATCGCCATGCCGGCGCCAAGGAACAGCACGATCGCCGCCATGCCGAGCCGCGCCGAGCCGCTGGCCAGGGTGATCGTGGCCACCATGAAGGGTGCGGCAAAACTGGTTGCCCGGCCAGCCAGCGCATAGATGCCGAAATAGCGCCCCGATTCGGCTGCGGTGACGCTGCGCGCCATGTAGGAGCGCGACGATGCCTGCACCGGCCCGAAGGCAAGCCCGATCAGCAGGCCGTAGAAAATGTAGGCTTTTTCCGCCGCCGTGCCGAACAATCCGCCGCCGTCCAGTCCGGGCATCACCCAGGCGCCGAACAGCGTATAGCCCGGGCCGGTCGAAACGATGCCGATCGTGGCAATGCTCAGCATGACCAGCGAAATCATCACTATGGTCTTGGAACCCAGCGCTGTGTCGAGGCGTGCGGCAACCAGGCAGCCGACGATGGCAACGACGTTGAGGATGATACCGAACAGGCCGATCTCGGTAATCGACCAATGGAACATTGCCGCCGCAAACGTTCCGCCCAGCGCCAGCAGTGCGTTGACGCCGTCCTGATAGATCATACGGGCGACGAGAAAGCGAAAAATGCCGCTGCGCTTGCGCACTTCGGCCAGCGTCGATTTCAGTTCCGATAGTCCCTCGCGCACCGCCGGCCCGATTGGAATGCCTTTGATCGCATCAGGCGTGAAGAGGAACATCGGCAGGATGAACAGGAAATACCAGGCCGCCGACAACGGCCCGGTAGCGCGCGCGTCCTCGCCGAGCCTGGGGTCGAGGCCGAAGATCGGGTCGAGCCCAACGACGGTCTTGCCGGTTTCAGGCGAGCCGGCCATGACGGTAACGACGAAGATCAGTGCGATCATGCCGCCGAGATAGCCGAGTCCCCAGGCCATGTTCGAGATCCTGCCGATGTCGCTCTTCGGCACCAGGCGGGGCATCATCGAATCATTGAACACAGTCGAGAATTCCGCCGCGACCGACGCCAGCGAGAACAACGCCACGACCAGAAAAAGATTAGAGCCGGGCGCGGCGAACCACAGCAGGGTGAGGCAGGTGATTTTAACCGCGGCGAAGAGGGCTATCCACGGTTTGCGTGGTCCGGTCTGATCGGCGATCGAGCCGAGGACCGGCGACAAAACGGCAATGACGAGGCCGGCGGCGGCAATGCCGTAGCCCCAGGCCGCTTGCCCGGTCTCCGGATTGCTGGCCATGCGCGAGACGAAATAAGGACCGAAGATGAAGGTGGTAACGACCGTGAAAAACGGCTGTGCCGCCCAGTCGAACAGCATCCATCCCCAGATGCCGCGTCCCGATGCCCGCTGCACTGCCATCTCAGCCATGTCCCCTCCGCTGGAGCTTGCTCCATGCCGATCGAATCGGAATGACGCTCCGTCTTCTTGTTGAGCACGATCTTGTCCAAAAGCCGATCGTCACTTTTTGGGATCATGCTCCGGCGCCCCCCAAAGCAGGGCGCCGTTCGCTCTATAGCGCAGTTCTTCCCGGCAATCCCGCGCGATATGGAAGACGTCTCACAGCTGCGTCAGATCACTCATCAGGCCGGATGCCACCGACAGCCGCGACACGGTGATGTCGCCGCCCTCGGTCAGCGCCTGCAACCGCTCGCGGATGCGTCCGACCCGTTCGCCGCCGGCCTCCAACCATGCCGACACCGGATCCGCCGCCTCGGCATGACTGGTGAGTGCCGCCACGGCGATGCCGCGCCTGGCCGCGCCGATCGTGTCGGTGGCGCGGGAAAGCGCCAGTTGATCGTAATAATCCGAGGGCGTGATCGAGCGTGCCGCATCTTCGACGCGCGGTATGCGGAAGACATCACTGACTGCAAAAAACGCCTTGGCGGCAGCGACGATGCCGGCATTTGCCGTCCGCGCCGTCAGCGCTATGTCGGGGATGAGTTCCGCCACATCGGTCAACGCCAGCTGTTCGGCAAGGCTCTCGGGCGCGCCACCCTTCGACAGGCTGTGCCGCCGCTCCTCGATCCGCTCGCGCGAGAAGGCCGGCAGCAGCGAAACGAGCTTCGGCTCCAGCGCCTTGCGCGCATCCTGCAACTCGGCAATCCGCTGCCCGAGCAGTGCAGTGTCGGCATCGTTCTTCAGGTACCAGCCGCTGGTCACATAGATCAGCCGGCTGACCGCCTGATAGAGGTCGAGCTGGATCTGCCCGTCGATCTGGTTATCGAGTGCATCGATCTGGCGATAGAGCGCCGGCAGTGCAAAGCCATCGCGCACCACGGCGAAGGTGCGCACGACATCGGCGGCACTGCGCCCTGTCGCTTCTTGCAGCCTGTTGACGAAGGACGGGCCGCCGCGATTGACCAGATCATTGGCGACGACACGGGCGATGATCTCGCGGCGCAGGCGATGGCCGTGGATTTCCGCCGCATATTTCTTTGCCATGCGGTCGGGAAAGTAACCCATCAGGTCGCGGTCGAAATGCGGATCGTCCGGCACGTTGCTGGCGACGATATCGGAAAACAGCACGATCTTGGCATAGGCAAGCAGCACGCCGAGCTCGGCCCGGGTGAGCGGCTCGCCGCGCGCATAGCGCGCGGCAAGAGCCGCCGGCGACGGCAGCGTCTCGACGGCACGGTCGAGCAGCCCGCGCGCCTCGAGCGCCTCCATGAAGCGGCTCTGATGGGCAATGTCGGCAAGGCCGCGCTTGCGAGCAAGGGACAGCGCCAGCGTCTGCTGGTAATTGTTGGACAGCACCAGGGCGCTGACCTCGTCGGTCATCTCGGCCAGCAATTTGTTGCGCGACGGCCGCGTCAGCGATCCCTTTCGCATGGCGGAAGCCAGCGCGATCTTGATGTTGACCTCGACGTCTGAGCAGTTCACGCCGCCCGAATTGTCGATCGCATCTGAGTTGCAGCGGCCGCCATTCAATCCGAATTCGATGCGCGCCCGCTGCGTGACGCCGAGATTGGCGCCTTCACCGATGACCTTGGCACGCAGGTCGAGCGCGGTGATGCGGATCGCGTCATTGGCACGGTCGCCGACGTCCTGGTTGGTCTCGCCCGATGCCCTGACATAGGTGCCGATGCCGCCGAACCACAAAAGATCTGCCGGCGCCTTGAGGATGGCACTCATGATCTCGACCGGCGTGGCCGTTGTCTTGCCGAGGCCGATAGCTGCGGCCGCGGCGGCCGGCAAGGTGATCGACTTCTGGCTGCGCGAGACGATGATGCCGCCTTCGGACAGCTTCGTCTTGTCGTAATCCTGCCAGCTTGAGCGGGCGAGAGCGAACATACGCCGGCGCTCGGCCATCGAAGCCGCCATGTCGGGATTGGGATCGATGAAGATGTCGCGATGATCGAAGGCGGCGATCAGCCGGGTCTGCTCCGACAGCAGCATGCCGTTGCCGAACACGTCGCCCGACATGTCGCCAACGCCGACGACGGTGAACGGCGTGGTTTGGATGTCGCGGTTCATCTCGCGGAAATGCCGCTTGACCGCTTCCCAGGCGCCCTTGGCGGTGATGCCCATCTTCTTGTGGTCGTAGCCGGCCGAACCGCCGCTGGCGAAAGCGTCGTCGAGCCAGAAGCCGTGCCTTTCGCTGATGGCGTTGGCGATGTCCGAGAAGGTCGCCGTGCCCTTGTCCGCGGCGACGACGAAATACGGATCATCCTGATCGCGCCGCACGACGCCGGCTGGCGGGATGACGCCGTCCAGCCCGATATTGTCGGTGATCGACAACAGGCTGGAAACGTAATTCTTGTAGGCGGCCGTGCCGGCCTCGAAAATTGCGTCGCGCCCGGCGCTCATCGGCAGCTTTTTCGGGTAGAAGCCGCCCTTGGCGCCAACCGGCACGATCACCGCATTCTTGACCTGCTGTGCCTTGACCAGGCCGAGCACCTCGGTGCGATAGTCCTGCGCACGGTCCGACCAGCGCAGGCCGCCGCGCGCGACTGGGCCGAAGCGCAGATGCACACCCTCGACCTCGGAGCCGTAGACGAAGATCTCCCGCCATGGCCGCGGCGCCGGCAGCCCGTCGACCGATTGCGAATCGAGCTTGATCGCCAGCGATTGGCCTTTCTGTTTCGTATCGGCAACGAAATGATTGGTGCGCAGCGAGGCTTCGACCAGATTCAGATAACGGCGGATGATGGTGTCGTCGTCAATGTTGGGAACGTCTTCCAGCGCATCCGTGATCTTGGCTTTCAGATGTTTGGCCTGAACGACGCCTTCCGTCTCGGCCGTCGGGCTGAGGCGGGCGACAAACAGCGCATGCAGGCTGCGGGCGATCTCGGGATAACGGTTGAGTGCGGCGGCGATGAAATCCTGGCTCTGCGGGATGCCGGCCTGCTGCAGATAGCGGCCATAGGCGCGCAGGACGGTGATCTCGCCCGACCACAGGCCGGCGGTCTGGGCAAGGCCGTTATAGCCGTCATTGTCGACATCGCCGCGCCAGACGGAAAGGAACGCATCCTCGAACAGCGCGCCGCCATTGCCGAGGTCGATCGGCCTGCCGTAGCTGTTCTCGAGTTCCATGTCGTGGATGAAGACCATGCCGGATTGAATGTCGCCGACCTCGAAAGTGCGCTCGCTGATGACGCGGAAACCGATGTTTTCCAGCACGGGCACGCGCCGCGACAGCGCCACCGGGCTGCCATGGTGATAGATCTTCAGCGCCGCCTGATGCGGCTTCTGGACGGTGTGACGGTAATAGTCGATGGCGATCGGATTTGACGTATCGAGCTTGGCGATGCGCCCGGCGTCGGCCAGCGCCACGGCCGGCGGAAAACTGTCGCGATAACTTTCCGAAAAACGCGAGGCGATGGCCGTGAGTCTCGCATCGGCGCCGGTCTCTGTCGCGGTCTCGCGCAGTGCATCGTCCCAGGTCCGTACGATGTCGCGGATCGCCGCCTCGATCGTCGCCTGCTCGACCTTCGGCGTCCTGCCGCCGGAGCGGCCGATGATGAAATGGACGCGCGCCAGCCCGCCTTCCGGGAAGGCCGGATAATAGGCCGACAGCCGGCCTTCGAAGACGGTCTTCAGATAGGTGCCGATCTTCTCGCGCACGACGCTGTCGTAGCGGTCGCGCGGCACGAAGACGAGCACGGAGACGAAGCGGTCGAACTGGTCGACACGCACCAATGCCCTGACGCGCGGTCGCTCGATCAAGCCCAGTATGGCTTCGGCATGCTTGCGCAGGATCGGCACCGGAACCTGGAACAGCTCGTCGCGCGGATAGCTCTCCAGCACGTTGATCAAAGCTTTGCCGGAATGGTCGCCTGGATTGAAGCCGGATTTGGCAATGACGGTTTCCGCCTTCGAGCGCAGGTAGGGGATTTTCATCACCGAGCGCGTATAGGCAGTCGAGGTGAACAGGCCGACGATACGGAGCTCGCCTGAAAGCACGCCTTTGCCGGTGTAGGTCTTGACGCCAATGTAGTCGAGGTAGATGCGGCGGTGCACCGATGACTTGGCGTTGGCCTTGGTGACGATCAGCGGTTCCGGCCCATGCAGGAAGGCACGGATTTCCGGCGTCGTGCTCACCGCTTCGGTGCCGCGCCTGAGCACCAGCACGTCGGGATCGGAAAGGATGCCGAGGCCGGGCTTTTCGGCGCGCTCGAGCATGCCGCTCGTCTCGCCGCCAGTGTAGTTGAATTCGCGCATGCCGAGAAAGGTGAAATTGTCGTCGCGCAGCCATTCGAGGAAGGCGATCGCCTCGGTGACATGGGCCTTGTCGAGCGGCACTGGCGAGTAGCGGAATTCCGAGATCGCCTGGTCGAGGCGGGCAAGCATCGGCTTCCAGTCGGTGACGGCGGCTCGCACCTGGCCGAGCAGCTTGGTCAGGCGTGCGGCCAGGCCTTCGGCCTGCTCGGCCGAAAGGCGGCCGATATGGACATGGATGACGCTCAGTCGGTCATGGCTGTGGTCGCCCTTGGCATAACCGCCATCGCCGAGGATTTCCTCGACGCCGTTCTTGCCGTGCCTGACGACTATGACCGGATGGGTAACCAGCAGCGGCTCGCCGGCGCTTTCTGTAATCTCGCCGAGGACGGAATCGAACAGGAACGGCATGTTGTCGTTGACGACGGTGATCACCGTCATCGGCCGGCCCTGGCGGACGACACCGGAATCAACGTCTATGGCAACGACGCAGTCGTCCTTCTTGTGCCTGGCCACTGCGCGGCCGGCGAGTTCGGCAGCGCGTTCGAGATCGATGACGTCGTAGGCGGCGACATCTTCGGCCGGAGCTCGGGCCAGCAAGTAGTCGGCAAGCCTGCCGGGCTTTTCGCCACCCGCGGCTTCACCCCTCGTCACGCCGGCCTTTTTCAACCGGCTCGCTGACTTTACGCTGGCCATGAGTCCCTCCCGTCACATGTTTTTGCGGCTATGCTAACAGATGACGGGTATTTGGCGACAAAGGTTTGACGGCTTGCGACGAAATGTCGGAATTCACCGGCAGCCTGGCGAAAACGAGGAGAAATCCGCCATGACGGAGAAAATTACCGCGCTTGACCTGGCACCGGCGGAGCTGAGCGACGCGACCAAGGCCTATTTCGCCAAGTGCCGGGAGAAGCTCGGCCTCGTTCCCAATGTGCTGCTCGCCTATGCCTTCGACGAGAAGAAGCTGCGCGCTTTCACCGACATGTACAATGATTTGATGCTGGGTGAATCCGGCCTGTCGAAACTCGAGCGCGAGATGATCGCGGTGGCCGTCTCGTCGGTCAACCATTGCTACTATTGCCTGGTCGCGCATGGCGCGGCGGTGCGCCAGCTTTCCGGCGACCCGGCCTTCGGCGAGATGATGGTGATGAATTTTCGCGCCGCCGAGCTGTCGGACAGGCAACGCGCCATGCTCGAATTCGCGGTGAAGCTGACCGAGCAGCCGGCAAAGATCGTCGAAGCGGACCGGGCGGCGCTGCGGCAAGTCGGCTTTTCCGACCGCGACATCTGGGACGTCGCCTCGACCGCGGCGTTCTTCAACATGTCGAACCGGCTGGCATCGGCAATCGACATGCGGCCGAACGATGAATACCATGCGATGGCGCGATAGGGCACCGCCGTTGCGAGCCAACCGCACATTATATTAGCTACTTCGCATTCTCGTTGCTTGTTTGCCGGTTTGGTCCGATGATCGGCATGCGGCATGACCGCATGCCGGTTCGATGCCGCCGATCAAAGGAGGAGAACATGGCGAAATTTCTCTACGTCTATCACGGCTCGGGCAAGATGCCGACCGAGGAGGCCGAACGGAAGGCAGCGATGGATGCCTGGAACGGCTGGTACGGCAAGCTTGGCTCAGCCGTGGTCGATGGTGGCAATCCAGTCGGCATGTCGAAGACCCTGCTGCCCGGCGGCAAGGTCGAGAACAATGGCGGTAGCAATCCGACCGCCGGTTACACCATCATCGAAGCGAAAGACATCGACGATGCCGTCGGCAAAGCCAAGGATTGTCCTATCCTGACGGACCCGGGTTTCAGCGTCGAGATTGCGCCGATAATCGAAATGGGTTGACGCGCCGGCTCAGGACCGCGCCGCGATAGCCGCCGCAGCGCCGGCCATGGTTCCGGCGCTGACGCGGTTGGCGATCTTCATCGCCCGCTTGCTTTTGAGCAGCTTGCGCGCCTGTGATGCGGCGAGCACCCAGGTCAAATCGATAGCGACCAGGACAACGGCCATGGTCGCGGTCAGCTCGACCCAGCCGATCATGCTGACCGAACCGAGGTCGATGATGGTCGGCAGCAGCGCCAGGTAGAACATCATGATCTTGGGATTGCCGAGCGTCACCGCCATGCCGGCAAAGAACAGTCTGACGGGCGAATCTTCGCGCGGCAGCGCGCCTTCCTTGGCCTCGACCGGTGCCGTCCACATCTTCCAGGCCA
Organism: Mesorhizobium sp. M0145; assembly: GCF_040322355.1. Lineage (NCBI taxonomy): Bacteria > Pseudomonadati > Pseudomonadota > Alphaproteobacteria > Hyphomicrobiales > Phyllobacteriaceae > Mesorhizobium > Mesorhizobium sp. M0145. The sequence goes on from NZ_JAMYTK010000016.1 coordinate 59,788, forward strand.
GCCAGCCGAGATAGGCGACGCCGACCCACTTCACGACGACAAAGGCAAAGTGGAACGTCTGCGCCACCACGGCGAGGCCAAACACCGCCAGGGACAGCCAGATCGCTTCGCCGATCCACATGGCAAGCAGGAACGGAAACACGTCGCGAAACCCTTTCGAGATGACCCGCGCCACAAGAGCGGCGATCGATGGGCCGGGCGAGCCGGCTGCAACAAGCAGGGCGCCGGCAAAAATCAGCAGCGACGTGAAATGCATGACGCGGTCTCGTTTGAAATGTTTGGGTCGTTCAACATAACCCAACTGTTCCGGCGACGGTAGCGTCTACCGAAAGAAGGCTTGTCGGCCAGGCACCTCACGGCTAGAGATGTCGTTCCGAAATCTTTTCCGAGCTTCACTTTGCCTACGTAACCGCCGGTCTCGTCAACTCCCCCAACACAGAGCAGGGCGTCGCAGTCGCGATGCCTGTTTTCACATCATGTGTTCCTCGGGTGGCGGTTCGAGACCGGTTTGGCACTGCTGAACCGCTGTCGCGCATAACCACCCGCGACACCTGATTTCCGACTGCCGCAGTCTCTCGCCACGCCGTGCCCGCAAGGGTTCTCGATATCGCCGATCTGACGAACTTCCCGACGGGAAGGGCTTTTCGGCATGCCTTCGATACTGCGTATCCGCTGGGCGATCACACCCAAGACCGCACCTCGACCTCACCTCAACTGCAATCGCTGCGGCAGCTTGAAAGCCTATCGCTGCAGCGGCAAATTCCGCGTCAATGCCAATGGCAAGCGCATTGACGCCTGGTTGATCTACCGCTGCATCGACTGCGACAATTCCTGGAATTTCGGCATTCTGGAGCGCTGCAGCCGCCGCGATATCGAACCGGCAATATTGCAGGCGCTCGAAAGCAACGATCCGGTCCTGGCGCGGCGCCATGCCTTCGATGTTGCCGCATTGCGAAGCAGGATCGGGCGCGTCGAGGAGTTTCCTGAAGCCATCGTTCATAAGCAGGTGCTCGGGGACAGGCCGGAAAATACCAGCGCTCTCGAACTTCAGCTCTGGCTCGAAATGCCGACAACGCTGCGGCTCGACCGGTTGCTGGCCAGCGAACTCGGTGTCCCGCGATCGCGGCTACAGGTTTGGGAAGAGAAACGATTGCTGGTCATTGGTCCGGACGGGGGCAAAGCCTTGCGCAAGCCGGCTCGAGCGGGAACGACGATCCGCGTCTATCTCGTCGGCGAGCCCGACCGGGAAGCCATCATCTCGGCTGCCGGCGGATGAAACAACGAGGGAAGGGAGCACACGAGTGCTCCCTTCCCTCGTTGTTGTAGACTACAAGAAAGAAACTTGCGCCGCGCCGACCACTTTCGCCGATTTCCCGAAACGCAATCCTAAGCTGTTTCCAAATCCTTGGCATTTTTCCTTCGGTGAAACGCGCCAAGGAATCGCAAGGGAAGAGTAAGCATCGATAGATTGGGATGTGCCTTGCGCATCATTTTCCATGCGTAACGGTCTGCCTGCCGTTCCTGATCAGGATCCTGTCCAGATTCGACATGCTGCAGCGCGTGGTGTCCTACCTCATGATAGAGCGTTTTCTCGATCATGAATCTCCGAACTACGTTCCCAATCCTGTGCTCGGATGGGCGTCGCCAGACAATCTCGATGACCGATACCGCCTGGAGGTAGGTACCGGCGAATTCGGGCTCGGGAGGTTCCGGGATTATGTAGATTCGCGAAATGCCAACCAGATCGGCTTCAGGTACATTTGCCAGCCAGCGGCCAACGTGCCGAGAGGCTTCAAAGCGACTGTCGAGCTTGCCATGCTCCAGAACAATGATGCCGCCGACCGAAGACCGCCGCCAGTCGTCCATTGCAAAGCGGACGATGCTGCGGAGCGCAGCTCGCATGAGGGGAGTTATCGGTCTTGCGAGCGAAGCCGACATATATCGTCGGGATGCGTCTTCGTTGATATCGTGCAGAGCAGTAGCGAGGCCCGCCACAAGCGTTGCGATTTCGTGATGGGAAACCTTGCCTAGATCGATCCTTGCAAGTTCGTGCTCGATCGCTGGCAATACTGCATTGCCAAATCCAACAAGATTCTTGTGAGCAACGAGCCTTCGCCGCATGTCATCTTGCATAAGGCTCCGGACGAAAGCCAGAACGGCATTTCCCACACCCGTTTCCCCGCCTTTACCCACAGCTAAACTACCGTGACAAAGAAGGAGAGAGCGAAAATATCATGGTATTGCGACGACTCCGCTGTAGCCTCTGAAGAGACACTGAGCGGCCGGCGCCACATTCCTTCTGGCGACAAGCCGTGTCCGCTCAGCGGGAAGGAACGCGTGTTTCGCCCCTCCATTCCGCCCAGAATAAAAGCTCTTACGCCGCGCCGACCACTTTCGCCGACTTCTCAAAACGCTTGCGCTCGTTCGGATCGAGATAGAGCTTGCGCAGGCGGATGGTCTTCGGCGTCACTTCGACCAGCTCGTCGTCCTGGATCCAGGCCAGCGCGCGTTCCAGCGTCATGCGGATCGGCGGTGTCAGCTTCACCGCCTCGTCCTTGCCGGCGGCGCGGATGTTGGTCAGCTTCTTGCCCTTGAGCACGTTGACTTCGAGGTCGTTGTCCCTGGAATGGATGCCGATGATCATGCCCTGATAGACCTTGACGCCGGGGTCGATGACCATCGGGCCGCGGTCTTCCAGGTTCCACATGGCGTACGCCACCGATTCACCCTGTTCGTTGGAGATCAGCACGCCGTTGGTACGGCCCGGCAGCTCACCCTTGTAAGGTTCATAGGCATGGAACAGCCGGTTCATCACAGCGGTGCCGCGCGTGTCGGTCAACAGTTCCGACTGGTAGCCGATCAATCCGCGCGTCGGTGCGTGAAAGACGATGCGCTGGCGATTGCCGCCCGAAGGGCGAAGCTCGACCATCTCGGCCTTGCGCTCCGACATCTTCTGCACGACGACGCCGGCATGCTCCTCGTCGACGTCGATGACGACTTCCTCGACCGGCTCCAGTAATTCGCCGCTGTCGCCCTTCTGCATGACAACGCGCGGCCGCGACACGGCGATCTCAAAACCTTCGCGGCGCATCGTCTCGATCAGCACGGCCAGCTGCAATTCGCCGCGGCCGGAGACGAAGAACGAATCCTTATCCGGCGATTCCTCGATCTTCAGCGCGACATTGCCTTCGGCCTCGCGCAGCAGGCGGTCGCGGATGACGCGGCTGGTCACCTTGTCGCCTTCGGTGCCGGCCAGCGGCGAATCATTGACCAGGAACGACATCGTCACGGTCGGCGGATCGATCGGCTGCGCATGCAGCGGTTCCGTCACCGACGGGTCGCAGAAGGTGTCGGCGACGGTGCCCTTCGACAGGCCGGCAATAGCGACGATGTCGCCCGCCTGCGCCTCGTCGATGGGCTGGCGCTCGAGCCCGCGGAAAGCGAGGATCTTCGAAATGCGGCCGGTTTCGACCTGGGTGCCGTCATGGTGCAGCACCTTGACAGCCTGGTTGGATTTCAGCGTGCCGGATTCGATACGGCCGGTGATGATGCGGCCGAGGAACGGATTGGCTTCCAGGATGGTGCCGATCATGCGGAACGGGCCGGGATGAACGGTCGGCGCCGGCACGTGCTTGATGACGAGGTCGAACAGCGGCGCCAGAGCCTGGTCCTTCGGACCTTCGGGGTTTTCCGAGACCCAGCCGTCGCGGCCTGAACCATAAAGGATAGGGAAGTCGAGCTGCTCGTCGGTGGCGTCAAGTGCTGCAAAAAGATCGAACACCTCGTTGACCACTTCGACGTGACGGGCATCGGGCCGGTCGATCTTGTTGATGACGACGATCGGCTTCAGTCCAACCTTGAGCGCCTTGCCGACGACGAATTTGGTCTGCGGCATCGGCCCCTCGGCGGCGTCGACCAGCACGATGGCCGAATCCACCATCGACAGAATGCGCTCGACCTCGCCGCCGAAGTCGGCGTGGCCGGGCGTGTCGACGATGTTGATGCGGGTGTCCTTCCAGTCGACCGAGGTCGCCTTGGCCAGGATGGTGATGCCGCGTTCCTTTTCGAGGTCGTTCGAATCCATGGCGCGCTCGGCGACGCGCTGGTTGTCGCGGAACGAGCCGGACTGTTTCAGAAGCTGGTCGACAAGGGTGGTTTTTCCATGGTCGACGTGCGCGATGATCGCGATATTGCGGATTTTCATGTTTCGGTCTCGGGAGCGTTGCAGGCAGCAGGCCAAAAGGCGCTGCCTCTTTCGGTTGGGCGGCTCATACAGGGTTTTTCGCAATTGCGAAAGAGGAGGCGAGCCACCAAATAAAGTCACCAAATCTTAAATGTCTTGGTGTGAAGTGGAATTATTAACCAAGGCGGAACCTTTCATGGTCCGGACAGTTCGAATTTCATGATCGAGATAGGCATCAAACTCCGGCCGATTTTGGCATGTACCGCGCTCGCCGTCCTCCTCGCGGCCGGCGCGGCGCAGTCGGCGGCGTCGTTCAAGGAGACGCGGTCTGCTTTGCCGTCCGACAAGCCGTCGGCGGAGCAGCTTTTTGCCGATGCTCCCGATGGCGTCGATCCGGTGGTGACCGGGCCGGTCAGCGCCGCCTTCAAGCAGCGGCAGCAAAATGCCGGATGCGACAGCGCCGTCTGGCCCAACATTCCCGTCGTCTGCTATCCCGATTGATATACGCCCTACCCTCGGGCTGGCCCGAGGGTAGTGGCGCCGTCGCTCACGCCGACCGCACCGGATCGAGCGTGACCTTGTAGAGTTCGCTGTCGTCGCGATCCATCAGCCGCACCGTCAACTGCTCGGTGGCGCCATCGATTTCGACGAGCCCGAAGAACTGCAGGCCGGCCGAAGGCGCCAGGTTTTGACCCTGTTCGGCAGTTGGTGCCTTTATGAACTTCAGCTCCGGGCCGAATGTCATATCGAAACCATTAGGCCCGAACGTGCCGGAATGGATCGGACCCGAAACGAATTCCCAAAACGGATTGAAGTCCTGGAACTGCGCCTTGTCCGGATTGTAGTAATGCGCGGCTGTGTAATGCACGTCTGCGGTGAGCCAGACAGTGTTGCTGATACCCGCATTCTTTATATAGCGAAGAAGGTCGGCAATTTCCAGCTCACGCCCTTTGGCCGGGCCATTGTCGCCATTGCTGACCGCCTCGGCCCCTACCTTCTTGGTGCCGTCGTTCCAGACGACGAGGCCGAGCGGCATGTCGGCGGCGATGATTTTCCAGGTTGCGTTGGAATTCGCCAGTTCACGCTTCAGCCATTTGATCTGCTGTTCACCGAGGATGCGCGATTGCGGCGTCATCGTCTCCTGCATATCCGGACCGTTGGGGCCGCGGTAGGAACGCATGTCGAGGAAGAACACGTCGAGCAGCGGACCATAGGCGATCTTGCGGTAGACGCGGCCGGGCTCCGACGGCTCGTAACGGATCGTCGTCATTTCGTGGAAGGCGCGCGCCGCACGTGCCGTCAGCACATGGATGGATTTTTCAGTGTAGCGATCGTCGGCGCTCAGGTCCTTCGAGTCCGACCAGTTGTTCAGCACCTCGTGGTCATCCCACTGATAGAAGGTCGGACAGATGGCGCTGAGCGCCAGCACATGCCTGTCCATCATGTTGTATTTCCACTGCGCCCGGTATTCGTCCAGCGTCTCGGCAACCTTGCGCTTCTCGTCGATCAGCACTTTGTTTTTCCACTTGCCGCCGTTGGGCAGGTCGACCTCGTCCTTCATCGCACCATCGGCATAGATCGTATCGCCCGAATGCAGGAAGAAGTCGGGCGTGTGCTTGGCAATGGTGGCGTAGGTCTTCATGCCGGTCTCGTCGATGCCCCAGCCTTGGCCGGCGGTGTCGCCCGACCAAGCAAAGCGAATGTCGCGCTTCGAGGCAGGTGCCGTGCGGAAGCGGCCGACGACCGGCTCGGAAACGGCGTTGATGTCGGCAAGATCGGCCGCGACCATGCGGTAGAAGATGTCCTGGTCGGAGGCGAGATCGGTAAGCAGCCGCTTCACCGTATAATCGCTGGCCGGCGAGGTATCGAGCGGCGCCAGGCGGACGGCATTGGTGAAGCTTTCGGTCGGCGACACCTCGAACATGACGCGCGACGGCCGGTCGGTGCGTGTCCAGACCATGCCGCTGGTGGCGTCGACGTCGCCGGACTGGATGCCATGGGTGAAAGCCGGGCGCTGATTGGCGCGCGAGTAATAGGGAAGCGCCAGGCCCGAGGCGCCGACCAGGCCAACGGCGCTGGCCGACGTGACGAAAGCGCGCCGCGTCATCGAAATCTTGTTCATGGCTGTCTCCTGGATGGCATTGAACGTCGCCGCCAAGCTCCAGCTTCAATGTTTCAGGCACATTTCGAAACGATGAAGGTTTCGTAACAACCAACAGGAGCGCTAGCTCTTTCCTTCTCCCCTTGTGGGAGAAGGTGGATTGGCGCGCAGCGCCAAGACGGTTGAGGGGTGCTGGACGGAGTGCCGGCGGTTCCAAGCTGGAACACCCCTCATCCGGCCGAGCTTCGCTCGGCCACCTTCTCCCACAAGGGGAGAAGGGAAAGCCGCACCGTTGGCGCACCCCTAAGCCGCTTGCGGTTCCGGGTCGAACGCCGGGCGGCTGGTGTTGATCAGCAGCGAGATGCAGGCGGCGGCTATTGCCGTCATACCGGCGATCAGGAAGGCAAGCTCGTAATTGCCTTGCAGCTCGCGCATGGTGCCGCCGAAGAAGGCCGCTGTCGCGGCGCCAACCTGATGGCCTGCGACGATCCAGCCGAAGACGATCGGCCCGCTGCGGTCGCCGAACGCCTCGTTGGAAAGCCTGAGCGTCGGCGGCACCGTGGCGATCCAGTCCAGTCCGTAAAACACGGCGAAGATGATCAGGCTGGTCGCCGAGAAGCCGGAATAGGGCAAATAGATCAGCGACAGGCCGCGAATACCGTAATAGACGCCGAGCAGCTTGCGCGGGTCGAAACGGTCGGTGAGCCAGCCCGACAGCGTCGTGCCGATAAGATCGAAGATGCCCATCATCGAGAGCAGGCCTGCAGCCTGCACTTCGCCAATGCCCATATCGCCGCAAAAGGCGATCAGGTGAGTGCCGACCAACCCGTTGGTGGTGAAGCCGCAGACGAAGAAAGTGGCGAACAGATACCAAAAGACGCGCGTGCCGGCGGCGCGGCGCAGCGTGCTCATCGTATGCGCGAGGAAATTGCCTTGCGCGGCAGGTGGTGACGGCGGCACGTCGTCGAGCTCGGCGCCATAGCGCACCATGCCGATGGAGGCCGGCCGCTCCGGCACCAGCAGCCAGACCAGCGGCAGCAGGCAGGCGGTGGCAACCGAGACCGCGATGACAATCGGCCTCCAGCCGCCCGACTGGGCGAGCGAGGCGAGCAGCGGCAGGAAGACCAGCAGCCCGGTGGCACTGGACGCCGACATCAGTCCCATCACCAGGCCGCGATTGGTCTTGAACCAGCGGTTGACGATGGTCGCGCCGAGCACGGTGGCGACGGCGCCCGAGCTGACGCCGGAAAACACGCCCCAGGTGAGGAGCAGATGCCACGGTTTGGTCATCAACAGGCTGAGCGCGGTCGATCCCGACATCAACAGCAGCGCGGCAAGCAAGGTGCGGCGCAGCCCGATCCGCTCCATCAGCGCCGCGGCAAACGGCCCGGTCAGGCCGTAGAGGAAGATGCCGGTGGCCGCCGCCAGCGACACCACGTCGCGCCGCCAGCCGAAACTGTTCTCCAGCGGCAGCATCATGACTGCCGGCGCCGAACGCAGGCCCGCTGCGATCAGCAGGCAGAGGAAGATGACGGCGACCACGACGAAAGCGTAGCGCTGGCCAAACGGGCGGGATTGAGCTATCATGTTACTGACCGGTACGTTGCAGGAGCGCGAAACATACGTACCGACCGGTAACATTGTCAACCAGCTAACCGGCAGACCAGGCATGAAAAGCATTGAACCAACGATCAAGGCGAATGACGCACCGCCGCCTCGCGCCGCCGAACGGATTCTCCAGGTCGCGCGCGACCTGTTCTACCGGCAAGGCATCAGGGCGATCGGCGTCGACGAGATCGTGCGGCGTGCCGGCGTCACCAAGCCCAGCCTCTACCGCAGCTTTCCGTCCAAGGACGAGCTGGCCGCATCCTACCTCCGGCACTATGACCTCGAATTCTGGGAGCGTTTCGACGAGGCGGTGGATGCCCATCCCGGCGATCCGCGCGCGCAGATCGTCGCTTTCCTGACGCGTGTCGGCAAGCGCACGCAAAAGCCCGACTATCGCGGCTGCGGCATGACCAATGCCGCGGTCGAATATCCCGAACCTGGCCATCCGGCCCGCGTCGTGAGCGAGGCCAACAAGCAGGAATTGCGCCGCCGCTTGCGCGCCATGGCGGCGGCGATGGGCGCCGGCGACGCCGACACGCTGGGCGACGGGCTGCTGCTGCTGATCGAGGGCGCCTATATTAGCGGCCAGCTGTTCGGTGCCGGCGGGCCGGCGCAGTCGGTGGCCCGCAACGCCGATCTTCTGATAGAGGCAAGCTTGAAGAAATAGTGTTCCGTTTACCAGACCACTGTGCGCAGCCTGACTTCCTCTAGGCTGCTGCTAAATTTGACGGTACGCTGCGCCCCCCGAACTGAGTTGTTCCGCCATGCGCGCTCTCCTGATCCCGCTTGCCCTCGCCGGTTTCTGCCAGGCGGCCCGGGCCGGCGACATATCCAGCGTCTATACCGATCTCGATTGGGAGAAGGACTGCGTCACCTATGCCCAAGCGGAAGAAGGCGACGGGGACTGGGCCGATCTCGCCTGTTCGGGCTATCGCGGCTACCCTGTGCTGGTTTCCTACGACGACGCGCGGGAATCGCTGTTCTACGGCTTTCCACCTGGCGACATGACCACGGTCTGGGAAAGCTTTTCCGGTATCAATTCGGCTGGACCCAAGGTCGAGTGGCGGATCGAAACCAACGGCAAAACTGCCATTCCCTTCGCCGTCATTCATCGTCGCTCGATCAGCGATACCGAGGGCGAGAACAAGTCGACGGAAGTGCTGATCGTCGCCAAGGTTGCCCAGCCTGACGCCCACGAAGGCTGCGCGATCGGCCTTGTGCTCGCCACCGGCAATCCCGCCGCCAACGATCAGGCGCGCAAGCTTGCCGACGAGAAGGCACGCACCTTCGCCTGCGGCAAGGACAAGCGTGAGGTGCTTGGCGACGCGCCCGCTTTCGGCCGCGTCGACAACTGATTATTTGCGCCCGACAATTACTTGCGCCTGGCCCGCTCGATTGCCTCGACGATCATCTTCTTGGCATAAGCCGCATCGTACCAGCCTTCGATCTTGACCCATTTGCCGGGTTCGAGATCCTTGTAGTGCTCGAAAAAGTGCTGCACTTGCTGGCGGGTGATGTCGGGCAATTGCGTGTATTCGTGGACGTCCTCATAACGCAAGGTCAGCTTGGGTGAAGGCACCGCGATCACCTTCTCGTCCTGGCCCGCATTGTCCTCCATCACCAGCACGCCGATCGGCCGTACATTGATGACGCAGCCTGGCACCAGCGCGCGCGTGTTGCAGACCAATACGTCGATCGGGTCGCCGTCGCCCGATAGCGTGTGTGGTACGAAACCGTAATTGCCGGGATAGCGCATCGACGTGTGCAGAAAGCGGTCGACGAACAGCGTGCCGGCTTCCTTGTCCATCTCGTACTTGATCGGCTCGCCGCCGATCGGCACCTCGATTATGACGTTGACGTCCTCGGGCGGGTTCTTTCCGCTGGCAATCGCTTCGATACGCATCGCTTTATCCCTCTCTCGATTGCAGATCGATAGCGGGCGACGGCGAATGGTGCAATGCGGCGAATGGTACGGGGAGATCGTCCGAACCGAAAACCGGCCGGATCATGCGCTGGCCGTCATTCCCAGACGAAAGCGACCTTCTTCAGCGCCTTCTGCTCGAATATCTCGACGCCTTCGGCAACATCGCGGCCGCCGGCGCCGGCATAGAAGGCAAGTGCGTTCTGATTGTCTTCCAGCGCCCAGACCACCATGCCTTTCAGGCCATGGTCGGCCAGCCGTGCCCGCGCGGCCGAGAACAGCCGGCTGCCGAGCCCGATGCCTTGATATTCCGGCCGCAGGTAAAGTTCGTAGATCTCGCCCTGCTGCCTGAGTTCGCGGGCGCGGTTCTTGCCGATCGTCGCATAGCCGGCAATTTTGCCGCCGATTTCGACGACCAGGACGGTGGCAGCGCGGCGAATGGCATTCGCCCACCAGTCGGCGCCGCGGCGGTTGATCATCGATGTCAGCGTGCGGTGCGGGATGATGCCCGAATAGGCGCCGCGCCAGGCCTCGAGATGCACGTCGGCGATGGCGGCTGCATCGCGCGGTTCGGCTTTCCTGATGTCGATGCTCAGCGTATTCATGATTGGTTAACCATAAACCCGCTGCGCCCGATTGCAAGAGTCCGGTCAACCGCCGCGATGCTTTCACACAGCCGGACGGTGCGTCCTTGAGACGCTGCGAAACCGCCTTTGGCGAGATCAAATCTCGACCAGATGGTCGTCCAGTTCGTTGCTGTCGCCGGTCGAGACCGGAAAATGCTCGGCCAGTACCGCACCGACTGCTTGGATCGCCTTGACGAACCCCTCGGCAAGCCGATCGTCGCCGGCATGCGCCGTAAGGTCGCGGACGACACCGTCCCAGACATGCTGGCCGACACAAGAATCGATCCCGCTGTCGGCGACCACCTCGGCGTAGCGCTCGGCAATCGAGACGAACACCAGCACGCCAGTGCGCGCCGTGGTGCGGTGGACGTTGCGGGCGAGGAACTGCTTCATCGCATTGGCGTGGGCGGCCTGGTAGCGCAGCCGCCTCGGCACCAAATGGATGCGCAATGCCGGCAATGCCCACAACAGGATGAGCACACTGGCAAGCGCCAGAAGCTCGGCGATGACGAAATGCGGCAAGCGGATCGACAGCCACCAGGCTTCCAGCCCATAACCGACGGCGAGGCTGACGACGAGCATGCCGAGCATCGCCATGAAAGCGGCCGGAAAGAAATAGCCGTCGCTGGCATGCGCCACGACGCAGTAGATCTCGCCGTCGGTCTTTGATTCGGCAGCGCGGATCGCATCGGCGATGCGCTCATGATCCTCGGGGCTGATCGGTCGTGTTGCCATGATTGATGTCTCACCAGCTTCCTGAAGAACCGCCGCCGCCGGACGAACCGCCGCCGCCTGAAAACCCGCCGCCGGAACTTCCGGACGACCAACTGCTGCCGGAACTTCCAGACGACCAGCCACTGCCGGACGAGGTCCCCGACGTCCAGCCACCGCCACCGGAGGATGACGAAGCTGGCCCACGGCCGTAGCGAAACGTCATGCCCAGCCACTTGTACACGCCCGGCGACAGTTTCGTGCCGAAGATCGGCGGCAGGAACGCCATTGCCAAGCCGCCGAAGAACATCGTCGCCCACAGGACAATGAACAGCATGAAGATGGGATCGACAGGATTGTCATTCGCCGGATTGCGCTTGCCGCGCGCCTCCAGTTCTTCGGGATTGCCTTCCAGCACCATGATCATGTCGTCGACGGCCTTGCTGATGCCGCCGGAGAAATCGCCGGCACGGAAGGCCGGCACCATGTCGTTTTCGATGATCAGCTTGGTGTGCAGGTCGGTCAGCGTGCCTTCCAGCCCATAGCCGACCTCGATGCGCATCTTGCGGTCGTTCGGCGCCACCAGAAGCAGGACGCCGTTGTTCTCCTTCGCCTGGCCGAGTTTCCAGGCGCGGAACAGCCGGTTGGCGTAAGGCTCGATCTCCTCGCCGTCGAGGCTGGGGATGGTCGCGACGACGATCTGGTCGGACCCTTTCGTCTCGAACTCGGCAAGCTTCTGCGTCAGCGCCGCCTCGGTCGCGGCATCGATGATGCCGGCATTGTCGACGACCCGTCCGGTCAGCGCCGGCAGTGCGGCGGCGAAGGCCGCGAAGCCGACCAGCAGCACCGCCATGGCCAACAGCGCGGTGCCGATCATTTTGATGAAACGGCCGGATTCCACCGGGCTGATGGCGTGTCTTGTCATCTCGTCACCAACTTCCCGAGGAGCCGCCGCCGCCGGACGAACCGCCGCCGCCGGAAAACCCGCCACCGCTTGAACCCGACGACCATCCCCCGCCGGAACCTCCCGACCAGCCGCCGGACGACCGCCGGTTTGGCTCGAAGGTCATGCCCAGCCAGCGATAGCGGCCGGGACCGATCTTCTGGCCGAAGATCGGCGGCAGGATGGAGGCTGCGAGGCCGCCGAAAAAGATGATTGCCCAGATGGCTATGAAGATCGTGAAGAACAGATCGTCGCTGTTGAACGGCGGCTGCTGGTTGCGTTCGCCGCGCGCCTCCAGTTCTTCGGGATTGCCTTCCAGCACCATGATCATGTCGTCGACGGCCTTGCTGATGCCGCCGGAGAAATCGCCGGCGCGGAAGGCCGGCACCATGTCGTTTTCGATGATCAGCTTGGTGTGCAGGTCGGTCAGCGTGCCTTCCAGCCCATAGCCGACCTCGATGCGCATCTTGCGGTCGTTCGGCGCCACCAGAAGCAGGACGCCGTTGTTCTCCTTCGCCTGGCCCAGTTTCCAGGCGCGGAACAGCCGGTTGGCGTAAGGCTCGATCTCCTCGCCGTCGAGGCTGGGGATGGTCGCGACGACGATCTGGTCGGACCCTTTGGTCTCGAACTCGGCAAGCTTCTGCGTCAGCGCCGCCTCGGTCGCGGCATCGATAATGCCGGCATTGTCGACGACCCGTCCGGTGAGGGTTGGCAGTGCGGCGGCGAAGGCGGTGAGAGGGAGGAGGAGAAGGCTTTGGAAGACGAGCAGGAAGGCCAGGCTGGCGTTCTGTCGCGCCCCCCTCTGTCCTGCCGGACATCTCCCCCTCAAGGGGGGAGATCGGCTGTCACGGCTGTTTTCGCCAATCTCCAACGTTGCAGGATGGGCGGTGAAGCCAAAGCTGCCAATCTCCCCCCTTGAGGGGGAGATGCCCGGTAGGGCAGAGGGGGGCGCTACGGAGTGCAAGGCCAATAGGGACCACGCTCACCGGCTGTTCTTCACCCGCCTTGCGTGGTGTTGGTGCCGAAATCGACCTTCGGCGGCTGCATCTTATCCTCCTCGATCGTGAAATTCGCAAACGGCTGGTTGCCGCGGAACCACAAGGTCGCCCAGATCACCGACGGGAAGGTCCTCAGCGTCAGATTGTACTCTCTCACTGCCTGGATATAGTCGCGGCGGGCGACCGTGATCCGGTTCTCGGTGCCTTCGAGTTGTGCTTGCAGCGCCAGAAAGTTCTGGTTGGCCTTGAGATCGGGATAGTTCTCCACCACCGCCAGCAGGCGCGACAGCGCGCTGGTCAGGCCGGCCTGGCTGTCCTGGAATTTCTTGAAGGCTTCCGGATTGTTCAGCGTTTCCGGCGTCACGGTCACCTGCGTCGCCTTGGCGCGCGCTTCGACCACGGCATCGAGCGTGTCCTTCTCGTGCGCGGCGTAGCCCTTGACCGTGTTGACCAGATTGGGGATGAGATCGGCGCGGCGCTGGTATTGATTCAACACCTCGCTCCATGCGGCCTTGGCGTTTTCCTCAGCCGTCGGAATGGTGTTGTAGCCGCAGCCGGCAAGCAGCGGCAGCATGACGGCCATGACCAGGAACGCAGCTAGATTACGAAAGATTGGCGGCGAAGAAAGGCGCTGGGCAAGCATGATAAGTCCCCTCGATAGCATTGGCAGGCGAAGCATTAGCACAATCCTTGCGTAAGAAAATGACTTCGGCCGAGAAGTGTTACTGGTTTCTGCCATTCGCCGTCGGGCCCTGTGACAGACGAGGCGAACGGGTTAAGCTCGGCATAAAACGGGACATCACCATGGCGAAACGCCACGACAGCGACGCGGAATCGCGCCGCATCATCGAACGGGTGGCGCGCGAGACCGACCCGGGGGGCACCCCGTTCCTTGCACGAACCACTAAAGGCGCGCGCGACTACGTCACCGCGGCCGATGCCGACCGGTCGGACCCGATCGAATATTGGGGCACCCGCATCGGTCGGGCAGCGGGCTTGCTTATTGCCATCGGCCTGTTGATCTGGCTCGTGCTTTTCGTCACCAGGGGCAGTTAGGAAAATCAATGAGTGCCGAAAAAACCGAGGCGCCGCGCGCGGTCATCGTCGTCTCCAGCCATGTCGCCCGTGGCTCGGTCGGCAACCGTGCCGCTGTCTTTGCGCTGGAGACGCTCGGCTTTCCGGTTTGGGCGGTACCGACCGTCATCCTGCCCTGGCATCCGGGCCATGGCCGGGCCACCCGCATCGTGCCGCCGCTGGACCAGTTCAAGGCGCTGATGGCCGACCTTGAGCGCGCGCCGTGGCTGGGCGAGGTCGGCGCCGTGCTGTCCGGCTATCTCGGCGAGGCTGGCCAGGCCGAAGCCGTCGCTTCGCTGGTCGGCGCAGTGAAGGCGAAGACGCCGGACGCCCTCTATATCTGCGATCCGGTGATGGGCGATTCGGGCGGGCTCTACGTACCTGAGCCGACCGCAATCGCCATGCGCGACCGGCTGATGCCGATCGCCGATATCGCCACGCCCAACCGCTACGAGCTGGAATGGATGGCCGGAGCGCCGCTGCCCGACTTGAAATCGGCAATGGCTGCGGCCCTGCAGGCCGGCCCACCGGCCATGCTGGTCACATCGGCGCCGGCGATGATGGCCGGCGGCACCGGCAATTTACTGCTCGCCGGCAGAGAGGCACTGCTTGCCGAACACCGGCTCATCGACAAGCCGCCGAATGGGCTCGGCGACCTGACGGCGGCCGTCTACCTGGCGCGGATCCTGTCCGGCCAGCCGGCCGCCAAGGCGCTGCAATCGACCACGGCGGCGGTCTACGAGATCCTGGCGCGGACCGCCAAGCGCGGCGGCGACGAGTTGCAGCTCGAGACCGATGCCCAGAGCCTGTCGCACCCGATGGCGATGGTGCAGCTTCGCCATCTCCTGCATCCGGAACGGGACCGCCGGGCGTGACGCAGGCCGAAGACGCCGTGCCCCAGGATGGTGCGCCCAAGGATGTTGCGCCCGACGATGTTATGCCCTGGGGTGTTGTGCTTGTCGGCGTCGACGGTTGCAAGGCCGGCTGGATAGCCGTCCGCCGCGATCCCGGTGCGGCACCGTCGACAGCCGTTTTCCCAAGCTTCGCGGCGTTGCTCGACCGACTGCCCGCCGACTCGTTGGTAGCGGTCGATATGCCAATCGGCCTGCCCGATTTCTCGCAAAGAGGCGGTCGCGGCCCGGAGGCGCTGGTGCGGCCGCTGCTTGGGGCCCGGCAGTCCAGTGTCTTTGCCATCCCCTCCCGCGCCGCGCTCTACGCGGAGATCGAAGCCTTCACCACGGTCGACGCCTGGTACGCCGCACATCGCAAGGCAAGCGAGGTAGCCAAGACGACCTCAGATCCGCCGCGCGGTGTCTCGATCCAGGCCTTCGGCATCTTCGCCAAGATCCGTGAGATCGATTCGCTGCTGATCGCGCGCCCCGAACTACGCAGCCGCGTGTTCGAATCGCATCCGGAAGTTGCCTTCTGCAAACTGAACGGCGACCGGGCGATGCGCCTGCCGAAGAAGATCAGGGGCAACATCAATCCGGCCGGCATGGCCGAACGCAAGGCGCTGCTTGCCCGGCATGGCTATAGCCAGGATTTTCTCGACCAGACGCCGCCGCGCGGCGCGGCCGCCGACGATTTCCTCGATGCCGCGGCGATGATGCTGGTTGCCGGACGCATCGTCAAAGGCGAGGCAATGCCGTTTCCGGATCCGCCGCTCGCCGATCGTTTCGGCATTCCCGTCGCCATCTGGGCCTGAGGACCAGGGCGTCAGGAGCGTGATCTGAACGCCTCGTTGAGTGCCCACATATCCTTCTCCTCGGGCGCGGTCCCCAATCCGAGCACGGGAACTTGCTTGCGCAAATGGTCGTGGTGGGTGCGCACGCCATATTCGAGATCGGAGAGGTAAAAACCTCCGAAGGCTTCGGACAGCATGGATTCGTTGGACCATATCGAAAGCTGTACATCCTCGGCCAGCGTGTCGCGGTCGATGCGGTAGGATAGGTAGCGGGCTGCCGCCTGTCGCCTGGTCTCGTCGCGATAGCGGTAGATGGCGCCGCGCAGCAGCGTCTCACCCGTCGACAGCGGAAATTCCTGATAGAACTGCACCGATTCCGGCATGATCGACAGCGCGTTGTTCGGGAAGATGCCGTAGTAGATCCAGGCCTTGCGCAGGTGTTCCGGCAGGTGCTTCGCCTCGGGTGCGAGCTTGATGTATTGCGCGACGCTCCAGCGCCGTCCGGCATACGGATTGTAGGTGGCGAACGAGCGCGACACGCCGTTGACGAACGGCTCGTCGAAATAGGTCGCACCGTAAAGGTCCTGCAGCGCCGGATGCGCCATGGCGACGTGGTAGCCTTCATTGTCGACATCGCGCACCGATTTCCAGTTGACCGGCGTCTTTTGGGTCCAGATGCCCCAGGACGGCACCATCTCGACGACGCCGTAATGGGCAATCTCGGCTTCGATCGGCTTCAACAGCTCGGCCACCGATGGCTGCGTCCCACCCTTGCGGAAACGGATGAAGATGAAGCCCATCCAGATTTCGAGCTCGAGCGGCATCAGGCCGAATTCGGTCTTGTCGAGGTCGGGGAAGGAACGGGGGCGGGCAGCACCGCGCAGCGTGCCGTCGAGATTGTAGACCCAGCCATGAAAGGGGCAGACCAGCGCATTCTTGCAAGTGCCCTGGCTGTCGGCAACGACGCGACTGCCGCGGTGGCGGCACATATTGTTGAAGGCGCGCACAACGCCATCCTTGCCGCGCACGATCAGCGCCCGCTCGCCGACCACATCCATCGTCAGATAGTCGCCGGCGTTCGGCACGTCGCAGACATGGCCGGCGATCTGCCAATGGTTGCGGAAGACGTGCTCTTTCTCGAGTTCGAGCAAGGCGTCGGAATGATAGCTCCAGCCCGGCAGCCCCCGCCGATCCCAATCGTTGGGGATTGCCACGTCACGCAGATGCGGGTTCATAAAAGGCTCTTTATTTATTGAATGCTCGTTCAATAAAAGCATATTTTCCGTTGAAATGCAATGGCTTGGGAAAATGGGGCGAATTCTTTACGGGAAATCGAGCGGGATTCGAGAGCCCAGTCCGAATGATCGAAGCCGGGAAAATCCCGGGAATTCCAGACGTTAATCCCCTTACACTTGTTGAGCGCCCGACGCTCTGTGGGCCTGGAAAAGCGACGTGGATCTGGTGCCGTGGGTAGCGGAAACGAGAATGCCACCGGTGCTGCCAGCTACGCCTGATCGGTTTGCCCAGGAATGGCCGCGGGCTTGGTTTCATGCCGGTTACACAATCGTTAATCCATCATCGTTGGCCGGTTACAAGGTGCGATTAAGTTCGTTTCAACAGGGAAAAGAAGAAGACCGAAGGAAACGACGATGCGTACGAAAATCCAGATCACCGATACCGACCTTCGCCAGCAGGGTCCCCAGCGTAACGACCGGCGCCCGAAGCTGGCGCTGCGCCAGCGCGCCAGTGATCATCCGATGGCGATGTTCATGCTGCTGGCGGCTGCCGCATTTGCCGGCATGGCGTTGACGCCGACCGTCGGTCCGGCCTTCGCCTCACTGAACCCGCCGGCCAACCTCATCAATGGCGCGACAACCACCACCAAGACGGCGCGCCTGCCGATGCCGGAGATCGATTTTGCCTGCAAGGGGCAGGCCTGGGGCGCCGAGAGCCTGGATTGCCTGCGCGTCATCGCTGCCCAGTCGGGCAAGGCACGACCGGTCCGCATGATCGCCAATGCCGCCCCGCTGGCCGATACGCCGAACGTTTTTTGATTTTTTTGCGAGCGCCCTCCAGCACTCCAGTCAGGCTCCCGCCGCAATGTCGGCCGGGAGCCTTTTTCTTCCGGGGCGAGATCGCGGAGTCTAGCCGCCCAGAGCGGCCTGCTCGGCAATGGCCGAGAGCACGCCGCGCACATCCAGCGTGCTGAACGGTTTTTCGAGGATCGGTGGTCGCTGCTGCGCCGGCAGCGCTTCGATCTCGCCTTTCGCGCCGATCAGATCGCCGGTGACAAGCACGAAGCGCCGCGCCAGACCCGGCATTTCGGCGAGTAGCTCGCGATAGGCGGCTATGCCGCTGGTGCCGGGCATGCGCAAATCGGAAAACACGATGTCCGGCGGCACATGGCCGCTCAGCGTCGCGGCGGCCGTGACCCAGGCCGGCACGACCCGCGACTTGATGCCCATCAGCTCCAGAATATCGGACAGCGACGCGGCGACATCCGGCTCATCGTCTATGATCAGCGCGTGACGCAAGCCGCTCGACCGCGACGGAGCTTCGCCGGCGGCGGCCGCGCCGGCAGCGATCGCCGGCAGCTGCACGACAAAACGCACACCTCTCGGCGAAACCTCCTCGAACCAGATATTGCCATTGTGCCGCTCGATGATCGATTTCGAGATCGACAGGCCGATGCCGGTACCGACACCGACCGGCTTGGTGGTGAAATAGGATTCGAATATGCGTGAGCGTATCGCTTCCGGCACGCCTGGCCCGTTGTCCTCGACCGAGAATCCGGGATTGCCGCGGTCGCTGCGAAACGTCCGGACCTTGATCCGGCGGTCGCCGGCAACGCCGGCCAAGGCGTGCTGGCTGTTGATGAGGAAGTTGGCGGCCACCTGCGTCACGTGGTCGGCATCGGCCATGGCCAGCAACGGGCCGCTGGCGAAATCGGTGTCGATGATGATGCCGCTCGACCGTGCACCATAGGCGGTCACTTCGAGTGCGGCACGGATCACCTGGTTGAGGTCGGTTTCGGCTTGTGCGGCCGGGTGCAGGCGGACCATCGACAGGAAGCTCTTGACGATACGGCCGCAGCGCTCGGCAGCGGCGCGCACCTTTTCGGCGCGCACCTTGGTCTGCGGATCGGCGGCGAATTCGTGCAGCAGCGTCGACTGGGCGACAACCACGGCCAGCGGATTGTTGAGCTCGTGCGAAACGCCGGCAAGCAGCGAGCCCATTGCCGCCATCTTCTCGTTCTGGTGCAGTTTTTCGCGCTGGCGGTTGATTTCCTCCTCGGCCCGCAATCTGTCGCGCAGGTCGCGGATAGAGCCGAAGATCAGCTGGCGATCGGCGACCCGCATCTCGGTTGCCGTCAGCTCGATCGGAAAAACCTCGCCGGCGGCGTTCTGGGTGACCGTTTCGAGCCGCTGGCCGACCATCGGCGCGCCGCGGCCCGACATATATTCGGCGCCGGACGCATAGCCCTTGCGGTAATATTCCGGCACGACCGTGTCGAGCAGGTCCTTGCCGAGGATATCGCTGCGCCGATAGCCGAACATCTTCTCGGCGGCCGGATTGAATTCGATGATCGAGCCGGTCTCGTCGATGACGATGATGGCGTCGAGCGAGGCCTGCAGCATGGTGCGGCGAATGACGTCACTGGCATGCGCGTCGGAGGGCGATCGTTCGATGGCATCGCCAATAGCGAGTGCCACCATGTGCAGCGCCGCCTCTTCCTGGTCGGTCCATTCGCGTTCGTTAACGCAGTCGTTGACCGCCAGCGTGCCCCACAAATTGCCGTGCGAAAAGACCGACACCGACAGGAACGACTTGATGTTCTGCTTTTCGAAATCGGTCCGCAGAAAGCCTTCGAGATCGCGTGTGTGCCCGGCGAAGATCTTGCCTTGACGCTCGTCCTCCGCCAGCCGTTCCAGCAATGGGTCCGAATCGACGACCGACTGCACGATGACGGTCGGTGATGCCAGCTCGCCGCCAAACCGGGGGGCGATCCAATAAGCGGCGACCGACTGGGCGAAGCCCTGGCCGGGCAGTTCGCGCAGGCGAAACAGGATGCCGCGGTGACAATCCATGGCTTCGCAAAGCGTTTGGAGAATACCTTCCATCTCGCGCTGCCAATCGCCGGCTTCGCGCAGCCGGCGAACCACATGCACGGCCACCATCGCCGCACCCTGCCTGGCGCCCTGCGTGTCCGCGCGTGCTGTTTCAGCCGTCATGGTCATTTCCTGGCCTTGGCTTGCTCAAGCCGCCAGGCCTCAGTTATTTTCACCGACCGGCAGCGAGAAGATATAGCCTTCGCCGCGCACCGTGCGCAGGAATTTCGGGTTGGCTGGGTCCGCTTCGATCTTCTTTCTCAGCCGCATGATGCGGATGTCGACCGCGCGGGACGATTCCGGGTCCTCGACGAAACCGATCGCCTCGGAGATCGCCGCCCGCGTCAACAGCCGGTTGGCGCGCGTCAGGAACACCTCCAGCACGTCGAACTCGCTCTTGGCCATGTCGATGACCGCGCCGTTGGCGCCGGTGACGAGCCTGCCGTCGAGATCGGCGTGAAAAGGTCCGAAGCTCACGGACCGGCGGCCGCCGGATGTTTCAGCCTTGGCTTTTTGTGGCTCGGTCGGCTCCGGAACGCGGCGCAGCACGCTGCGCACCCTGGCCAGCACTTCGCGCAATTCGTAAGGCTTGACGATGTAGTCGTCAGCGCCGAGCTCCAGTCCGACGATGCGGTCGAGCGCGGTACCGGCGGCCGTCGCATAGATGATGCCGATCGGCATTTTCGACCGCATCCAGCGGCCGAGCGACAGGCCGTCCTCGCCCGGCATGGCGATGTCGAGAATGGCCAGATGGAAGGACTGGGTTTCCAAAAGGCCGCGCGCCGCCGCCGCACTTTCGGCCGTGGCCACATCATAGCCGCTGGCGCCGAGATACTCGGCGACCGCATCCCTCAGGTCGGGCTCGTCCTCGACAATGACAATTCGTGCCCGCACGATGCTTTCGCTCCCGCTTTCAGCGGAAAGTAGATTGGGTATAAACATGATGTCCAGCACTCTTCTTGGGTTGCCGTATGCGGGGTAGAAAAACATGGCTGCACGATCCGTTATCGCGCTTGTTTCCGTCGCTGAAGTAATTGCGACCGATCTCGCCGATCATCTCGAGCGGCGCGGTCATGACGTCCGCGCGGCGCGACAGCCGTGGGAGGCCGAATCGCTGCTTTCGGAAAAGGGTATCGATGTCGTGGTTGTCGGCGACAGCGTCAGCCAGGCAGAGGGGCGCGACCTGCTCAGGCGACATGGCGGCGAAGGTGGACCGGATTTCATCCTGATCTGCCGCCCGGCCGATCTGGTCGACAAGGTTCTGGCGCTCGAACTCGGCGCCGCCGACGTCGTCGAAAGCCCGCTCAATGTCAGGGAGCTTGCCGCTCGCGTAGGCGGCCTTCTGGCTCGGCGCGGCAGGAGCGCCGGGGAACTGATCGTGCTGGAGAACGCGACCGTCGATCTCCGATCGGCCATCGTCATGCACCGCTCGGGCACGGAAGAACAGCTGTCCCCCGGGCAGGTGGCGCTGCTCAGGCTGTTCCTGGCCAGCCCGCGCAAGGTGCTGACGCGGGACGACATCATCGCCGCCGCGCCCGCCGAAAATGCCGAAGCCTTCGACCGGTCGATCGATTCGCGCATCGTGCGGCTGCGCCGCAAGCTCGATACCGAAACCATCACCACCATACGGGGTGCGGGTTACCGGTTCGATCCGCCGACGCAATTCGCCGATTGAAGGCAGGACGGCCACCCTCTTGTCTTGAGCATCGGATTTTCCCAAAACCGGTTTCCACCTTGGGGTCCGATGCTCTTCAGCGCACCACGAGAAGCGACGGGCCGGACAGCATGTCACTGTTCGTGCTGACCTCGCCGGCATGGGCACGTTCCTTCAGCAGCACGGTGGCGAGGCCGGCAATGCCGAGCAGCCCCTGGACGTAAAGCAGCGCGGAAAGCACGGAAGCGGCGAATTTCGTTTTCATCCTGTTCGTTCCTCAAAATTGGAATTTACGGGCACTTCAGGGGAACCCCCGAAGCGCCCGCGCCGCCAGCGGAGCCCCCCGTTGCGGCGCGGGCCTTCGGTCCTCTCGGCTGCAAGTTGCCGGAGGCGCCGCGCATCCTCAACGGCCCTAAGCCGCCCCCGCCAGAGGGGCTTGAGCCGGTCGACGCGCAGGCTGGAAACTGTCCAGACCAATCCAGACCGTAGCGAAAACAGTGTTGGCTTCCGATCGTTCGTTGCCGGCTGTTTTCGTTAGGTCAACTTTGCCTGTTCGCTGTATCCGGATCATGCCGCCGAGGCTGCGCTTTGTTGCAGCTCGGTTTCGGAGTCAGGTGAATTCCTATCAAACGAAAGGCAATCGCGTATTCGCGCCGCGGTTTGGCCGATCCGCCTAGGCAAACACGCCACCGTCATGACGACGTCGTGCAACTGCAAGCTGCTTTGCACGGACCTTTTCTGTTAACCAGGGGAAACAGAATCGAAACACAAACGAGCACGTAGCGAAATCGGCTTGAAACATGACGCCCCATCGAATTGAGCCGGCCCCGACCGGCAGAATAGGGGAGACATCATGTACACTGCCATTTCCGCCAAGCTCATCAACATCGCCGCCGCCCTCATCACCGGTACTGCCTTGCTTGTCAGTGCCGGCAACGGCGCAGCCCACGCCGCCGCCAACAAGATCGTCGCGCGTGTGTCGCTATCGCAGCAGACCATGGAAATCCTGGTCGACGGCCGGCCGACATTCGCCTGGAAGGTCTCGACCGGCGACAGGACGCACGTCACGCCGACCGGTTCGTTCAAGCCGACCCGCATGCATGAAATTTGGTATTCGAAGAAATACGACAACGCCCCGATGCCGCATTCGGTGTTCTTCAGCGGCGGCTACGCCGTACATGCGACAAGCGCCATCAAGCGCCTCGGCCAGCCAGCCTCGCATGGCTGCGTGCGTCTGCATCCGGACAACGCCGCCGATTTCTACCAGCTCGTCGAGGTCTTCGGCCCGGCCAACACCAGCATCGTCATCGTCAAGTGAGCGATGCTTCTCGTCGCTCCCAGGGGCCGGAAATTAGCGCAGTCTAATCCGGCATTACCGGCATCAGCTTCGGATCCGGCTTTTCGGCGTGATGCGGCAGGTCCTTGCTGGCGATAAAGGTGTAGAACATCGGCACCACGAACAGCGTGAACATGGTTCCGACCAGGATGCCGGTGAAGATCACCAAGCCCATCGAATAGCGTGCCGCCGCACCGGCGCCGCTGGAGATGATCAGCGGCACCACGCCGAGCGCCATCGCCGCCGTCGTCATCAGGATCGGCCGTAGCCGCACCTTGGCCGAGGCGATGATCGCATCACGCCGCCGCATGCCGTGCATTTCACGCTGCTGGTTGGCGAACTCGACCAGAAGGATGCCGTGCTTGGTGATCAGGCCGATCAGCGTGATCAAGCCGACCTGGGTGTAGATGTTGAGCGTGCCGAGCCCAATATTAAGCGGCACGATCGCGCCGAAGATCGACAGCGGCACCGCCATCATGATGATCAGCGGATCGCGGAAACTTTCGAATTGCGCCGCCAGCACCAGATAGATGACGAGCACCGCCGCCGCAAAGGCGATGATGATCGTGTAGCCCTGTTCCTTCTCCTGCCGCGATTGACCGGTATAGTCGATGAAGAAGGTGTCGGGCAGGCTTTGCTTGGCAATGTCCTCGATCGCCTGTAGCCCATCCCCGGTGGTGATGCCGGGCCGCGGCAAGGCAGAGATCGTCGCCGAGTTGAGCTGGTTGAACTGCTCGATGGCGGCCGGCGACGCGTTGGTCGAGATCTTCACCACCGCCGAGAGCGGCACCATCTCGCCCGATACGCTGCGCACGAAATACTCGCCCAGTTTTTCGGGATTGTCGCGGAATTGCTGCGGCACCTGCGGAATGATGTCGTAGCTATTGGATTCGCGGTCGAATTGCGCCACTTCGGCGCCACCGACCAGGAGCGTCAGCGTCCGGCCGATGTCGGCTATCGGCAGGTTGAGCGCGGCGGCGCGATCGCGGTCAATCGTCACTGTCACTTGCGGCGCGTCGAAGGTCATCGAATTCTGCACGACGATGAAGCGGCCGGAGGCCTGCGCCTTGTTCTTGATGTCTTCGGCCGCCTCGTACACCTGCGAGGCGTCGCCGGTCGAGCGCACGACCATCGTTATCGGCAGGCCGCCGCCGGAGCCGGGCAGCGTCGGCGGCGCGAAGACGAAAGCTTCGACGCCCGCCACCTTGCTCAGGCGGGCCGTAATGTCTTGCTGGATTTCCTTCGAGTTGCGCGTGCGGTCAGCCCAGTCCTTGAACGCAAAGCCGACGAAAGCGCTGTTCGTCTGGCCACCACCGAAGGCGACCGCGGAGAACTGTGCCCGCGTCTCAGGCAGATCCTTGACCAGGCCGAGTATCTGATTGACGTAGGTTTCGGTATAGTCCGACGTCGCGTACCGCGGCGCGGTCACCAGCGAAAGCAGGAAACCCTGGTCCTCTTCCGGCGCCAGTTCGCTCGCGGTCTTGGTGAACATGAAACCGGTCGTGGCGACCAGCGCGAGGACGATCATCAGCGTCACCGGGCGATAGTTCAACGAACCGGTGACGAGCCGCTCATAGATGTGTTCGACGCGCCCGAACGTATTGTCGACAATGCGCTGGAAGCGGCTGTGCGAGCCGGACCTCAGGATACGTGCCGACATCATCGGTGTGATGGTGAGGGCGACGACACCCGAAAGCACCACCGAGCCGGCAAGCGTCACCGCGAATTCGCGAAATAGTGCGCCTGTCAGGCCGCCGGTGAAGGCCAGCGGCGCGAACACGGCGGCCAATGTTATCGTCATGGCGACGACGGCGGACGAGATCTCGCGCATGCCGTTGAACGCCGCCTGCATCGGCGACAAGCCGTCTTCCTCCATATGGCGGTGGATGTTTTCCACCACCACGATGGCATCGTCGACGACAAGTCCGATCGCCAGCACCATGGCCAGCAACGACAAAAGATTGATCGAATAGCCCACTGAAAACAGCAGGAAACAGACGCCGATCAGCGACAGCGGAATGGTCACGATCGGCATCAGCACCGAGCGGAACGAGCCGAGGAAGAGCAGGATGACGACGATGACGATGGCGACCGCCTCGCCGATGGTCTTGAATACCTCCTCGATCGACGCGCTGATCTGCTCGGTTGAGTCGTAGACGATCTCCATCGTCATGCCGAGCGGCAGCGTCTCCTGAATGGTCGGCACAATCTTGTGGATTGCCGCCGCGGTGGTCAGCGGATTGGCGGCCGGCGTCGGAAAGATAGCGAGAAAGATGCCGGGCTTGCCGTTGAAGCTGACCCTGGTGTCGGTGTTCGCCGCGGCGAGTTCGACGCGGGCCACGTCGCGCAGTCTCACCACATTGCCGTCTTTCGAGCGGAGCGGAAGGGCAGCGAAAGCCTCCGGGGTCTGCAGCGTCGAGCGAACGGTGATCGAGGAAACCACATATTCGTTTTCGGTGTCGCCGGGCGCGGAAAGGAAATTCGATTCGTTGATGGCGGCCAGCACTTCCGCCGCCGTCACGCCGCGCGCCGCCAGTTTGATCGGGTCGATCCAGACCCGCATCGAATATTCGGCTGCGCCGAAGATCTGCACGTCGGCGACGCCTTCGACCGTCGAGATACGCGGCCGCACGACGCGCTCGATATATTCGGTGAGCTGTTCCGGCGTCATGTTCGGGTTCTGCATCGAGATGTACATCATCGCGAACTGCTGGCCGGTGCCCTTGACGATCACCGGGTCCTTGGTTTCGTCCGGCAGATCGCCGCGAACGCTCTGCACCTTCGACAAGACTTCGTTCAGCGCGACGTCGGGGTCGGAGCCGAGTTTCATCTGCACTGTCACGGTGCTGGATGACGGCCGGCTCGCCGACGTGACATAGTCGATGTTTTCGGTCGACGCGACGGCACGCGCGATCGGCGCGGAAATGAACCCCTGGATCAGGTCGGCGCTGGCGCCGGGATAGGCAGTGGTGATGGTGATGGCCGTTTCTTCAACCTCTGGATACTGCCGGATCGAAAGGTTGAAGATGCCCTGAAAACCCAGAAGCAGGATCATGCAGGCAAGCACGGTCGAAAGGACCGGGCGGCGGATGAAGAGGTCGGAAAAGCTCATTGCTGGGCTGCCTGCTGGTTCCCTGGCTTGCTCGGATCGATCGTGTTGTCGACGGCAACGGACATTCCGTTGGAGAGCCGGTTCTGGCCGGCGGTAACGACTTCGTCGCCTGGCGCGATGCCCTCCAGAATCTCGACCAGGCCGGCGTTGCGGCGGCCTGGCTTGACGAACACCTGGGCTAGCACGAGCTGCGGCTTCTGTTCTTCCGCTGCCGGCTTGGCTTCCTCTGCCGGTTTGGCTGGGGTAGCAGCCGACTTTTCGTCGGGTTTTGCCGCGGGTGCTTCGGCTGCGGGCTTGGCAGCATCTGCAGCCGGCTTTTCTTCCGGCTTTGCCTCGGGCGCCGCGCCGTTGGCTTCGGCGGATTTGGCCGGGCGCACTACGAAGACGAAGTCGCCGTACAGACTGGAGGTCAGCGCCGTCTGCGGCAGCGCCAGCACGTCGTTCTCCTCGGGCAGTTCGACGCGCACCTGGACGAACTGGCCGGGCGTCAGCTTGCCTTCGGGATTGCCGACCTCCGCCCTTACCGTCACCAGCCGGCTGGTCGGGTCGATCTTCGGATCGATACCGCGGATGCTGCCGGTGAACGGCATGTCGCCGCCGCCGACGCCCAACCGCACCGTCTGTCCGATCTTCAGCTGCGGAAGCTGCTGCTCCGGGACGGTGAAATCGACACGCATCGTGTCCATGTCCTGCAAGGTCACCACGGCGGTGCCGGGTGTGAGATACTGGCCAATGTCGATTTTCGGAATACCGACGGTACCCTTGAAAGGGGCCGTCAACTGCTTTTGGTCGAGCACCGCTTGCAGCTTGTTCACCTGCGCGGCGGAGACCGATGCTGCTGCCTGCGCTGTGTCGAGCGTAGCGTCGGTGCCGACCCCGCGCTTCTGCAGCTCAAGCGCGCGCATCAGCGTCGTCTGGTCGGAGGTGGCCTGCGCTTTCGATGCCACGAGGTCGGCCCGCTCGACTTCATCGTCGAGTTGCAGCAGCACGGCGTTGGCGGCGACCTTTTGATTGGCATGGAACAGGATGTCCTTGACGATGCCCGCGGTTTCGACGGTGAGGTCGACGCCCCGTACGGCACTGACAGTGCCGATCGCCTCGATGCCGGGCGTCCAGGACATCGGTTTGACGATGACCGTCGACACGGTCGCGGCCGGCGGCTTCATGGTGGCGAAGAACTGTTTGATCGCATTGTCGCGAAACAGGTTGAAGCCGACGATGCCGCCGCACACCAGCACGAGCAGAATGAAGGCGATGATGAAGCGCTTGATCACGAACAGTCCCCTCGGCCACGGCCCAGCATAACGGTCGGACGACCGGAACACATACCTGTGACTGGTCCCAATTTCAAATGACGGCGATCTTACTGTACCGTCTGGACGGTCTTGTCAATTCCGCCTAAGCTAATGAATGGGGAACCCTTGATGAAAGTCCGCAGAGCAAATTCGCGCGAGAAGATTCTCGCCGCCGCCGCCGCCGTGGCGCGCGAGACGGGTCCTGGCAGCCTGTCGCTGGATGCGGTCGCCAGCCGTGCCGGCGTGTCGAAGGGTGGTCTTCTCTACAATTTCCCGACCAAGGCGAAATTGATGCAGGCGCTGGTAGAGGATTACCTGCGCGCCTTCGAGCAGGCCCTGGAGTCCGCCCGCACGGCCGGCGTCAACGGCGAAAGCCCGCTTGCAACTTATATCAAGCTGTCGGCCGAGCATGCCGAGGAATCGAAACCGTCGGCATCCTGGATATTTTCGGCGATTGCCGAGGATCCCGATTTCCTGACCCCGATAAAATCGTTCAGGCGGCAGCTGTTCGAGCGGCTGAAGCAGGAAACGCCGAACCTCAAGGCGCTGCTGGTCTGCTATCTCGCCATCGAAGGGCTTCGCAGCATGAACCTGTTCGGTTCGGACATTCTCTCCGCCGAAGAGCGCCGGCTGCTGATATCGACCCTGCTGGAGATCGCGGAATAGTCTAGGAATGCGCTGGCCGGGTTCAACTGCCTCGGTCGCGTCGATCGCCCGTTGCGTCAACCCAAAGTGCCTGCCGTCACACAGGCTTCATCGTGCCGACATAGCGTCCTCCCATTCTTTGCTGCAACGCAGGAGGAGTGGGGTGTGGTCGATATTGTTTCAAGCGAGGCAGGAATTCCAAGGCCGGAGCATCCGCTTGACCGGCCAAACGACACCGGTAAATGGTTTCTGCCGGCCTTTGCCGTCATCATTCTGGGCGGCCTTGCCTATGTCGGCTACGCGCTCAGCCAGGACCTGACCAGCACCATCGCGGTGCCGTGGATCCTGCTTGGGCTGGCGCTGCTGATCGCGCTCGGCTTCGAATTCGTCAACGGTTTTCACGACACTGCCAATGCGGTGGCAACGGTGATCTACACGCATTCCATGCCGGCCGAGCTTGCAGTGATGTGGTCCGGCTTCTTCAATTTCCTCGGCGTGCTCACCGCCAGCGGAGCAGTCGCCTTCGGCATCATTTCGCTGTTGCCGGTCGAGTTGATCCTTCAGGTCGGATCGAGCGCGGGGCTGGCCATGGTCTTCGCGCTGCTGGTCGCGGCGATCATGTGGAATCTCGGAACCTGGTATCTCGGCCTGCCTGCCTCGAGCTCGCACACACTGATCGGTTCGATCATCGGCGTCGGTCTCGCCAACCAGTTCATGGCCCCGGCCGGCTCCGTCACCAGCGGCGTCGACTGGTCGCGGGCGTCCAATGTCGGCCTGTCGCTCCTGATCTCGCCGCTGGTCGGTTTTGGCCTGGCTGCACTGCTGCTTCTGGTGATGAAGCTGCTGGTCAGGAACCGCGAGCTCTACGAGGCGCCCAAGTCGAGCGCGCCGCCGCCGCTGTGGATTCGGGCGCTGCTTATTTTCACCTGCACCGGCGTCAGCTTTGCCCACGGCTCCAATGACGGGCAAAAGGGCATGGGCCTCATCATGCTCATCCTGATCGGCGTCGTGCCGACCGCCTTCGCGCTCAACCGCACACCGGACGTGAACTATCTCGAAGCTTACAAATCGGCGGCGACGCAAGTCGAAACGGTACTCGGCAAATACGTCAAGCCCGGCGTCGTCGTGACTGACGCGGCGACCGCGGTCGGCGACGCCGTTCGCACCAAGACCTGGAAGGACGAGACCACGCCTGCCCTGCAGAGCTTCATCCACGACACCAGCGCCATGTTGTCGCCCTATCCGTCCGTGGAAAAGCTGCCGACAACGCTGGTCAGCAACGCCCGCAACAACATCTATCTTATCGGTGAAGCGCTGAAGCTGATCGACAAGAAGAAGCTGCTGCCGATGGAGGCAGACGACCTGAAGGCGGTGACGACCTACCATAAGGCGGTCGACAACGCGACGAAGTTCATCCCGCTCTGGGTCAAGGTCGCCATCGCGCTGGCGCTCGGCCTCGGCACCATGGTCGGCTGGAAGCGCATCGTCGTCACCGTCGGCGAGAAGATCGGCAAAAGCCATTTGACCTACGGTCAGGGTGCGTCCGCCGAGCTTGTCGCGATGGCGACGATCGCATCGGCCGACTATCTCGGCCTGCCGGTCTCAACCACCCATGTGCTGTCCTCGGGCGTTGCCGGCACCATGGCGGCGAACGGCTCGGGCCTGCAATGGTCGACGGTGCGCAACATGCTGATGGCCTGGATACTGACCCTTCCGGTCTCCATCTGTCTTGCCTTCGTGTTGTTCGTCATCTTCCGCCAGGTGTTCTGAGCGGGGGCAGGGTTTGACCAGAATGTCGCGGCACCGGCCCCGGCGCCGCCCTGATCACCTGAACGTGCATCGTTTCGGCGGCGGCCATGAATGACGCATCGCATCTGACATTGCTTGCCGCGGACGACCAGCATCATGCTCCCGGGCTGGTCTGGGCCTATCATGCCGCTCCCGGCAAAGCTCCCGAACCGCTGGCGCCCCGAGACATAGAGGCCGCGCTGGCCTCAGCGGGCGGCTGGGTCTGGCTGCATGTCGACCTTGTCGACCGGCGCGCCCATTCCTGGGTCAGCCATGCCTGCGCGCTGCCGGCGTCGGCTCATGCAATCCTCGAAGGACATGAGGACAGCCTAGTGCTGGCGCATGAGAATGGCGTCGTCCACGGCATTTCGGCCGATCTGCATGGCGAGATCACCCATCAGTCGACGACCATCGGCAGATTGCATTTTGCGGTCTCGGAACGGCTGCTGGTCACCGGCCGCCGGCATCCGCTGGCGGCAGTGGAGGAAGTGCACACGGCCCTTGCCGCGGGGCTGCGGCCGGCCACGGCATTCGAGCTGTTCGAAATGCTAGTCATGGCTTTTTGCAAGACCACCAGCCTGCGGCTCGCCGCGGCAACGAAGCGGCTGGATGCAGTCGAGGATCATCTCGTGACCGAGCGGCTTGCCGACGAAAAACGGCAGCTGAAGGATGTGCGCCGCCTTGCCGTATCCCTGCATCGGCCGATCTCGGCCCTGGCAGCGCTTTTCCAGGACGAAGACCGTTCCGCCTGGAACCTTTCCGCCGGCGCACATGAAGTTCTGCGCCGGCTTGCTGCGCGCCTTGAACGGCTCGACCGCGAGGTCGTCATGATCAACGACCGGGCAAGGCTGCTGCAGGAGGAGCTTGCGGCTGAGCTTGCCGACGAATCGAACCGTAGCCTCAAGGCGCTGGCGGTGATGAGCGCGCTGCTTTTGCCAGGAACCCTGATCGTCGGCATTTTCGGCATGAACACAGGCGGACTGCCATTTGCCGAGAGTCCCAGCGGCTTCTTCCTGGCGATGCTGCTGGCGGTTGGCGCGACCGGCCTGTTCTACTGGCTCCTACTGCGCGCCGGCGCCAATCTGCGGTTCTGAGGCCGATTAATGGCGGCGTTCGTTCACCTGTGTCAAAATACGGGCTGCCACCTCGAAACCACGCCATCCCGCCTTCCGAAAATCGGTTCCGATTTTCAGGCCGATGCGCTAGAGCCTTTCGGGATTGAACCGTGCCTTTAACCCGGAAAGGCTCCCACCGCTGCCCATGCCCCATCTTCCCGAGCATCTTCTCACCGGCTACCGCAATTTCATGAATGGCCGCTATCTCACCGAGAGCGGGCGTTATCGCTCGCTGGCGCGAGAGGGCCAGGCACCGGAAACGATGATCGTCGCCTGCTGCGATTCCCGTGCCGCGCCCGAAGCGATCTTCGATGCCGGGCCGGGCGAGCTGTTCGTGCTGCGCAATGTCGGCAATCTAGTGCCGCCCTATGCGCCAGACGATCAGTTCCACTCGACATCGGCGGCGCTCGAATTTGCGGTGCAGAGCCTCAAGGTCAAGAACATCGTGGTGATGGGCCACGGCCGCTGCGGCGGCATCCGCGCAGCGCTCGACACCACGGCCGCCCCATTGTCGCCGGGCGATTTCATCGGCAAATGGATGAGCCTGATCGCGCCGGCGGCCGAGACCGTGTCGTCGAGCACCTTCATGACGGCGACCGAGCGCCAGACGGCGCTGGAGCGCATCTCGATCCGCTATTCCATTGCCAATCTGCGCACCTTTCCTTGCGTCTCGATCCTCGAAGGCAAGGGGCGGCTATCGCTGCACGGCGCCTGGTTCGACATCTCGACCGGCGAGCTTTGGGTGATGAACAAGGACACCGGCGATTTCGAGCGGCCGGAGATGGAGTAGGAGACAAGGCATGACGCGACTTCGGGACGCGTTCGCGGCTGCGGCACTGCTGTGCTCGGCAGATTTCGCCCGTGCCGACGATAGCGCGATCATCGATCGCTGGTATTCGGCACTGCTCGTCGCCGACCGCAGCGAATTGTCGGACCTGCTCGCCGACAACGTCCGCATCAAGCTCGACGACCTCGGCGTCGTGCAAAGCAAGCAGGAATTCATCGCCTCGATCGCCGAGTGGCAAGGCGCCGTCGCCGGGGCCGAAATCCGCCACCGGATCGAGAAATCGGAGAGCGGCGTCACCACTGTGATCGCCTGCTATGATTTTCCCAGCAACGACATGCTGATGCAGGAGACCTTTGCCGTCGCCAACGACCAGATCACCGCCAGTTCGCAGGCCGCAATCGCCGAAAACTGCGACGGCTACTGACGGAGTTTTCCGCCCAGGGCTTTTTT
This sequence comes from Mesorhizobium sp. M0145, assembly GCF_040322355.1. Lineage (NCBI taxonomy): Bacteria > Pseudomonadati > Pseudomonadota > Alphaproteobacteria > Hyphomicrobiales > Phyllobacteriaceae > Mesorhizobium > Mesorhizobium sp. M0145. Next base: position 91,928 of record NZ_JAMYTK010000016.1, read on the forward strand.
GGTGACGGGCGCTGGAATTGCCGCGTTATCTCGCGTCTAAAAAGCGCACTGTCATCGTAATTCCCGTAATTCCACCCAATATCGAAGTCTCTAAAACGATATAGACGACACGATTGCTCGGGCAACGTCCAATTCTTTCAGACAATCCGTGTCATTAGCCATACCGACGTATGTCATAAATACAACATCATTCCCATTCGACAAATACCAGGCAGATAGCAATTGATCCACGGCCTCTGACAATACGCCAACAGAGATTATACCTTCAGACTCGTTGTTTGTGATATGACCTACATCTATGGAATTATTTTGGCAAAACTGAATCATAAATGGTCTCAGAACGTTAAAGTCTACGGTTGGTTTTTCTCCGCTACGATACTTCGCAATAGAGAATTGAACCGCGCCGCCGCCGTCCGTTTCTTTGGCTAAGGTAGGTGGCGACCCCTCTGGAAGATCGCCGGTTATATCTACCCATCCGGCAGGTAGGTCGAACGTGAGGCCATAGAATTCTACTCTCATTAAGGTTCCTTTGGATCAGATGTCAGGATACGAGTGGAAGCCTCAGTCGAAGGAAAATGCAGGTTACAAGATAATAATCTTGGTACGCATAGAATTCGGCTCGAACGATACTCACGGCACCATGTGGGCACGCGTCGGCGTTAACCAGGCGTGCTGTTGCGCGCAACCGGCCGGCGCCTTACATCGGTGACGATCCGCCTCCTCCCGCCACTCAGCGAAAGTTTGCCCATGCCGTCCACCGTCGACCTCGCCGCCCATCCGCTGACCGCATGGCAAGGGCCGCTCGGCCTGCCCGATTTCACGCGCATCGGCGACGGCGATTTTTCTCCGGTCTTCGACGCGGCCCTCAAGGCGCATGAGGCCGAGATCGAGGCGATTGCCGGCAACACCGGGACACCGACGATCGAAAACACGCTTGCCTCGCTCGAGCTTGCCGGCGAGGCGCTCGACCATATCTCCTCGATCTTCTGGTGCCGCGCCGGCGCTCACACCAACGAGGCGATCCAGGCGCTGGAGCGCGACATCTCGCCAAAGATGTCGCGGCACTTCTCGGCAATCTCGATGAACGAACGCCTGTTCGCCCGCATCGACCACCTCTATCAGCACTGCGATGCTTTGAAGCTCGATGCCGAAACGCTGCGGGTGCTGGAAAAGACCTGGAAAAACTTCGTCCGCTCCGGCGCCAGGCTCGACGCCGAAGGCAAGAAGCGACTGGCCTCGATCAACGAGGAATTGTCGTCGCTCGGCACCAATTTCAGCCAGAACGTGCTTGCCGATGAGCGCGACTGGGCGTTGTTCCTCGACGAGGCCGACCTTGCCGGCCTGCCGGAGTTCCTGAAAAGCTCGATGGCGGGAGCCGCCGAGATGCGCGGCCAGAAGGGCCGCTACGCCGTCACTTTGTCGCGTTCAATCTACGAGCCGTTCTCGACCTTCTCAGAGCGCCGCGATCTACGCGAGACAGCGTTCCGCGCCTTCATCATGCGTGGTCAGAATGGCGGCGCCACCGACAACACGGACGTGGTGCGCGACATGCTGCGCCTGCGCGCCGAGAAGGCGAAGCTGCTCGGCTATGCTTCCTACGCCGCATTGAAGCTCGACGATACCATGGCCAAGACGCCGGAGGCGGTGCACGCGCTGCTCGATCCGGTCTGGGAAAAGGCGGTGGAAAAGGCCGCAAGCGACCAGGCCGAATTGCAGCGGCTGGCGGCCGAGGCCGGCAGCAACGAGAAATTCGCTGCCTGGGACTGGCGCTTCTATCAGGAGAAGCTGCGCGCAGAGAAATTTGCCTTCGACGAGGCCGAGCTGAAGCCGTACCTGCAGCTCGACCGCATCATCGACGCCTGTTTCGACGTGGCAACACGATTGTTCGGCATTTCTTTCGAAGAAAAGAAGGGCATTGCCATCTGGCATCCGGACGCACGTGTTTTCGTGGTGAAGAATGCCGACGGCAGCGAGCGCGGCCTGTTCCTCGCCGATTACTTCGCGCGGCCTTCGAAGCGCTCCGGCGCCTGGATGAGCGCGCTGAAATCCGGCTACAAGCTAGGCGATGGCTCCAAGCCGGTCATTTACAACATCATGAATTTCGCCAAGCCGCCGGCCGGCGAGGCCGCCTTGCTGTCGGTCGATGAGGCCAAGACCCTGTTCCACGAATTCGGTCATGCCCTGCACGGCATGCTGACCGACGTCGCCTGGCCGTCGGTCGCGGGCACCTCGGTCAGCCGCGATTTCGTCGAGCTGCCCTCGCAGCTCTACGAGCACTGGCTGACGGTGCCGGCGGTGCTGGAAAAACATGCGCTGCACGTCAAGACCGGCAAGCCGATGCCGAAGGCGCTGGTCGAGAAGATGCTGGCGGCGCGCACCTTCGGCGCCGGTTTCGCCACGGTCGAGTTCACCGCCTCGGCGTTGGTCGACATGGCCTATCACGCACACCCGGATGCGCCGGACCAGCCGCTTCGTTTCGAAGCCGAAACGCTCGAAAAGCTCAATATGCCCGACACCATCGCCATGCGTCACCGCACCCCGCATTTCGGCCATATCTTTGCCGGCGATGGCTATTCTGCCGGCTATTACTCCTACATGTGGTCGGAAGTGCTTGACGCCGATGCTTTCGCCGCCTTCGAGGAAACAGGCGATCCCTTCAACCCGGCGCTGGCCGAGCGGCTGCGCAAGAACATCTACGCCGCCGGCAGCTCGAAGGACCCCGAAGAACTTTACACCGCCTTCCGCGGCAAGATGCCTTCCCCGGAAGCGATGATGGCCAAGCGCGGACTGGTGTGATGCATGCCCGCTCTTGTCACCGTTCTCTTTCCATCCTGATTGATCTCGGCTGTCATGGCGGCGGGTTGCGCACCGCCTGATCCGGTTTCCGCCGATCCCGCTCGGCCCCGTTGGCCGGTCGCGTCGTTGAGGTGACTGCACTTAATGCGGTCTCCATCGTTCCGGCCGAAGGAGCCGCGTTCATGGCGGCACTACGGGCTGTGCGGGGTTAGGCAACGACAGCTTGCCCGCTATGCTGATCGGCCGCTGCCGCATCTGGACCGCGCCTTGCGACGACCGCTACGGAAATAAATCTCTCAGTCGCGAACGTCAGCCCCGCCAACGGAAGGCGGGGCTGGTAAGTTGATTGTCCCGGCAAGCTTTTTTGCCGGGGCGATTGGCCTAGGCAGGCACAAAGCCAAAATAGGCTTTGTAGGAAGCCCCCTCGCCGGAAATCAGGGGCGTTTCCACTTTGAACCCAATCCCGCTGAAGGTGGTATTGTTCGTGCGTGCCGCGAGCAACACCATCTGCTTTGCGGAGATGGTCACTGTCGCGCTCCCGATCCTGTCATCGCCCCAATCGAAGAGATCGCTGATGGCGCCGCCGATCGATGGCATCAAGGATCCCAGGGCGGGGCCGGCTATCGCGGCAATGATAGGTCCTGCCACCGGAATGAGGCCCAAAGCCAGCGTGCCCGCCGTATGGACGCCCATGACGATCTTCTGCACCTCGTCCTTGTATTTGTTGGGGTCGCCAAAATCGTTTTCCATCAGCACCGTGCCGATATTGATGCCGTAGGGCTTGCCTCGATAGATTTCCATAAGGTCGGGTCTCGTATCTCCGGCATCGACGTCGCCATAGACCTGGCTGCGCCTGGTGTCGGCGATCTGCGGCGTTGTCACGCTGACGATGACATAGGGTTCGTCCGCACTCGATCCCTGATCCCAGTCGGTTTCGCCGAAGCAATGGAGGCCGGTATAGTGGACGACGACATCTGGAAGGTCGATCGCGCCGGTGTCGGGCCACCAGTATATGCCGCCGTTTTCAAACAGATTGGCACGGCCACCATCGGCAAATTCGGTCTCGTCGGTCGTGGGATAGCCCAGATATGACTGTTCCCAGCCCAGGCTCTCCCACTTCTTGCGGATGTCACCGTACACCACGTTGGCTCCTGTGTTCGGTGTCCAGTAGATCGAGCCGGCATTGGCAAAATGGTTGTAGCGCCCGACGCCGTCGGGAGTTCCGGTTTCGTCGGTGACCGGATAGCCGAGAACCGAGCGCTCCCAGCCCATTGCTGCCCATTTGCCGCGAATTGCCCCCCAAATCGCTTGAGCACCGGTATTCGGTGTCCAGTAGATCGAAGCGGTATTGTTGTTGAAGTGATTGTATCGGCCGACGCCGTCGGGAGTTCCGCTTTCGTCGGTGCAGGGAATGCCCCACGCGAGACCGCCAAGCGCAATCCACTTCCTGTAGATTTCGCCATGGATCTCAAAGGCGTCGTGCATGGCATCGTTGTAACAAATGCATGAGCCGTTCTTGAGATACCAGGCTTTTCCAGTGTCCTTCCTGTCGATCTCGGCGAAGCCGGCGCCTCCAAGGGAGTTGTACTTTTGCTGTATGACAGCTTCGGGCGAGAGGAGCGACCAAGGCCCGATCCTGAGCTGGTCGGAAAGTCTTGTGGCTCCAGCGCGGATGGTGCCGGCACGCACTCTCGAAGTTGCTCTGGCAGTATACGGCATGACCTTTTCCTTCCTGTGAGTGTTGGTATCGGGGGCTTCAGGCCTCCGGTGATCGGTTTTGATCGACGGGCCGAGGTTCCCAGACCGCGACTTACGGACGGCTTACGGAGTTCCGAGCTGCGCCAGAGCAATTCCAGGAAAAGTGTGGAACGGTTTTCCGTCCGGAATTGCGCAAAAATAAAGAGATAGAGCGGTTCGGCGTTTCCGTGAAACGAACCGGTCTAGAGAAACGGGCGCACGAGCGAACGCAGCAAAGGCGAGGGCTCGTCGTCGCCGGTCGAAGCGAGCGCGCGTTCATAGCGCCGGTAATCCTCGATGGCGCCGGCATGGTCGTTCCTGGAGAGGCTCTCCTGGATGAGCGTGCCATGGAGTTTGGCCGATTCCGGGTAGAAATCGAGCGCACGCCGGCACGCCTGGCGTGCCCGATCCGCGTTGCCTTGGCTCTGCCAGTGTTTGGCGATCCGCACGGCAAGCTCCACAAACCCGTCCCGCACCCGGTCGGCCGCGGCGTTCGACCAGGCAGGCATCGGGCCATTCGAGAAAAGCGGGCCGACAAAGCCTTCCAGCAGCATTTTCTGCTCCTCGATTGCGCTGTCTCTTTGGCCCGACAGGACGCGTTTCAGCCGGTCTTCCCAATCCTGCAGATCGATCCAGACCTTGTCGGCAGCGAGCCGCAAACGGCCTTCTCTCAGCGTCACGAGTTCGCCTTGCCCGAGCAATTTGCGCAGACGATGCAGCGCCTGCTCCAAGGCCGCTTTGGCCTGGTCGCCGTCGAGGTCGGGCCAGAGCCAATCCTGCAGGGTTTCCACCGAACAGACCTGGTCCCTCGACAGGCAGATAATGCGCAATATGTCGAGCGCGCGGGTCGGTTTGGCACCGGGCGCGACCTCGGCGCCATCGATTTCGAGGCGGAAGCCTCCCATCAAGTGGATCCTGAGCGGCCAAGGCCACTGGGCGGGTCGGCCAGCGGGCGGGACCAGATATCGCGCCCGAACGACGCGGCGGCAGAGATCGATGTCGATCTTTCGCTCCAGCGCATCGGCGACCAGATCGGCCAATAGGTCCGGCAGGTTGAGCAGGATTGCGGAGGGGTTGACCTGGCGCAACGCCTCCATGAATTCAGCCAGACGACTGCCATAGGACGCGCCGCCGTTCCACTTCTGCTCCAGGGCCTGAGCGGCCAGAATGTTGAGTTCGACGCGCTGGCGAGGGCCGCCGCTCAGCCTTTCGACGATCTCCTGGAGTAGCGCAATGGCCTCCGCTGGACGCCGATCGGCCAGCAGGACCTGGTATTTGGTGACGTAATGCGGCCAGCGTTCGATCATCGGCTCATTCGCCCGCTCGATCGCATCCATGAAGGCATCGCAGTCGAGATAAGCCTTGACGAAGTCGCCGTTGCGCGTGTGCATCGCCGCGTGGCAGTCGGCGACTACAGCGACCTGGGTTGTGAACCTGCTGTCCGCGATCTCGCCCAGCCGGGAGACGAGCGCATTGAATTCCGAGAACCTGTTGTGAAGCTTCATCAGCAATTGAAGCTGATAGAGGGCGCTGAACTCGACGCCCCGTAAGGCGTGCTGCTCGCCTATCGCCGTTGCGCGTCGCAACGCATCCTCGGCCGAGGCATAGACAAAACCGCGCCGCGAATAGGGGAAGTAACGGCCGCTGGCCGAGCCAAAGGACACCAGCCACATGCCGAGCACCAGTGGCGGGATATCCGGATGTTCGAGATCGGCGGCAACGCTGTCCACGGCATTGGCAAAAATGTCGCGCTGCCCCGACGAGGTCGCGTAGTCGATGAGCGCTTCGCTTGCCAGCAGGCGCAACTCGACCGAATCCTCGATCGGCAGATGTGTCAGGCGCTGCTGGATATCATCCACGAGGCGCTTCGCGTCATGGGCGTCGAATTCGCCAGGTTCGGCGAAATCGACGGCCCGCAGGATGCCGAGCCTGACCATCATGAGTTCCTCCGGATCCAACTCCGGCAATCCCTTGGCAAGAACCTGTGAGGCTCGGCGCGTCCAATCCGCCAGCCCCTCATGCGTACGCCAGCTGGCGGTCTTGACTACGACCGCCCGCGCGACCGTCAGGCATTGGCCGCGCATGTCGGTGTTCTCGAATGCTTGCCATGCCTTGGAGAAGTGCGGTTCGGCCTTCGCATCGTCCGATGCGAAGGCGACGCCCAGCCAATAATGGACCCACCCGTCCATCTGGTCGGGGGGCAGCCTGTTGCACCATTCGACGAAGCTGGCCCTGCGCCCTTGCGAGAGAACGCCGTTAGCGCACTCCAGAATGAGCTGGCGTGCCAGCGGCCAGGCGCCCGCCTGCAACGCCAGCACGATTGCCGCGTCGGTTTTGTCTGCCTCGTGCAGGACCTTTGCTGCCTGCTCGCGCAGCCTGGAACGGTCCGCTTCCGTCACGCGCCGGTCCAGTAGGCCGGCAAGGTATTCGCGCAACAAGTCATGCAGCTGGAAGGCGGCGCCGCCCGGACCGTCGCGCGTGATCAGCAGCTGGCGATGCTGCAGCCGCACCAGCAGGCGAGCAGCCTGCGGCGAGCCCAGGAACGCATCGGCAAGCTCCGTGCTGATCTCCGGCAGAACGTTGAGCCTGATAAGCAGATCCTGGTCCTCCGGCGCGATGTCGCGCAGGAAATAACGTCCGACAATCTCCCGAAGGCCGGCGCCTCCGGCAAGGCCGGTCTGCGAAAGCGGGTAGTACATTCCGGCGTTGGCCAGCAGGAGAAGGCCCACCGCCCAGCCGCGCGCCTCCGAAATGTCGCCGACCTCGGACGGCGATTGCGAGCGGGCGGTGACGAGGTTGCGAGCCTCCGCAGGCGAAAACTCCAGCAGTGTTTGGTTGAGGACCGGCAACTGTCCCGACAGCACGAGGTCGGCGACATCGCCCTCGGGCAGCATCCGCGATGTGCAGATGCAGCGGACGGTGTTGGGGCGTTCGCGCAACAGGATCGCCAGCGTCCGGCGAAAGCCTGGCGCATCGGCACGATGCAGATCGTCGAGGACCAGGATCGTGCCCGGATCAAGCCGCGAGAAATAGGTGCGGAAGAACAGCCGCGCGAAATCGTCGGAATTGTCGGCATATTCCGGACCAAAAACCGGCATGCCGGCATGCCTGCCGTCGAGCGACAGCGTCAGATAGTGGAAAAGGCGCGCAACGTCCTGGTCCTCAGTGTCGACCCGATACCAGTTGTACGCCGATTCGCCTTGCTTCAGGCCGCCTTGTTCCAGCCCGCCGTGTTCCAGAAAGTCGATCACCGCGGTGGTCTTGCCGTATCCACCAGGCGCAGCCAGCCAGCATGCACCGCTGTCGAGGGCCTGCGAAAGCAGCGCCACTACGCGCGGACGGCTGACAATTCCCACTGGCCGGGGTGCCGAGAGCTTTGCTATCTCGCGCGGCGCGTCCCGGAAGGATTTATCCATTGTGAGGACTCTCGCAGCGCAGTCGCCTCGCGAAAACAGGTAATCGGTTCGCCCGCAACAACAAATCGCCGGCCGGCGTTGTGCTCGCCTGACGTGCCGTGCTCGCCGGCAAGGTCGCGGTTATCCCTTGTGCGACATGATATGCGAAACCCCGACACTCACGTCGGCGGTGTGTCTTGCCATCACTGCGTTCATTCGCATTGCAATCGTCGCATAGCCGTTTCGTTCGTGGTCGGTAACTTCCGAGGGCTTGAAGAGCCAAGGAAGGGGTGCAACCTGCGCGTCCGCGAAATTGGCCGGCAGGTTCGATGGCAAGGCCTTTTTCCCTAAAGGCAGCTCTAGCCCAAGGTCGCTAAATTCCTCCTCGAGACTGGCGTGCAGATGAGAAAGGACCACATAGATCGCCAGCTTTGATCTAGTCCTTTCTGTGTTGTTTTGATTGTACTCTTGAAGAACCTCATCGAACGATGGCGATACGTCGCTTTCCGCAGCGGTAGCTCGTGTTGCAACAGCACCGGCCAGGGCAGTCGCTGCCATTCCTGTAAGACCTACAAAATCACGCCTTGTCGCGCTGGTCATGGTGAATTCCCCTCGGTTTTGAAGACGGACCAAGTCTGGCAAGGACGAGGCGCAGTGGCAATAGGCCGCATACGCTACTGGTGTAGAGGGTCTTTACGTCGCCGATGTGAACCACCCGGCGATGACAGTGCCAAGCCGGCAGAGGCTCGCGATGCATTCGGTTGCTTCAGCTGAGGATAGCCATGGACTCCAAGCGGGTCTTCGGCATGCAACCAGGCAAGGGATTCTAAAAATCCGCTGGTGGAGCTGAGGAGGATCGAACTCCTGACCTCGTCATTGCGAACGACGCGCTCTCCCAGCTGAGCTACAGCCCCGTCCAGCGGATGGGGCTTTTATCGGCCGCTGCGGTTTCCTGTCAAGGCGGTGCGTGTCGTCGAAATGCCGCTCGGCCGTTTGTCTGGCTTCGCCATGCGGCGGAAGGCGGCTCTTGCCGCTTTCACCTACAGTGGCTACATGTCGGGCGTTCGCAAGGAGCAACCGATGATCGCAGTCTTTTATACGCTGCATGCCGCGATTAATATCTATTGGTACATTGTGATTGGTGCGGCTATCTTCTCGTGGCTTTACGCCTTCAACGTCGTCAACTCGCGCAACCAGCTTGTCGACTCTATCGGCAACATGCTTTATCGGCTGACCGAGCCGGCATTGCGGCCGATCCGCCGCGTCCTCCCGGACCTTGGCGGGATCGATATCTCGCCGATCATCCTGTTGCTTGCGCTGACATTTATCAGCGTGTTCCTAGACACGACCGTTCAGCCGATGTTCGGTATCGGATCGATGTGAGTCACGGGACGAACCGTTTCTTTCGACTTCGCGCCGACGGCATCGACCTGTTCGTCCGGCTGACGCCGAAAGCGGCGATGGACAGGCTGGAGGGCATCGAAACATCGGTGGATGGGCGAAGCTATCTAAAAGCCCGCGTCCGCGCCGTGCCGGAAAACGGAGCCGCCAATCGAGCGCTGGAAAGGCTGGTAGCTAAGGCGCTTGGCGTGCCGGCATCGGGCGTCTCGATCGCCGCCGGCGGCACAGCTCGGCTGAAGACGCTGCGCGTGCTTGGCGATCCCGCGGCGCTGGCGAAACGCATCGATACGCTGGGTACGCCTGCGCCATGATCTCGGCTCGCTCACTTACCCCGCAAAAAAAGGCCGGGCTGCAAAGCCCGGCCAGATGTGAAGGTCGAAAACCTTCAGAGGGGAACGCGCCGGATGAATGGGAGGAAACATCCGACGCGGATTGCATATGGGTTGGCGTCGATGACGTTTCAATGAGCCCGGGGGAACCACCTTCGCGATCAGGCTTTTAAACATTTCGACTATCTGATCAGCAGCTCGACGAGGTCGATCCGTCCTATCGCGACTGATGCGGCAGGACACCAACCGCAACCCGACCGGAAAGCTCAATATGACCGCCACTCGAGTCCTATTCTTCGATGTTCTGGGAACCGTCGTTGACTGGCGCAGCGGTATCACAAGGGAGGCCGGCGCCTTCCTCGCGCGAGTTGGTGCAGAGCAGGTCGATCCCGGTGAATTCGCCGACGCATGGGCGTCGCGCTATGACGCCTCGACCGAGGCGGTGCGGACGGGGCACCGGCCTTTCGTTTCACTTGACGTGATCAACAGGGAGAATCTGGACGCCACCCTCGTCCAGTTCGGGCTGGCCCCATCCGAGCTGCCGACCACCGAACTTGAGGAACTCAACCTCGCCTGGCACCGGCTGGAGCCGTGGCCCGATTCGCTGAAAGGCCTTGCGAGGCTAAAGGAACGCTTCATCATCGTGCCTTTGTCAGGGGCCAATACCCGGCTGTTGCTGGATATGGCCAAGCGCGCCGGCCTGCCTTGGGACACCGTCCTTGGCTCGGATGTGTTCGGCACCTACAAGCCTGCGCCGCAGGCTTATCTCCGCGCAGTGGAGATCCTGGAGGTGCGACCTGCGGAGGCCGTGTTAGTCGCCGCGCATAATGACGACCTGGCTGCGGCACGAAAATGCGGTATCGGAACCGCCTTTGTTGCTCGGCCAAAAGAGCATGGCCCGGCGCAGACGACCGATCTCTCGCCTCTTGAGAGCTGGGACTTTGTGGCCGACGACCTTGTCCATCTCGCCCAAGTTCTCCCGTAGGGCGAGGGCAAAAAACCTAAGCGATGTCGTCGCGGATGCAGGCCTTCAGATGGCCCTCGGCTGTCGCCCTCAGCGGCGGTACAGCCCCGGCGCAAGCTTCCAGCGCGAACGGGCAACGGGTTCGGAAAACGCAGCCCGACGGCGGGTTTGCCGGGCTTGGAATATCGCCCTTGAGCACCTGCCGGCCTTGCCTGGCCAGCGGATCGAGCGACGGAATGGCTGACAGCAGCGCGCGCGTGTAGGGATGCTGCGGCCGGGCATAAAGCTCGGCCGCCGGCGCAACCTCCATGATGCGCCCTAGATAGAGCACGATGACCGTGTCGCAGATGTACTCGACGACAGCCAGATCGTGCGAAATGAACAGCATGGTCAGCCCGAGCCGGAGCTGCAGGTCGCGCAACAGATTGATGATTTGCGCCTGGATCGAGACGTCGAGTGCCGAGACCGGCTCGTCGGCAACGATGAATTCCGGCTCGAGCGTCAGCGCCCGGGCGATGCCGATGCGCTGGCGCTGGCCGCCCGAAAATTCATGGGCGTAGCGGTCATAGGCGTCGACCGGCAACTCGACCGCGGCAAGTGCCGTCTCGGCCTTCGCCCGCCGCTCGGACTTCTTGCCGATGCCTTGAATGTTCAGGCCTTCGGTGAGGATCTGCCCTATCGTCATGCGCGGCGACAGGCTGGCGAAGGGATCCTGGAAAATATACTGCATCTTGCGGCGCTGGCGGCGCAACTGGGCGGCACCCAGCCTGGTGATGTCGGTGCCGTCATAGTTGATTTGGCCGGATGTCGGCTCGATCAGACGCAGCACCGAGCGGCCGATCGTCGTCTTGCCGGACCCGGATTCGCCGACCAGGCCGACCACCTGGCCACGCCTGACATCGAAGGAAATATCCTCTAACGCCCTTACGACGGGTCCGCGCGAGAACGCTGTCGGCGCAAAATGCTTGGTCAGGTTTTTGACCGAAAGGAAAGGGGCGTCGGCCATCAGAGCTCCTCCCAGCGCAGGCAGCGGCTTTGCTGGGTCGGCGTCGCCCCAAACAATGGCGGGACCGCGGCGCGGCAGGCAGCGATAGCCATCGGGCAACGCGGCGCGAAGGAACAGCCCTTGGGCAGCAAGGCGAGCGACGGAACATTTCCGGCAATGGTCGGCAGCGGCGTTCCCGCCGCCTTCAGCGCCGTGGCCTGGCCGAGCCGCGGCACCGAGCGCATCAACCCTGCCGTATAGGGATGACGCGGACGGGCGAACACTTCGCTCACCGGACCTGTTTCGACGATACGCCCGGCATACATCACCGCCACCCGGTCGGCGATTTCGGCGACGACGCCGAGATTGTGGGTGACGAACAGGATGCCCATGCCGCGCTGCACCTGCAGTTCGGCCAAAAGATCGAGAATCTGGGCCTGTATGGTGACGTCCAGCGCGGTCGTCGGCTCGTCGGCGATCAGCAAGCCCGGATCGCAGGACAGGGCCATGGCGATGGTAGCGCGCTGGCGCATCCCGCCCGAAAGTTCGTGCGGATATTGCCGCGCCCGCCGCTTCGGATCGGGAATGCCGACCTGTTCCAGCAGCCGCACCGCGTCTGCTTCTGCCTCGCGGTGCGATTTGCCGAGATGGATGCGGATCGGTTCGGCGATCTGCTCGCCGATCGTGTAGACCGGGTTGAGGCTGGTCATCGGCTCCTGGAACACCATGCCGATCTCATTGCCGCGTATCTTGCGCAGCGACTCGGCATCGAGGCTGGTCAGCTCGGTGACCGTGCCGTTCTTGCGCCGCAGCGCGATCGACCCCTCGGCGATATGTCCGACCCTCTTTGGCAACAGGCCGATGATCGACAGGCTGGTGACGGATTTGCCGGACCCGGATTCGCCGACGAGCGCCACCGTCTCGCCGGAGCCGATCGTCAGGTCGACGTCCCTTACCGCCGCGATGTCGCGCCCCGCAATGCGGAACACCGAGCGGAGGCCGGAAATCGAGAGGATCGGCGCGGCACTCAGCGGAGCAGCCCCACATCGCGAAGGATCATGTCGATCTTTGCGGTTTCCTCGTCGTTCAGGCTGCGCTGCGGCCGCGCCATGGTGTTCGAGGCGATGATGCCGAGGCTCTTCATCGCCGCCTTGAAGGCGCCGACGCCGGCCGAGCCGGCGCTGGTCCTGCCGAGCGAGATCCAGACGATCTCGAACAGTTTCAACAACCGCTCCTGCTCCAGGCGGGCTTCGGCATGCTGGCCCGCCTGCGTCAGCTTCCACAGCCTGACATAACCATGCGGGTCGACATTGGCGAGCCCCGGCACGACGCCATGCGCACCCATCGCCAGCACGCTATCGACCAGTATCTCGGAGCCGGTCATGCCGAAGAAGCCGGGGTCGTCGGCCATGTCCTTGAGCACGTAACGCAGATTGCCGTCATCGCCGCTGGAATCCTTGATGCCCGCAATGGCGCCTTCCCTGGCGAGGCCGACCGTGGTCTTGCGCTCCAGCTTGATGTGAACGCAGACCGGGATATCGTAGGCGATGACCGGAATGTCGATCGCATCCTTGATATAGCGGAAGTGGTCGCCGATCTCCGGCTGGCTGGTGCGGGTATAAAACGGCGCGGTGACGACGATGGCGTCGGCGCCGGCCGATCTGGCGATCCGGGCGTGGTTGATGACGCGGTCGGTAGTCGGGTCGATGACCCCAGCGAAGATCGGAACCCGGCCGTTATTGACCTTGACCGCGTGCTCGAGGATGGCCCTGCGGCCCGCCTCGTCGTGGAAGACCACCTCGCTGGTCGAGCCGAGCACGAACAGCCCGTGAACACCACCGTCGAGCAGGTTCTCGATAGTGCGGGTGAACGACGGGAAGTCGATGCTGAAATCGGCATTGAGCGGGGTGACGACAGGTGGCACGACGCCGGTAAACAGGGGCATTTTGATGAACCTTTGAGGTCAGTTGAGATCGGAGCGAGGGTCGAATGCGTCGCGCAGGCCGTCGCCGATGAAGTTGATGGCGAGCACGGTGAGCACCAGTGCGGCGCCCGGAAACATCCATTGCCAGGGGTAATTTTCAAGCACGACGGTGGAGCGGGCGAGATTGAGCATGTTGCCCCAGCTGGCTTCGGGCGGTGCGATGCCGAGGCCCAGGAAGGACAGGCCGGCCTCGAGCAGGATGGCGTTGGCGATCTGCAAGGTGGCGTAGACGACCAGGATATCGATGCAGTTGGGCAGGCCGTGCCGGAACAAGAGATGCGGCAGCCCTGCCCCCATGCCGCGGGCAGCGACGACAAAATCGCGCTCGCGCAGTTCGAGCAGCCGGGCGCGCACCATGCGCGACAGCACCGGCCAGGAGAGCAGCGAGATCACCAGGATGGTCGGGGCGATACCGGTGCCGGCGATCGAAGCCAGCACCAGCAGGAAGATCACCGGCGGCAGCGTCATCGCCAGGTCGACCAGGCGCATCACCGTGCCGTCGACAAGACGCCCGCCAAAGCTGGCGACGGCGCCGACCAGGAAGCCGATGACGGTCGATATGGCGACCGAGCAGACGGCGACCAGCAATGAGATCCGCCCGCCTTGCAGCAACCGGGCCATGACGTCGCGCCCGACGCCGTCGCTGCCCAGCCAATGAATGGCCGACGGCGCCTTGTTCATTGCTCGGAGGTCGATGGTGTTAGGACCGAACGGCCACCACAAAGGATAGGTCGAAACAGCCAGCAGGATCGGGATGACGATCAAAAGCCCGGCACGCGCCGCGCGGTTTTCAAAAAAGCGGTCGAACGCGCGGCGAAGCGGGCCTTTGGTTTGCGGCACGGCTGTCGGGTCGACCGTTGGGTCCGGCGCAGTGATTGCCATCATGCCACCTGAATGCGCGGGTCGACGACGGCATAGACGACGTCGGTCAAGAGGTTGACCAGGATGACGCAAACGCCGATCACCAGGGTAGCGCCCATGATCACCGGGTAATCGCGGGTGCCGACGGCGTTGACCAGAAGCAGTCCCATGCCCGGCCAGTTGAACACGCTTTCCAGGAAGATGGCGCCGCCGATGGCGATGCCGACAGTCGAGCCGATCAAGGTAATGACCGGCAAGAGCGCATTGCGGGTTGCATGCTTGATGATCACCCAGAACTCGCGCACGCCCTTGGCACGCGCCGTCCGCACGTAATCCTGGTTGAGCACTTCCAGCAGCGAGGCGCGCATGTAACGCATGATCAGCGCGGCATGGCCGACGGACAGCAGGCAGGCGGGCAGGACGAGGTGCGCAAGCACATCCGTCGCCGAGAACGGCGCACCCGCGGTCTGCATGCCGCCGGACGGCGCCCAGCGCAGCAGCACCGAGAAGAAATAGAGACCGAGCAGCGCTGTCAGAAAAGCCGGGCTGGAGATACCGATAAACGACAGCACCGACAGCGCGATGTCGGATGGTTCGTTACGGCGCACCGCGCTGAAAATGCCGGCGGAAATGCCGAGCACGATGGCGATCGCCAGGCCCGTACCCATCAGCAGCGCCGTCGGGCCGATGCGTTCCATGACCAGTGGCAGCACGGCAACGCCGCTGCGCTGAATCGAATAGCCGAAGTCACCGCTCAGCGCCGCGCGCAGCCAGGCGAGATATTGCACGGGAAGCGGCCGATCGAGCCCGAGCCGTTCGCGCAGGCCCTCGAGGTCGGAAGCCGACATGGGGACCGATGGGTTGATATAGGCGTCGATCGGATCGCCCGGCGCCAGCCGCAACAGGATGAAGATGAGGACGCTGAGCGCGACCAGCATCAGCAATCCTGTGGCGCTGCGGCGGGCGATGAAGCTCAACATGGGCTTTCCGTGGCGGTGGCAGGCGGCGCCAAAGTGGTCCCGCCTGCTCGCTTGGTTGCGGGTTTCTTACTGGATGTCCCAGCGCTCGGGGTGAGCTGCGTAGGGGCCGCCGCCCGGCGCCGGCGTCCAGACGAAGTCATGCAGCTTGTTGGAGGCTACGCCATAGCGGTTGGCCACCCACAACGTCGCCCAGGGTAGCTCCTTGTTCATCACCTTGCAGACCCCCTGCCAGGATTGATCGAGCTTGGCCGGATCGGTTTGGCCTAGCGCGGCGTCCAATGCGGTGCTCAGATCGTCGAACTCGATGCGCATGGTGTTGAAGCCTGCCGGCGGGATCTGCGACTTGTTGAGGCCGGGATTGAGGCCGGCCGGGTTGGGGCCGTTCTGCAGGCCGGCATAGACCATCGGAAAGGCGTTCCAGTCCGGCGTGCCTTGCTTGTAGACGATGCCGTTGTAGGTCGGCGTATCGACGACCCGCGGCACCACATTGATGCCGACCTCGGCCAGCATCGACTGGACAGCGGCCATCACATTGGCCGCTTGCGGCGAGCCGTAATAGGTCAGCAAGGTGATCGGCTTGTCGCCGTTGATCTTGTCCCAGCCGGCCTCGCTCAGCAGCGCCTTGGCCTTTGCCGGATCGTAGGCATAGGGTTCGAGGCCTGCGGGAACGAGATGCGGCGCGACATAGCCGCAATTGGCTGGCTCGGCGGCACCGCCGTAGAGGCTGTCGATGATGGCGTTGCGATCGATCGCGTACATGATCGCCTGGCGGACACGGATATCCCTAAACAGGTCGACCTTCTGGTTCAGGCCGATATAGTTGACCACGTACGAGGCACCTTCGATCACCTTGAAATTGCTGTCGCTCTTGAACGATGCCGCATCGTCGGGCTCGACATAGGTGAACTGGATTTCGCCGGCACGGAGTGCGGCAACGGCCGCCGCCGGCGACTCGAAATAGCGGTTGATGAGCACGTCTACCTTCGGCTTGCCGCCGCGATAATCGTCATCGGCTGCCAGTTCGACATATTGGTCGGTCACGTAGCGCTTGAACTTGAACGGGCCGGTGCCGACCGGTGTGGTCGACCACCAGGTGCTTGTCGCCAGCGATTCCGGCGGCAGAGCGGCCAGGGCATGCTCCGGCAGGATCATCAGCTGCGAGAGGATGGATAGAAACGAGCCGTTCGGTTTCGATAGCTTCACCACTGCGGTGTGGTCATCCGGGGCATCGACCGAGGCGATGTTGGCGAGGCGGGCGGCAAACAGGCTGCCGGAGGCCTTGTTCTTGGCAAGCTCGAGGGTGAACTTGACGTCCTTCGAGGTGAACGGTTTGCCGTCATGCCAGGTCTCGTTGACCAGGTTGAACGTATAGCTCAGCTGGTCGTCGCTGATCTTGTAGTCCTTGGCGAGGTCGCCTTCGATATCGGCCAGCCCGGCATTGTAGATGACCAGCGGTTCAAAATAGGTGCTGAGCCAGGTGTAGCCGCCGGTCGCCACCAGCGGGTTGAAGTTCTTGGGAAAACCGCCGGGGCCGACGTCGAAGCCGCCCGCAATGGTCTTGGCGCTTTGTGCCTGGACACTGGTCAATGGGGCAATGCTGGCGAGCAGCAGCCCGGCGACTGAGAATGCGATGGTCCTGATACGCATGGTTTCCTCCCTTGGCATAGTCAGGTTGTTCTTCAGCTTGTTCGGTTTTTTGCGATAACCTGCTGGATCCCCCGGTAATGGTCGTCGAGTCGCCGACGCGCCTGGTCGACGTCCTTGGCGGCGACAGCCTCGACGATCTCGTGATGGTCGCGCCATGTCGCCAGCGGCGTCGGATTATCGAGATTGGTGAAATTCGAGGCCTTGTTGAACGCCGTCCAGAAGATGTCGATCAGCGCGCTCAGCATGTGATTGTTCTGGCAGCGGAACAGCAGCTGATGGAATTGCTGGTCCTCTTCGGCGAAGCTCTCATGGCGCTCGGCACGTTGCCGCATGCGCTCGGTCAACTGGCGCAGCGCCTCGATGTCCTCGGCACTGATCATCTCGATCGTCTTGGCGATGAGGCCGGTTTCCAGCACGCGACGGATTTCGCGCAGCTCTTCGACATCGCGCAGCGAATCCTGCAAACCGTAGGCCAGGTTATCCAGCAGCGGCTTGAACGAGAACTCCTTGACGAACACGCCGATGCCGCGTCGTGTCTCCAGGATGCCGATCGATTCCAGCGCCTTGATGGCTTCCCGCACGGAGTTGCGGCCGACGCCGAGCCGCTGCGCCAGGAACGTCTCCGGCGGCAGGGGATCGCCTGCCTTGAGCTGGTTGCTTTCGATATAGGCCCTGAGGCTTTCCTGCACGGTGACGTGAAGCAGCGGCGGTCTGCTCAACGGTTCGATCGACTTCAGTTCCGCCATCCCACTGCCTTCATCATCCGCTGAAGCTTGCCCGCTGCTTGTCGTATAGCCACTTGTAGGATATCCTGCAAGCCCATAACAAACCTGCTGCCTCCGAATGAAGATTACCCTCGCCGGCTCGAGCCACTGGCACGCCGAAATACACCTCGACGCCGCACGCTTTTACGGCACGGAGATCACCGGTATCTGGGACGAGGATCCTGGCCAAGCGCAAGCGTTCGCCGCGCATCACGACCTGCCGTTTATCGAAGATTTCAAGGAGATACTCTCCAGCCCGCCGGATGTGATCCTGTTGATGGGGCACCCTTCGATGGTGCCGGCGCGGGCACGTGCGATCATCGCGGCAAGGATACCGCTGATCCTGGAGAAGCCGGCGGCCAGCCATACGAGGGAACTGATGGCGCTGCGCGACCTTGCCAGGCAGCACCAGGCTTTTGTCGCTGTTCCCCTGCCCAACCGTTTCGGGCCGGCCGTTGCCGGCCTTGAACGGCTGCGCCGGCAAGGTCGCGCCGGCCCCGTGGCGCATTGCCAGTTCCGGCTGGTCAACGGCCCGCCGCAACGCTACATCGCCGACGGTGTCGCCTGGGTGCTCGACCCGGCGGTTGGTGGCGGGGGTGCGTTGAGGAATCTCGGCATACACGGCGTCGACGCGGCACTCAGCCTCGCAACCGGCAAGCTCGGCCTGAAAAGCGTTTCGATCGCGAACCGCATCCATCCCGGCCCGGTCGAGGATCACGCACTTCTGGTGCTGGAAGACGAGGCCGGCGCGCTGTTCATCGTCGAGGCCGGTTACACCTTTGCTTCGATGCGCCCCGGCGGTGACTTCGAGTGGCGCATCGTCAGTGCCAATGCCACCCTCATCGATCATGGCGACCATGTTATCTGCGCAACGCTCGACGACGCGGCAATCGTCGACTTGCCGGTCGAACTGCCGGCAACGCGCTATCGTCTGTTCATGCGCGATACGCTTGACCGGCTGGCCAGAAAGGCGCCTCCGCCGGTGTCCATCGAAGATTATGTTGCGGCGATGTCGCTGATCGACGCCGCTTATCAAAAGGCAGGACCATGATTGGAATAGGAATTATCGGCGCCGGCGATTTCGGCGCAGCCCATGCGCGGGCAATCCGCGAGGTTGGAAATATTCGCCTCGTCGCGTCCTGCCGGGGAAATACCGATGCGTTGGAGCGATTCACCGCCGAATATGGCGGCCGCGGCTACACTGATTGGCGCAAGCTGCTGGACGACAAGGAGGTGGATGCGGTCCTCATTGCCAGCCCGCACCATCTCCATGCCGAAATGGCCATCGGCGCGGCAAAGGCCGGCAAGCATATCCTGCTCGAAAAACCGATGGCGCCGACGGTGGCCGCCTGCGATGCGATCAACGCCGCCGTGGCCGATAGCGGCGTCAAGCTGATGGTCGCCCACCTTATGCATTTCGCCCTGCCCTGCATGGCGGCCAGGCAAATTCTGGAGGAAGGAGCGCTCGGCCGGCCGCTCGCCGGATCGAGCTGGATCATCAAGCTGTGGATGGAGCACAATCGCCGCGACTGGCATCTGCGCAAGGCGACCGGCGGCGGCATGCTGTTGACGGCCGGCATCCACGCGGTCGAT
Source organism: Mesorhizobium sp. M0145 (assembly GCF_040322355.1). NCBI lineage: Bacteria > Pseudomonadati > Pseudomonadota > Alphaproteobacteria > Hyphomicrobiales > Phyllobacteriaceae > Mesorhizobium > Mesorhizobium sp. M0145. The sequence goes on from NZ_JAMYTK010000016.1 coordinate 111,364, forward strand.
CGCCTGGTCTGGCTGATGGATGACGATGTCGTGTCGGTGAGCGGCATGCTCGGCGCCAAGTTCCATGACCAGGAAGCAGACGACAGCGCTCTGCTCGGATTGCGCTTCGCCGGCGGCGGCATCGGCCAGGTGCAGAGCGTCGGCTATCGCACCGGCGCCACCACCTATGCCATGGATCTGGTCTGCGAGCGGGGAACGCTGCGCATCGACATGGACCGCGGCACCATGCTTGGCCGCGAGACGGTCTGGACCGAGCTGCCCGGTTCCTTTGAGCCGAACTGGATGCATAACGCGCTGGTGCGCGAATGGAACGCAATGCGCGATGCCATTGCCGATGACACGCCTGTGCCGGTCGACGGCATCTATGCGCGCAAGATCATCGCTATTATCGAGGCTGCCTTCGCGTCGAACGAAACCCGCCGCGAACACGAGATCGCCGGTGGACGCTGACCTCGACGACCATCTGGCCCGCTTGCCCGCACACGCACCGCGCGGCATCTGGGGCGCGGTGATGCTGGCCATCGACGATCGCGGAGCGATCGACTGGCAGGCGACGGAAGAGACGATCGCCCGACTCTGCGCCTCAGGCGTCGACGGCGTCTATTCCAATGGCACGGCCTGCGAATTCCATTGCCAGACCGAGCCCGAATTCGACCGGCTTTGTGAGTTGGTCGCAACCATAGCCGGCCGCGCGCGCCTTCCTTTCCAGATCGGCATCAGCCAGTCCAATCCGCGCGTCGCGCTGGAGCGACTGACGCGGGTCGCCGGACTTCGCCCGGCGGCGGTGCAGTTCACGCTGCCCGACTGGTGGCCGCCCAGCGACGACGAGGTCATGCGCTTTGCCGGCGGCCTGTGCGACGCCGCGCCTGAAACGCCGCTGGTGCTCTACAATCCGCCGCACGCCAAGCGCCACCTGACGCTCGACGGCATCGCCAGTCTGCGTGCGGCCGTGCCATCGCTGGTCGGCGCCAAGCTGCCGGGCGGCGACGCCGGCTGGTATGCCGACATGCGCCGCAAACTGGACGGATTTTCCGTCTTCGTCCCCGGCCACACGCTGGCAACAGGCTATGCTGGAGGGGCCCATGGCAGCTATTCCAACGTTGCCTGCCTCAACCCGAAGGGCGCGATGATGTGGTGGCAGATAATCCGCACCGACATGGCCGCCGCTGCCGAGGTCGAGGCCCGCATACAGGCCTTCCTCGCCGCACATGTCCTACCGTTTCGCACCCGTTACAATGTCGGTGATGCAGCACTCGATAAGGCGATGGCGGCGGCCGGCGGCTGGGCGCCGCTCGGCCCGCGACTGCTCTGGCCCTACAGCTCCGTTCCCGATCAGGAAATACCGACGCTGGCCAGGGCGGCTCACGCGGCTTTCCCGGAATGGTGGTAGACCCGTCACCAAGGCGCGGGACGACGGTGGCTCTTCAGCAGCCGGCGCGTGCTCCCTGTGTCGCGCGTGACGCAAACGCCCCCGGCTGAGGGACATCGGCCTCGCGCCGTGCCAGCGAATTGCGCAGCAGTGCGATCGCCTCGCGGCCGGCGGTCGCAATCTCGCGTGGCCTGTCGATGCCGACGATCATGAACTCCTTGATCCCCAAAGTGGCGTAGGAAAGCAGCGACAGCGCGACCTGCGCCGGCGGCCCGGCAAGTTCGAGCGCCTTCTGGCAGGAAGCGGCCGGTTTGTCTTCCGTACGGATTCGGACGGGAAGCGCGAAACGCAGCTTGCCGGCCCGGCCGTGTTCGGCGGCGGCGCCGCGTACGCGCTCCATTGACTGGCGGATTTCTGCAAGCGAGCCCGGCGCCAGCTCGAACACATCCGCATGCCTGCCCGCGACCCTGAGCGCCGTGCCCGACTGTCCGCCCATGCGGATGGTCACATCGGCACCATGCGGCCCCTTGCGCGGCACATAGCCGCCTTTGATGCTGTAAAAGGTGCCTTCATGGTCGAACGGCCTGTCGTTCGACCACAACCGCTTCAGCAGCACCAGATATTCATCGATGCGTTGCCAGACCACTGTGTGGCCGGCCGGACGTGCCTCGGCATCGTCGTCGCTCAGCGGCTCGCTGAGCATCCTGAGCGACAGCCGGCCACCGCTTCTCGCGTCGAGGGCAGCGAGCTGCCGCGCCGCCACGGTTGGTTCGATCACGCCTGCCCAATGCGTGAGCACGACCTCGAGGGAGGAGGTCCGGTCCAGCGTCTGGGCGGCAAGGTCCATATTGGTCAGCAGCCCGGCCTGGTCGTCGATGACGATCTTCCGGAATCCGGCATCCTCGATCAGTGACAGCTTCGTCGCGGTCTCGACAAAGTCGTAGAAAAAGCTGGCGTTGGTGGCGTGGATCTTACCGGGAACATGCGTGAACTCGATTGGCATTGCCATCTCCTCCATCACGTTGGAATCAGGGCGCGCAAAAGCGCACCGGCATTCGGTTCATCAACTCCGGAATTTCTGCAAACGGCAGGCCGCTATCCCGAGGAAGCCTCGATGATCAGAGCCTTGACAATCAGGGGATCAGCCCCAGTACCACTGCCCCGGTGAATACAAACGCAAGGGCAAAGACGAGATAGGCGAAAGCGCCGGCATAGGCCGGCCGCCACACCTGGTCGGAACCCAGCCTTTGGCCTTTGCGGGCAGTCTGAGCGTTCTGGCTATAGGACATATCGACCTCCGTCTCGGCGCTTAATCTATAAAATCAGTAGACTTTGTCGAGTGCTATTTTCGCGCGATCCTTAGAACAATTTTCTCCAAATAATAGACACATTAGTGCTTTTATTGCTTAGCGCTGCCTTTTGCGGCATGCCGGGGTGACGGCAGGAAACGTCAGGTCCATGTGTCTGTGGCTTCTTGGCCATCCAATGGATGAGGGATAGCATCGCTTCAGCGGAAAGCCGCGACGTCACGGCAAGGCTGCAGGGAGCAAACCATGGGGACAAGACTGGCCGGCAAGGTCGCCATCATTTCGGGCGGCGCGACGGGAATGGGCGGTGCGGCCTCGGAGCTTTTCGCGGCCGAGGGCGCCAAGGTGGCGATCGTCGACCGCAACGGCGAAGCAGCCGCCGCCACCGCAGCGGCAATCAGGCAACGCGGCCATGTCGCCGAGCACTGGGTCGCCGACGTATCGGATGAGGCGCAGGTCGAAGCGGCGGTGAAGGGCGCGACGGAAAAATTCGGCCCGGTCACGGTTCTGTTCAACCACGCCGGCACCCTCGTCATCAAACCCTGCCTGGAGACCACGCTGCAGGAATGGGACTGGCTGCATGCCGTCAATGTGCGTTCGATGTTCCTGATGACGCGTGCCGTGGTGCCCGGCATGATCGCCGCCGGCGGCGGTTCCATCGTCTGCACCTCGTCGATCTCGGCGGTGGCGGCGACGCCGATGGAGGTGCTTTACGACACCACCAAGGGCGCCTGCCATATGTTCGCGCGTGCCATCGCCGTCGAGTTCCGCGACCGCAACATCCGCTGCAATGCGGTCTGTCCAGGCTTCATCAGGACACCGCATGGCCTGCGTGAGGTCGCCGATCTCGACAAACTCGGCGTCGATGTCTCCGACGCGGCAATGGCGGCGCAACAAGGGCGGATTGGCGAGCCGGAAGAGGTCGCGAAGGCAGCCCTGTTCCTGGCCAGCGACGAGGCCAGCTTCGTCAACGGCGCCCATCTGTTCGTCGATAACGGCTTTACCGCGATGTGAAGGGCGAAGCGCCGCTACCGCTCTTCGCGCCGGAACGGCTTGAGCAGCGCCGACGGGGCTACCGCATTGCGCGACATCACCGCCATAGCGACGATGGTGAAGATGAACGGCAGCATCAGGAAGGCCTCGTAGGGGATATGGCCAAGCCCGCTCGCCTGCATGCGCAACTGCAGGGCATCGACGAAGGCAAACAGCAGTGCCGCGCCTGCCGATCGCCACGGATCCCAGCGGCCGAAAACGACGAGCGCGATTGCCACCCAGCCACGCCCCGAAACCACGCCGAAGGTGAAGGCGTTGAATTGCGCCATCGACAGGAAGGCACCGGCCAACCCCATCAAGGCACCGCCGAGGATCACCGCCTGGAAGCGTGTTGCAATGACGCTGACGCCGGCAGAATCGGCGGCACGCGGGTTTTCGCCGACCATGCGCACCGACAGGCCCCAAGGCGTGCGGTAGAGCACGAAGGCGGCCAGCGGTATGGCCAGCATCGCCATGTAGACCAGCGAGAACTGGTTGAACACCGCCGGCCCAAGCACCGGAATGCCGGACAGGATCGGGATCGGCAGCGTCTCGAATCCCTTGATGTTCGGCGGTACCGATTGCTGGCCGAAGATCAGCCGGTAGAGGAAATAGGCAAGGCCGGAGCTAAACAGCGTCACGCCGATGCCGCAGACATGCTGGCTGAGGCCGAGCGCTACAGTGAACAGCGCGTGCACGGCGCCCATCAGCGCCCCGGTCAGCACCGCCGCTAGCACGCCAAGCCAGAGGCTGCCGCTGAGGCTCGCCGCGGTGAAGCCGGTCATCGCCGACAAAAGCATGATGCCTTCGATGCCGAGATTGAGCACCCCGGCGCGCTCGGAGAACATCTCGCCCAGCGTCGCGAAGGCTAGCGGCGTGGCGATGCGGATGATCGCGGCAAGGAAGCCGACCTGGAAGATCTGTTCCAGCACCACGCTCATTTGGCTATTCCCACGCGACGGATGCGATAGGCGGTGAACAGCAGCGCCACCAGCATGGCGAGCAGCGCAGTTCCCTGGATGACATCGCTGAGGAAGGCCGGAACGCCGGTCGCCCGCGACATCGCCTCGGCGCCGGTCATGACGGCGGCAAGGAAGATCGCCGCCGGCACCACGCCGAGCGGATTGAGCCTCGCCAGCATGGCGACGACGATGCCGGAATAGCCATAGCCCGGCGAGATGTCGCTCATCACCTGGAAATGCACGCCGCCGACCTCGCCGACGCCCGCAAGGCCGGCCAATGCGCCAGACAGCAGCGCCGTCGAAATCAGCACCCGCTCGACATTGATGCCGCCATAGCGCGCCGCCTCGGGGTTTTCGCCGGTGACCCTGATGCGGAAGCCGAGCGTGGTGCGCGCGACCACGAACCAGATGACCGGTGCGGCGACCAGCGCCGCGACGACCCCGAGATGCAGCCGCGTGCCTTCGAGCAGCACTGGAAAATTGGCCGTATCCTCGATCGGCGGCGAGATCGGGTAGCCGCTGAAACTGTCCTTCCATGGCCCTTCGATCAGCGCCATCAGTGCGTAGAAAATGACCGAGTTGAGCAGCAGCGAGCTGACCACGTCATCGACCCTGAATTTTACCCGCAGCGTGGCGGGGATCAGGGCGACGGCCGCGCCGGCGGCGGCACCCGCCAGCGCCATCAGCAGCATGGCGAGCGGCCCCGGCATCTGGATTGCACCGACGGCACAGCTCGCCACCGCACCAGCCAGCAATTGCCCTTCGGCGCCGATATTCCAGAATTTGGCGCGGAAGGCGACTGCCACGGCAAGTCCCGTGAAGATCATCGGGGTGGCACGCACCAGCGTTTCGGTGACGGCGTAGCTGTCGCCCAGCGACGCCGAAAACATAACGCCATAAGCCTCGACGACGCCGGCGCCAGCCAGTGCAATGAGGCCGCTGCACAGGATCAGCGTCGCGCCGATGGCGAGCAGCGGCAGCGCCAGATTGAACCAGGCGGGCGTTGAGGTGCGGGCCTCGAGACGGAACATCAGGCATGGCCCTCCGCTCCGGTCATCATCAACCCGAGTCTGGCGATGCTGGCGTCGGCGCTGTTCAGCGTGCCGACGATGCGGCCCTCATACATCACCGCGATACGATCCGAGAGCATCAGCAACTCTTCCAGATCCTCGCTGATGACGACGATGCCGCAGCCCTTGGCGCGCATGTCGAGGAATTTTTCGTGGATGAAGCGCGCGGCGCCGATGTCGAGGCCGCGAGTCGGCTGCGAAACGATCAGCACCTTCGGATCGAAGGCGAGTTCGCGCGCCAAAAGCGCCTTCTGCAGATTGCCGCCGGAAAGCGCCCCGGCGCGCGTCATCGGCCCCGGGCAACGTATATCGTAGGCTTTGATCTGTGCCTCGGCGAAGGCGCGGATCGCATCCGGCTTGAGCAGGCCGTTGCGGCTGAACGCCGCCGTGCCGATGCGCGGCAGCACCATCGAATCGGCGAGCGGCAGATTGGTGACCAGCCCTGTCGTCATACGGTCTTCCGGGATGCGGCCGAGGCCGAGCGCCTGCACTGTGCTCGGCGAGAACCGCGAAACCGTTTTGCCGGCTATGGTCATCTTCCCGGCATCGGGCGCACGCACGCCGGAGATGACCTCGGCAAGCGCGCGCTGGCCATTGCCGGAGACGCCGGCGATGCCAAGGATCTCGCCGCCACGAACCGACAGCGAAACATCGCGCAGCGCCATGCCGGAATGATGAGATGTCGAGATACCGTCGAGGGTCAGCACGGCCGCACCGGGCATCGACGGTCCTCTGGCCGGAGGCACGATCTCGTGGCCGCACATCAGTCGCGCCATCTCCGAGGACGTGGTGCTGGCCGGCGCATCGACGCGGCCGGCAACGCGCCCATGCCGGAGCACGACGCAGCGATGCGTCAGCGCTCGCACCTCGTTGAGCTTATGCGAGATGAAGATGATGCCGAGCCCTTGTGCCGCCATCGAGCGCAGCGCCGAAAACAGCCCGTCGACCTCGGTTGGTGCCAACACCGCCGTCGGCTCGTCGAGGATCAGCAGCCTTGCGCCGCGAAACAGCGCCTTGACGATTTCGAGCCGCTGTTGCTCGCCGACCGACAGCGCCGAGACGGGGAGGTCCGGGTCGAGCGTCAGCCCGTGCTGGCGGCCGATCTCGGCGAGCCGCGCCAGCCCGCCGGCGCGGTCGATCCGGCCCGATCTGCCGGGAATGCCGATCAAGAGGTTCTCCAGCACCGAAAGCCGCGGTGCGAGATGAAAATGCTGGTGCACCATGCCGATGCCGGCGGCCAGCGCATCGGCCGAACTGTTGATCGCCACCGACCGGCCCTGCACCAGGATCTCGCCGGCATCGGGCGCATAGGCGCCGAACAGCACGTTCATCAGCGTCGTCTTGCCGGCGCCGTTTTCGCCGAGCAGCCCGAGGATTTCACCCGGCGCGACGCTGAGATCGACGGCCTCGTTCGCCTTGACGGCGCCAAAGCTCTTGGAGATGCCGCGCATTTCGATGAGAGGGGCAGGCGTTGACAAGGGTGCTCCCGATCGGAATTGGCTTTACGATTTGGCTTTGGCCGGGATGCGCTGCACCCCCCTCTGGCCTGCCGGCCATCTCCCCCTCAAGGGGGAGATCGGATGTCACTTCTGCTTTCGCAAATCGTCAACGCTGAAGAGGAGGGCGCTGTCGGCGAAGCTGCTAATCTCCCCCCTTGAGGGGGAGATGGCCGGCCATAGGGGGGTGCGACAAGCACCAACCCCAAAAGACAGAGCGCTAGTCCGAAACCGGCGTATTCTCATCGACGTCGACGCGGAAATTGCCGTCGAGGATCTCTGCCTTCTTCTTCTCGACCAGTTCCTTGACCTCGGCCGGCAGCGTCTTGTCGAACTTGTGGTAGGGCGCGAGGTAGGAGCCGCCCTTGGCCATGCGCGAGAAATCGCCGTAATCCTGCGCGGTGAACACGCCGGCCTTGACCAGCTTGATCGCCTGCTCGACGGTCGGATACATGTCCCAGACCGGCCCGGTGATCACGGTGTCGGGGCCGAGGCTCGACTGGTCCGACATGTTGGAGATGGCGAGGATCTTCTTCTCCGCCGCCGCTTCGATGACGCCGAAGCGCTCGGCATAGATGACGTCGACGCCGGCATCGATCTGGGCGACGGCCGCTTCCTTTGCTTTTGGCGGATCGAAGAACGAGCCGATGAAGGCGACCTTCTTCTTGATGTTGGGATTGACCTCCCTGGCGCCGGCAAAGAAAGCGTTGACCAGCCGGTTCACTTCCGGAATGCCCATCGCCGCGACGGCGCCGACCGTGCCTGACTTCGACATCTTTCCGGCGATCATCCCGGACAGATAGGCCGGCTCGTGGATCCAGTTGTCGAAGACGCCGAAATTCGGCTCGGCCGGCCCGGCGCCGGAGCCGAACAGGAAGGCGGTCTTCGGGAACTGCTTGGCGGTCCTGCGCGATTCGCGCTCGGCGGCGAAGGCATCGCCCAGCACCAGCTCATAGCCGCCCTGCGCATATTCGCGCATGACGCGGCTGAAATCGGCCGTCTGCACCTTCTCCGACCATTTGTATTCGATGCCGAGTTCCTTCTCGGCCTTCTGCAGGGCAACGTGGATCTGGTTGTCCCACGGCTCCTCGATCGGCGTGGCGAAGATCGCCGCCACTTTCAGCTTCTTGGTCTTGGCAAAGGCGCTGCCCGGCAGCATCGCCGCCAGGCCGAGCGCGCCCAGCTCCAGCACGTTGCGGCGCGAAAGCCCTTCGCGTTTCGATTGGATTCTGCTCTTCCCGTTGTCCATTGCATGCCCCTCTGATTGGCGCCGTGTCGAGCCGGCTCTCTTCTCCGGAATATCGGCGAAGGAACTATGGAGCGGTCCCCGGCTTTTGTCCACATGGTCAAATTTGAGTGGGCGGAACGCGCCATTAAATGGCCCGGCAAATCGACGCTTGCTCACAATCTCTCCAGCGCCACCGCAATGCCCTGGCCGACGCCGATGCACATGGTGGCGAGGCCGTAGCGGCCGCCGCGTTCGCGCAGCTCCAATGCCGCCGTGCCGGTGATGCGCGCCCCGGACATGCCGAGCGGATGACCGAGCGCGATGGCGCCGCCATTCGGGTTGACGTGCTCCGCATCCTCGGCAATGCCGAGTTGGCGTAGCACGGCGATGCCTTGCGAGGCAAAGGCCTCATTGAGCTCGATAACGTCGAACTGTTGCGGCGTCAGGCCGAGCCGGGCGCATAGCTTTTGCGTGGCCGGCACCGGGCCGATGCCCATGATGCGCGGCGCCACGCCGGCGCTGGCACCGCCGAGAATACGGGCGATCGGCGTTAACCCGTATTTTTTCACGGTTGCTTCCGAGGCGACGATCAGCGCCGCCGCGCCGTCATTGACGCCCGACGCATTGCCGGCCGTGACCGTACCGCCTTGCCTGAACGGCGTCGGCAATTTGGCCAGCCCTTCGACGGTCGTACCCGCGCGCGGATGCTCATCTCTGTCGACAACGACCGGCTCGCCCTTGCGCTGCGGAATCGTCACCGGCGTGATCTCCTTTGCCAGCCGGCCATTGGCCTGCGCCGCCACCGCCTTGTCCTGGCTGCGTGCGGCAAACGCATCCTGGTCCGCGCGGGAGACGGCAAACTCTTCCGCCACGTTCTCGCCGGTCTCCGGCATCGAATCGACGCCGTATTGCTTCTTCATCAGCGGATTGATGAAGCGCCAGCCGATCGTGGTGTCGTAAATCTCGGCATTGCGCGAAAAGGCGGTCTCTGCCTTGGGCAGCACGAACGGAGCGCGGCTCATCGATTCGACGCCGCCTGATATCATCAGCTCCGCCTCGCCGGCCTTGATGGCGCGGGCAGCAATTATCACCGCATCCATGCCCGAACCGCAGAGACGGTTGACGGTCGAGCCCGAAACCTCCTTGGGCAGGCCGGCCAGCAGCAGCGCCATGCGCGCCACATTACGATTGTCCTCGCCGGCCTGGTTGGCGCAGCCATAGACGACATCGTCGATGGCGGCCCAGTCGATGCCCGAATTACGCTCGACCAGCGCCCTCAGAGGTATCGCGCCGAGATCGTCGGCACGGACCGCCGACAACGAACCGCCGAAGCGTCCGATCGGCGTGCGGATGTAGTCGCAGATATAGGCCTCGGCCATTATGCAGCCTTCCCGTTTGCGCTGATGATTTCTGCTCCCGACCCAGCCATGTTGGCCGCATTCTCCTTGAGACGAAAGCACATCTCGCCGCCGGCCGTTAGGCCAAAGAGAATTTCAGCTGCCGCCCGCCGGGAGCGGCGGATCAGCCGATGCTTTCTCCACCGTCGATAACCAGCGCCTGACCGGTCATGAAGGACGAGCGGTCGGAGACGAGGAAAAGGATCGCTTCGGCGATTTCCTCCGCGCTGGCCCAGCGCTGCATGGGAATCTTGGTGCGGACATAGTTCTCGATCGCCGCCCGCCCGCCCATCTGCGCGATGAACGGCTCGTTGAAGGGCGTATTGACCCAGCCGGGGCACAGCGCGTTGATGCGGACATTGTGTTTGGCATAGTCGAGCGACATCTGCCGGGTCATCGCTACCACTGCATGTTTTGACGTTGCGTAGGCGATCATTTCGCGGTCGTAGAACACACCCGAATTCGAGGCGGTATTCAGGATCACCCCGCCGCCTTGCGCGATCATCGACGGCATGACCAGCCTGGCCGCGAGGAACTGCGCCCGCACATTGATCTGCCAGGAGGCATCCATGCCGTCGGCGCCGACTTCGGTCAGCGTGCCGCCGACCTGGATCCCGGCATGATTGTGCAGGATGTCGATCCGCCGATGCCGGCCCAGCGTTCCCGCAATGAGCTGCTCGACCGCCGCATCCTCGCCGACGTCGGTGGCGACGGCCTCGGCCCGACCGCCGGCCGCACGAATGTCGGAAGCGGTTGCTTCCCCCGCCGCCTGGTCCCTGTCGGCGATCACCACGAGCGCGCCTTCCCTGGCCATCATCATGGCGCCGGCACGCCCGATCCCCGACCCGGCACCCGTCACCACGGCGATGCGATCTCTCAGAATCATGTTTTTGTCTTTCAGTGTGATGGTTTTCGTTGGCGCAGTTGCCATTGGGCAAGCACCACGAGCAGAACGGAGGCGACGAGCACGATCGTCGCGATGGCATTGATCTCCGGCGTGACCCCGCGCCGGATCGAGGCGAAGACATAGATCGGCAATGTCGTCTGTGCGCCGGCGACGAAGAAAGCGACAATGAAATCGTCGAAGGAGAATGTGAAGGCGAGCAGGAAGCCGGCGATCACCGCCGGCATGATCTGCGGCAACACGATGCTGCGGAACGTCGTCAGCGGGGTGGCGTAAAGATCGCTCGAGGCCTCGACCAGATTGCGGTCGAGGCTGCCGAGGCGCGTGCTGACAATCATCGCCACCAGCGCCATCGAAAACAGCCCGTGCGCGGCGATGATCGAGCCATAGCCGAGCGCCAGGCGCGGTGGCTGGTCGTTCGGCCACAGCGAAGCGACAAACGGGTTGACCACCCCGAATAGCTGGACCAGCGCGACCAGCGTCGAGATGCCGATGACGACGCCAGGAACGACGATCGCAGCACCCAGGAGGGCATCGAAGACGGCCAGCGTCCGGGCCCCGACACGCGCCAGGCCAAGCGCGGCGGCCGTGCCGCACAGCGCCGCCAGCAAGGCGCTGGTCGTGGCGATGAACAGGCTGTTCTTCAGCGCTTCGACCAGGAACGGGTTTGCCAGGGCCTTGCCGTACCATTGCATCGAGAAGCCAGTGAACTCGCTGGCGTGGTGGCCGGCGTTGAACGAAAACAGCACCACCAGCGTGATCGGCAGGTAGAGAAAGGCAAAGACCGCAACGACGAAGGCACGCATCAGATCAGATCCACCCGGCGGGCACCCGAAAGCCGGGTCGAAATGCGGTTCGCGGCAAGCAGCACGACCACTGAAACCGCCACAAGTGTGATGGCGATTGCCGATCCAAATGGCCAGTTGCGCGATTGCAGGAACAGATCGACCAGCGCGTTGCCGATGAAGAAGACCTTGCCGCCGCCGAGTAGCGTCGGGATCAGATATTCGCCGAGCAGCAGGATCATGACCAGCGAGAAGCCGGTCATCACACCTGGCAGCGACAGCCGCAGCGTCACGCCGAGGAATGTCGAAATCGGCGTCGCGCCGAGATCGGCGGAGGCCTCCAGCAGCCGGCGGTCGAGCCGCTCGAGGCTGACATAGATCGGCAGGATCATCAGCGGCAGATAACCATAGACGATGCCGAGCAGAACCGCTCCCGGCGTGTTGATCAGCCGCACGTCCTCCATCCCGACATACGCCAGCAGAGCTGGGATGCCGCGCCCGCCAAGCACATACATCCAGGCATAGGTTCGCATCAGCAGGCTGGTCCAGAACGGGATGACGACAAGCGCCAGCAGGATCAGCCGCCACCGTTCCGGCGCGCGCAAAGCGAGGTAATAGGCGACCGGATAGGCAACGAGAAGACAGGCCAGTGCGCCCGCCGGCGCCAGCACCATGGTGTTCCAGAAGGCGGTCGCCCGCGCCGGAAGATTGGCATACTGCGCCAAGGTGACAGCGGCCTGATAGCCGCCTTCCGGCGCCCGCTCGCCGACGCTGAAAACGGCGATCGCCACGAACGGCAAAACTAAAAACACCACCAGCCACGCCGTTGCTGGACCGAGCAGCAGGGCGGTCAGGAGATTGTGACGGAGGACATTGCTGCGCATTGAAAAAACCGCCCCGGTGCCGGCGGACATCTGTCCGCCGGGGAGTTGCCTGCATCGAGCCTGTGGCCTGCCCGGTTCAAGCCGACTTGAAGCGTGCCATCAATTCGGCCCGACCCGGATCGGTTAGCGTTGCAGCCGCACCGAATTCGAGCGGCTTCAGCAGATCCGCCGCCGGATAGAGGATCGGATTGTCCAGCACCTCCTTGGGCAGCAGCGCATTGACCCGCGCATCGGTGGAAGGCGCACCGTTGGCCAGGTGCTCCTTGACCGCGACTTTCGGGTTCATCAAATAGTTGAGCAAGGCATAGCCGGCAGGCTTGTTCGGCGCATCCTTGGGTATTGCGTAGAAGTCGGTCCAGATCTCGCCGCCTTCCTTGCCAAGCACGTAGGCGATTTCGGGGATGTCGCGGTGGAGCTGCGCCCCGTCATTGGTCCAGCACATCGTCATCCAGGCGTCGCCGGCACGCATCGACGGCTGGTAGTCGCTAGAGACCGCGAACAGATGCGGCTTGACCTTCAGCAGCAATTCCTCCGCCTTGGCGAGTTCGTCCGGCTTCAGCGAGTTGAACGAGAAGCCGAAATATTTCAGCGCGTTGCCGATCGTGGTCAGCTGGTAATCATGAACCATGGTCCGGCCGTCGCCCTCCGCCATGGCCGTGTCCCAGAATTCCTTCCAGCTCGTCATCGGCTTGGTCAGTTTCTTGGTGTTGACGGCAAAGCCGGTGGTGCCCCAATTCTTCGGCACCGCGTAGGTCACGCCATCGATCGTGCCTTCCCCAGTGAAGCGCGGGTCTTCTTGCGAGCCGTCATAATTGGCAAGCTTGGCCAAATCCAGCGCCTCGATGATGCCAAGCTTCTTGTAAGTCGAGATCGTGTAGTTGGTCGGAACGAAAAGGCTCCAGCCCGAGGCGCCGGCCTGCAGCTTGGCCAGCATCTCCTCGTTTGACCCGAACACGTTCACCTCGACGGCAACGCCGGTTTCGGCCTTGAAATTCTCGAACGTCGCCGGGTCGTGATAATTGGGCCAGGTGGCAATCGACATGCGGGCGCCAAGCCCCTCCTGGGCGAAGGCTGGCGACGGCATGATGCCGAGTTCGCGGGCCATTACTGCCGTTGCGATGCCTAGGCCGGTGAGGCCAAGGAACTCGCGGCGGCCGATGGAACCGCGCTTGAGGCGCATCAACTGGTCGACGAATTTTTCAGGGCTTATCGGCAGTCCGTCACGATACGATTTCGACATTTTTGTTTTCCCTCTGGTTGGTCCCGTTATTCTCCGGAAACGCCAGCGGCGTTCCGGCTGTAAAGCCGACGGCGACGGGTTCACCCGGCTTGAAGAGATTTCCACCGCCAACCAGATGATCGGCCTTGGCGAGCAGTGTCCCGATGCCTTGGACCTCGATTGCATATTCCGCGGTGGAACCGAGAAAGATCCGGTTGCGGACAAGCCCGTCCAGCCGGCCGCTTCCGGGCGCGCCGAGACTTAAGGATTCAGGACGAAGGCTGACCGAGACGGCTTCGCCCTGGGCTAGCGAAGTGCGCTTGCGCGCGGCGATGACGGTGCCGTCGGCAAGCGCTACCTCGACGAGCTTGCCCGAGAGCCCGACGACCTTGCCGCTCAAGAGATTGGTCTTGCCGACGAAATCGGCGACGAAGAGGTCGGCGGGTTCGTCGTAGATTTCGCTCGGCTGCCCAAGCTGGACGATGCGCCCGCCATTCATGACGCAGACGAAATCGCTCATCGACAGTGCCTCTTCCTGATCGTGGGTGACCAGGACGAAGGTGATGCCGATCTCGCGCTGCAGGTTCTGCAGCTCTATCTGCATGTCGGTGCGCAGCTTCTTGTCGAGCGCCGCCAGGGGCTCGTCGAGCAGCAGCACCGCCGGCTTGTTGACCAGCGCCCGCGCCAGGGCGACACGCTGCTGCTGGCCGCCGGAAAGCTCATGGATCTTGCGGCGTCCATAGCCGGCAAGCCGAACCATGGCGAGCGCCTCGCCTGCCTTCAGGCTGATCTCCCGCGACGACAGGCGCGGCCGCGCCTGGCGTAGGCCATAGGCGACGTTGTCCGCCACATCCAGATGCGGAAACAACGCATATTGCTGGAACACCATGTTGACCGGCCGCCGATAGGGCGGCGTGCCGGCCATGTCGCGGCCACGGATGAATACCACACCTTCGCTTGGCTGTTCGAAACCGCCGATCATGCGCAAACAGGTTGTCTTGCCGCAGCCGGACGGCCCGAGCAACGCGACAAAGGCAGACGGCGGGATGGCAAGATCGATGCCGCTGACCGCGATCACGCTGCCGTAGCGTTTGGTGACCCCGCGAAACTCGATGTCGGGCACTGCGGTCAAAGCTGCGGGCTCCAGCGGCTAGTTGGTCTCGAAACGCTATCAGAGCCAATGGCGGCTAGTATATACCTCCCAGGTGGTATATTTCGTCTATTTTCTCGTCTGGAGGGGTATGAATTGGGCGTTTCACGCAGCGATGAATACAGCCGGCTCGCTGCGCTCATCGCAGCGACGCGGGAGACGAGCGGCGAGCTTTTCGGCAAGGCGATGGTCGCCTGGCTCCGCCAGCATGTCAGCTTCGATCATTGCGTGATCTTCGGCTATCGCGGCGCCTCACGCCCGCCGCTGCTGTTCGAGACATTCTCGCCGGCCGAAAGCCACGTCTTCGTCGCGCTCTATCAGGAAGGGCCTTATCTGCTCGATCCGTTCCACCATGCGGCAGTCGAGCGCAAGGAAGGCTTTTGGCGCATGCGCGAATTGGCGCCGGATCGCTTCTATGCCAGCGAATATTACCGCTCCTATTACAGCCAGACCAGGCTTGCGGAGGAGGTCGGCTTTTTCGTGCCGCTGCCGGGAAAGGACGCGCTGGTGGTCTCGCTAATGCGATTGCGCGCTTCGGGGCCGTTCGGAACCGCCGATGCCAGGTTGCTGCGCGACATGGCGCCTGCGGTGATCAGCCTCGTCAGGCTGCGCTGGCCTACCCTTCCGGCTGACGGACCGGTTGGGACGAAGCAAGACGAGGCGATTGCTCCGGTCAGTGAGTTCGAACGTGCTCACATCTGGAAGAGCCTTTCGCTCACGCCGCGCGAACAGCATGTCGTCGATCTGGTGCTTCAGGGCCATTCCACGGAATCGATTGCCAGGGCGATGCGCATCGTGCCGGGAACCGTAAAAGTTCATCGCCGCAACATTTACCGCAAGCTCAAGATAAAGTCGCAGGCGGGTCTGTTTGCGCGTTTTGTCGAGATCATGGACGCACGGATTCGGTAGTCCCAAGTTCAGCCGGCAGCGCCGTCCCAGGAACCGGTTTCGGCCATCTGCCTGAGCCGGGGTGCCACTCGAAAGACATCCTTGCCGGTCTGCTGGTGCCAGTGATCCAGCCGCCGGATGATCTTGTCCACGCCTTCGAGGCTCGCCCAGAACATCGGCCCGCCCTTGCCGATCGGGAAGCCGTAGCCGTTGACCCAGACGACGTCGATATCGGAGGCGCGGGCGGCAATCTTTTCCTTGAGGATTTTGGCGCCCTCGTTGATCATCGGATAGAGCGTCCGCTCGATGATCTCCTCGGCGCCGGTCGCGCGCGGTGCAATACCGCGCTCGGCAGCCTTGTTGCGGATCAGCGCCTCGACATCGGGATCGGGCAGCGGCGTGCGCGAACCGCCGTCATAGCGATAGAAGCCGCTGCCGGTCTTCTGGCCGAAATGTCCCTGTTCGCACAACGCATCGGCGATCACGGCCGTCTGGCCACGCGCCTTGCGGTTGCGCCAGCCTATGTCGAGGCCGGCGAGATCGCTCATCTCGAACGGCCCCATCGGCCAGCCGAAATCGGTGAACACCTGGTCGACCTGGCGCGGCATTGCGCCTTCCAGCAGAAGCGTCTCCAGTTCCGCACCGCGCGCCGCCAGCATGCGGTTGCCGACGAAGCCGTGGCAGACGCCGACAACGACCGGCACCTTGCCGATCCGCCGTGCCAGATCGACGATGGTCGCCAGCACGTCGGGCGAAGTCTTGTCGGCGCGGACGATTTCCAAAAGCTTCATGACGTTAGCCGGCGAAAAGAAATGCATGCCGAGGAGATCCTGCGGCCGCGACGTCGAAGCGGCGATTTCGTTGACGTCGAGATAGGAGGTATTGGTGGCGAGGATCGCGCCCGGTTTGGCCACGGCATCCAGCCTGCCGAATACCTCCTTCTTGACCGCCATTTCCTCGAACACGGCCTCGACGATCAGGTCGCAATCGGCGAGGTCGGCATAGTCGGTGCTGCCCCTGAACAAATCCAGCCGCTCGCGCTTGGCGTCTTCGCTCAGCGAGCCGCGGATAACGGAAACGGCATAATTCTTGTCGATCGTCGTCAGTCCGCGTTGCAATGCCTCCTGCGTTGTTTCCAGCAAGGTCACGGGAAGACCGCCGTTGGCGAACGCCATGGCGATGCCGCCGCCCATCGTGCCGGCACCGATGACGCCGACCCGGGCGATCTTGCGCCTGACGACGTCCTTGCCGGCAATCTTTGCCGCCTCACGTTCAGCGAAGAACAAATGCCGCTGCGCGCGTGATTGGTCCCCGGCGACAAGCTTGACGAACAGGTCGCGCTCCGCCGCCAGCGCTTCGTCGAAGGGCAGCGTCAGGGCGTTGCGGACCGACTGCGCACAGGCAATCGGCGCCTCGAGGCCGCGTGCTTTGCCGGCAAGCACTGCCGCTTCCTTGTCGAACGCCGGCAAGTCGGCCTGGTCGAGGCGATCATTGCGGTCGCGCACCGGCGTGAACGGACCGCCTTTCGCGGCCGTTTCGTTGGCGAAACTCACCGCTTGCGCGGTCAGGTCGCCATCGAAGACGGCATCCACCAGGCCGGCGGCGAGCGCCTCGGCCGCACCGATCGGCGTTCCCGAAACGATCATGTTGAGTGCCTTCAGCGGACCAACCAAGCGCGGCAGGCGAACCGTGCCGCCGCCGCCGGGCAGCAGGCCGAGCTTGACTTCCGGCAGGCCGAGCCTTGCCGTTCGGTCGGCAACACGGAAATGGCAGCCGAGCGCCAGTTCCAGGCCGCCGCCGAGCGCAGTGCCGTGAATGGCCGCGACCGTCGGCTTGGCGATGGTTTCCAGCATGGCGACTAGGGCGCCCAGGTCCGGTTGCCGCGCCGGCCTGCCGAATTCGGTGATGTCGGCGCCGGCGACGAAGGTCCGCCCGGCGCATGCTATCACGATTGCTCCGACCGACGGCTCGTCGCGCAGGGAAACGAGCGCCTGCATCAGCGGCTCGCGCACATGGAAGCTCAGCGCGTTGACCGGCGGATTGTCGATGCTCACCACCGCGACGTTGCCGTGCCTTGTAGTGCTGACGAAATCGAACACGCAAACCTCACGCAATGATGTTGGCCAATAGCGCGACGGGATTTACAGCGCTGGCATGCGGATGGGAACCACGTGTTTTGCGGGCCGGATCGATATCCCCTCGCCGCCGGGTGGCCTTGCCTTAGCGCAGCGCCTTCTGCCCACCGGCGGCGGTGATGACGCCGACGATGATCAGCCCTGTCAGCACCAGGCGGACGCCGACGCTGACGCCGAATGTGTTGAGCATGGTCAACAGCAGCACC
This sequence comes from Mesorhizobium sp. M0145, assembly GCF_040322355.1. Classification (NCBI taxonomy): domain Bacteria; kingdom Pseudomonadati; phylum Pseudomonadota; class Alphaproteobacteria; order Hyphomicrobiales; family Phyllobacteriaceae; genus Mesorhizobium; species Mesorhizobium sp. M0145. The sequence goes on from NZ_JAMYTK010000016.1 coordinate 129,396, forward strand.
AGGAACAGCGCCGCGCCCCAGACCCCCGGCACATTGGCCTTGCCGCCCGCCACCGACGTGCCGCCGATGACGACGACAGCGATCGAGGCCAGCAGATACTCATTGCCGATATCGACATTGGCGCCGCGGAAATAGCCGGCGAGCAGTGCGCCGTCGAGGCCGCCGAGCGCGCCCGACAGCGTGTAGGTGAGGAAGCGGGTGCGGCCGACATTGACGCCGGCCAGCCAGGCAGCGCGGATGTTTTGGCCGATCGCCAGCACCGAGCGTCCGTAGATCATGCGCTGCAAAACGATGCCGGCGCCGATGGTGAACAGCACGGTGAGGATCGCCAGCACCGGGATGCCGAAGATCTGCCAGTTGGTGAAATCGGCAAAGCCCGGCGGCGGCTTGATCTGCAGGCCCCGCCCATAGCTGATATCGACCGACTGGATGACGAAGCTGGCCGACAGCGTCGCGATGATCGGCGGAATGCGCAGCGCCCAGATCAGCAGATAGTTGACGGCGCCGATCGCCATGCCGCAGGCAAGCGCTGCCAGCAGGCCGACCGCGATCATCGCATCATTGCCGTCCATGACCTTCATGGCGACGGCGCTGGCAAGGCCGATATTGGCCGGCAGCGACAGGTCGACATTGCCCGGCCCGAGCGTGATGACGAACATCTGCCCGACGCCGACGATGACCGTGAAGACGGCGAGCGACAGCGCCGCCGTGATCATGCCGCCGCCGCCGTAGCCGCCGGTGAAGGCGATGGTCGCCAGCCACACCAGCAGCGCCCCGAAGAACGACCAGATCCAGGGTCTGGCAAGCAGTGTCCGCAGCGATGCCATGCTCACCTCTCCCTGCGGCTGATCAGCACCCGCGCCGCCAGCACGATGATCAGGATGGCGCCATTGGCGGCGACCTGCCAGTCGGGCGGAATGTGCATGAACGTCAAGAGGGGCGATGCCGCCAGCGCCAGCGTCAGCGCGCCGATGACGGCGCCGATCGGCGACACCCGGCCGCCGACGAACTCGCCGCCGCCGAGGATGACGCCGGCGATCGAAAGCAGCGTGTAGCCATTGCCGATATTGGCATCGGCCGAGGTGGTGATGCCGATCAGCGCCATGCCGGACAAAACGCCGAACAGGCCGGTCAGCGCAAACAGCGCGATCTTGGTGCGCAGCAGCGACCAGCCGGCGCGTTTGAGTGCGGCTGAATTGCCGCCCGATCCACGCAGGATGACGCCGTAGGAGGTGCGCATCAGGCCAAAGTGGACGACGGCTGCGATCAGCAATGCCGCGATGATCGGGAACGGAATGAAGGGTGGCTTGAAGGCCATCAGCGCCAGCAGCCAGTCCGGCGCCTTGCCGCCGGGCTTGGGCAGGATGAGGATGGCCATGCCCTGCCAGACAAAACTCATGCCGAGCGTCACCACGATAGAGGGCAGGTTGCGCAGATGGATCAGCGCGCCGAGCAGCGCGTAGACGCCGATCGACCCGAGCAGGATGACGACGCCGAGCAGCGGCGCGTCCTTCAGCCATGTCGCCGTCACGCAGCCGACGAAGCCGACAAAGGTGCCAATCGACAGATCGAGCTCGTTGCCGGCGATGACGAACATCTGCGCGATCGTCGCCAGAGCGATCGGGATCGCCAGATTGAGCATCAGGCTGAAACCGAAATAGCTGATGGCGCGCGGGTTGAGCCAGGCGATGGCGATGAGCACCAGCGCCAGCGACAGTGCCGGCAGCAGGCTGCGCAGCATGCGCGCCCGCCTCGTGGCGCGAGCCGAAGATTTTAGCCCATTCTCGACGGATACCGCTGTCATCTCAGGCCGCATCGCCGAACGAGGACTGGATGATCTTTTCCTCCGTCAGTTCGTCGCGACGAAGATTGGCGACGATCCGGCCGTTCTTGAACACATAGATGTGGTCGCAATTGTCGAGCTCTTCGGTTTCGGTGGTGTACCAGAGGAAGGTGCGGCCATGGCGAGCCTCTTCGCGCACCAGGTCGTAGACTTCGAGCTTGGTGCCGATGTCGACGCCGCGCATCGGATCGTCCATCAGCACGATCTTGGCGTCGGAGCCGAGCGCCCGCGCGAACAGCGCCTTCTGCTGGTTGCCGCCGGACAGCGAGAAGATGTTGTTGTTCATGTCGGGCGTACGGATGCCGATTTTCCGCTGCCACAACTCCGCGAGCTCGGCTTCGCGCTGCGGCGAGATCAAGAGGCCGTTGCGCAATCGCGCCAGCGAACGGATGCCAATGTTCTCGGCAATCGACCATTGCGGAAAAATCCCGTCCGACTGGCGGTCGCCGGCAACCAGCGCCACCGGCGCGGTGACCTCGATGCCGGTCTTGGCACGGGAAGCCGCAGCAAAGATAGCCAGCAAAAGATCGGTCTGCCCATGCCCGGCAAGTCCGGCAAGGCCGATGATCTCACCGGCACGGGCGACGAGCTCGTTGCCGTCCTGCTGTCGCGCCGGGCGCGCCCGGACCCGCAGCGGGCCGGGCTCCGGCTTGCCGCTCGCAATTTCTGCGGCGGTCTTCTCGCGCGCCTCCGCTCCGCCCATCGCCGTCACCAGGCTGTCGCGGTCGAAGGCGTCGGCCTGCCCGGCGGCGACCACCTTGCCGTCGCGCATCACCACGATGCGGTCGGCATTTCCGAGCACTTCGCCCAACACATGCGAGATCAGGATGCAGCTCTTGCCGGCGGCGATGAAGCGGCGCACGAACGCCAGCAGCTGGCCGGCGGTATGCGCGTCGAGCGAGGATGTCGGCTCGTCGAGGATAACCAGCTCGAGCGGCTCCTGCGTGACCGTGAAGGCGCGCGCCACCTCCACCATCTGCCGGCTGGTGATGGAAAGATCACCGACGATGTCGGATGCCGAGATGCTGTGGCCGGGGAAGATCTCGTCGAGCTTGGCGGCGATCAGATCGGCCGCCTTGCGCCGCCAGCCGAAGCCATGCAGCGACGCGTGGTTGATCCGCGTGTTCTCGGCGACGCTGAGGTTCGGGCAGAGCGACAGCTCCTGGAACACACAGCGTATGCCGAGCTGCTGCGCGCGCGGCACCGAATAACTTGCCTCGACACCGCCGCGGACCGCGATCTGCCCGCTGTCGGGGGCAAGCGTGCCCGCCACCATATGCATGAGCGTCGATTTTCCGGCGCCGTTATGGCCGACGAGACCGACGCATTCTCCGGCACAAACGCTGAAATCGACACCGGCGAGCGCCCTGACGGCGCCGAAATGTTTTTCGGCTCCGTCCAGTCTTATGATGTCCAAACTGACGGCGCCGAAAAGCTTTTCGGCGCCGTCCGGCATGATGATGTCTGCATTGGCCTCGGGCATCCCTCAACGATACCCGTTTATCCGTGGCGGCAACAATAGTGCCATGCTCACTTGATGTTGGCCTTGATCGCCGCGATGGCGTCTTCCTGCGTGTATTCGTGGCTGGCGACGCCGCCCTTCGGAATCTTCGGCAGCGCGGCCTCGAAATCGTCCTGGGTGAAGGCAAGATAGGGCACCAGCAGGTCGTGCGGCACGTCGGTGCGGCCGTCGAGCACCTGCTGCGCCACCCAGAAGGCAAGCGTCGATACGCCCGGTGCGATCGATGCCGACCAGGTCTGGTAACCGTCCTTTTCCTTCTGCTCCTTCCACCACTGCAACTCGTCCTGGCGATTGCCCATGATGATGGTCGGGCGTGGCTTGCCGGCGGCGGCGAAAGCCTGCGCCGCGCCGTAGCCGTCACCGCCCTGGTCGACGACCCCGACAACATCCGGCAGCGAAGGCAGGATCGTCGCTACGGCTTTCTGTGCCGTGGTCTGGTCCCAGTCGCCGGTCACCGAGCCGACGATCTTGAACTCGGGATGGGCAGCGACGCCTTCGAGGATGCCGGCATGGATGGCATCGTCGATCGAGGTGCCGGCGAGGCCGCGGATTTCCAGCAGGTTGCCGCCCTTGGGCTGGAACTTGGCCATCTGCTCGACTTCCTGCTTGCCCATGTCCTTGAAGTCGACGACGACCCGGTAGGCGCAGGGTTCGGTGACGATGCCGTCGAAGGAGACGACGACGATGCCGGCGTCGCAGGCCTGCTTGATGGCGCCGTTGAGCGCATCCGGAGACGCCGCGTTGATGACGATCGCGTCATAGCCCTGCAGGATCAGGTTCTGCACTTGGGCTGCCTGCGTCGGCACTTCCTTGTCGGCCGTCGTGAAGACGTCCGCGGCGCCGACCACCTTGTCGGCAACCGCCTTCTTGGTAACGATGGCGTAGCTGTCCAGCATCGCCTGCCGCCAGGAATTGCCGGCGTAATTGTTGGAGAAGGCGATTTTCTTGCCGCTGGTATCGGCAAGCGCGGTACCTGCGGCGAGCATCGCCGCAAGAGCCCCCAAAACGAATATTTTCCTCATGTCATACTCCTCCCGTGAGTTGCTGTCTTACTGGTGGTTAATGGCTGGCTGGTGGGTACTGGCTGATACGCTCACAATCTTGTTTTTTATCTATTATCAGACAAATGCAGATAGGCGGCAAGCTGTCAACAGCAATCCATGGCCGGCGATCAACTTGCGGTGCAATCATTGAAACCGGTTCGACTCCTGGTCTAGGGATGGCACTGGAGACCGATTGAATGGCAGCGAATCTTGCCCTGGGTGCACCCGGCATTCCGGCGCGCTGGACCTCGAGCGCCAAGAGCGGCGTCGGCACCGCGCTCTCGCCGGCCTGCCCGATCTGGTTCACCATCAGCCACGGTATCCTCAACGAGATCTACTACCCGCGCCTCGACAGCGCCTGCACCCGCGATCTGGGGCTGATCGTAACCGGACCCGACGGCTATTTCTCGGAAGAAAAACGCGACGCCGAACACAGTATCGAACCCCTGGCGGACGGGGTGCCTGCCTACCGGCTGGTCAACACCGCAAGCGATGGAACCTACAGGATCGACAAGCGCATCCTGACGGATCCGGAACGTCCCGTCTTGCTGCAGGAGATCATGTTCACGCCGCTCAAAGGCGCGGCCGCCGACTACCGCGTCTACGCGCTGCTGGCACCGCACCTCGTCAACGCCGGCATGGGCAACACCGCCTGGATCGACGACCATGAAGGACAGCCTGTCCTGTTTGCATCGGGACGCGGCACCTGCCTGGCGCTCGCCTCGTCGCTGCCGTGGAAGGTGTGCTCGGCCGGCTATGTCGGCGTCTCCGACGGCTGGCAGCAGCTTCGTCAAGGCGGCCGGCTCGATCCGGCCTGCCGCAGGGCCGAGGACGGCAATGTCGCGCTGACCGGCGAGATCGCCTTTTCGGCTGCGAACCCAAAAATATTGCTGGCACTGGGCTTCGGCGCGACGCCGCAACAGGCGGCGGAAACTGCTTTCGCCAGCCTGAGGCAAGGTTTTGAGCCCGCGGCCAGATCCTACATCGAAAAATGGCGCAAATGGCAGGCCGGCCTGCTGCCGCTGGACCGGCACGCGGCGTCCGGCCTCAATCCCTACCGCCTCAGCACGGCGGTGCTGGCGACACATAGGTCGTCTGCCGGAGCAGCCGTCGCCAGCCTGTCGATCCCGTGGGGCTTCAACAAGGGCGACGACGACCTCGGCGGCTATCACCTGGTCTGGCCGCGCGATCTGGTCGAAACCGCCGGCGGCTTCCTCGCCGCCGGCGACCCGGCGGAAGCCTTGCGCATCCTTGGCTATCTGCGCGCGATCCAGGAGCCGGACGGCCGTTGGCCGCAGAACGCCTGGCTCGACGGATCGGCCTATTGGCCGGGCATCCAGATGGACGAATGCGCCTTCCCGCTGCTGCTTGCCGACGCACTGCGCCGCGCCGGCCATTTGCCGCCCGCCGCACTCTCCTCCTTCATGCCGATGATCGAGCGCGCTGCCGCCTATGTCGTGCGCAACGGTCCGGTCACCGGCGAGGACCGCTGGGAGGAAGACGCCGGCTACAGCCCGTTCACGCTTGCCGTCGAGATCGCCGCATTGCTAGCGGCTGCGGACATCTTCGATGCCGCCGGCAAAACAGAGCCGGCAAACTATCTGCGCGAAACCGCCGATGTCTGGAACGATCAGATCGAACGCTGGACCTACGTCGCCGGTAGCTCCTCAGGCGATGAAGCCGGCGTCGAGGGCCACTATGTCCGCATTGCGCCGCCCGACAAAGCCGGCGCGGCATCGCCGAAAGACGGCTACGTCCCGATCAAGAACCGCCCGCCGGCGGATACGGACCGGCCGGCCAAGGCGATCGTCAGCCCCGATGCGCTGGCGCTGGTCCGCTTCGGCTTGCGGGCAGCCGACGATCCGCGCATCCTCGACACGGTCAAGGTCATCGACGCGCAATTGCGCTGCGAACTGCCGCAGGGCCCGCTCTGGTACCGCTACAATGGCGATGGCTATGGCGAGCATGCCGACGGCGCGCCCTTCGATGGAACCGGCCGGGGCCGGCCCTGGCCGCTGCTGGTCGGCGAGCGCGCTCATTACGAGCTGGCGGCAGGCCGTAGGGATAGTGCGGCAAGCCTGCTCAGGACGTTCGAGAACTCTGCCGGACCGGGCGGCCTGCTACCGGAGCAGGTCTGGGACGGTCCCGACATGCCGGAGCGCGAATTGCGGCATGGCGGGCCCTCCGGCAGCGCCAAGCCGCTGGTCTGGGCGCATTCCGAGCACATCAAGCTGCTGCGGTCGCTGCGCGACGGCACGGTGTTCGACATGCCGCCGCAAGGCGTCAAGCGCTATATCGAGGGCAGGACGGTGTCGCGCTTCAGGGCATGGCGCTTCAACCACAAGATCCGTACCATCCCGGCAGGCAAGGCGCTGCGCATCGAACTTCTGGCCCGGGCGCTGGTTCATTGGAGCAGCGACAATTGGGCAACCGTCCATGACACCGAGACCACCGCGAATGCTTTCGGCATCCATCTTGCGGAATTGCCGGTTGCCGAGATTGCTCCGGGCAATAGCCCGGGCAATAGCATTGTCTTCACTTTCTTCTGGCCCGATAGCGGCCATTGGGAGAATGCTGACTTTTCTGTCGGCATCGGCGATACCGGATAGAGCATGATCCCGCAAAGTGGAGACCGGTTTTCGGAAAAGATCATGCTTCAATCACAGCGCCACTAGATCATCGATCCCTCAAGTAAGGCAGGACGAGACCATGCAGATAGGAATGATGGGACTGGGCCGGATGGGCGCCAACATGGTTCGGCGCCTGCTGCGTGATGGCCACGAATGCGTCGTCTACGATATTAACCCGGCGAGCGTCGCCGCGCTTGTGAGCGCCGGCGCGGTCGGAGCCGCCTCGATGGAGGAGTTCGTCGGCAAGCTGGCGAAGCCGCGCAGCGCCTGGCTGATGCTGCCTGCGGCGATCACCGGCAAGATCGTCGACCAGGTGGCTGCCCTGATGGAGCCGGGCGACATCATCATAGACGGCGGCAATTCCTATTATCACGAGGCCGTCGACCACGCCGCGCGCCTCGCCTTGAAAGGCTTGAGCTATGTCGATGTCGGCACCAGCGGCGGCGTCTGGGGCCTCGAGCGCGGCTACTGCCTGATGATCGGCGGCCCCGACAGCGCGGTCCAGCATCTCGATCCGGTCTTCGCAACGCTGGCGCCGGGCGCCGACGCCGCTTCGCCCGCCCCTGGCAAGGATGCCGGAACCGCTCCCTTCGGCTATCTCCACTGCGGACCAAGCGGCGCCGGCCATTTCGTCAAGATGGTCCATAACGGCATCGAATATGGCGTCATGGCCGCCTATGCCGAAGGCATGAACATCCTGAAGTCGGCGAATGCCGGCAAACGGCAGCGCACCGTCGACGCCGAAACCAGCCCGCTGGAAAACCCGCAATATTACCAGTTCGACATCGACATCGCTGAAGTGGCCGAGGTCTGGCGGCACGGCAGCGTCATCGGCTCGTGGCTGCTCGACCTGACGGCCGGCGTACTGAAGGCCGATTCGTCGTTGACGCAGTTCGGCGGGCGGGTCTCGGATTCCGGCGAAGGCCGCTGGACGCTGAAGGCGGCGATCGACACCGGCGTGCCGGCGCCGGTGCTGTCCTCGGCGCTGTTCGACAGGTTCTCCTCGCAAGGCGAATCCGAATTCGCCGACAAGCTTCTGTCCGCCATGCGCTATGCCTTTGGCGGCCATGTCGAAAAACCCAAAGCCGGCTCGTGACGGGCGACAGGGAGGCACGCCCATGAGCCAGGAACGATCGGACATGCTGGTGCTTTTCGGCGCCACCGGCGATCTCGCCCACAAGAAGATCTTCCCCGCCCTTTACGCCATGGTGGCCAAAGGGACGCTGAACGAGCCGGTGATCGGCGTCGCCTTCGATCCCTGGGACCTCGCCAAGCTGCAGGCGCGCGCCCGCGACGGCATCGTCAACGCCTTGGGCAGCATCGACGACAAGATCTTTGCCAGGCTTGCATCGCTGCTGCGCTATGTCAGCGGCGACTATCGGGCGCCTGCGACCTTCGAGAAGCTGAAGACCGCGCTCGGCAGCGCTGAGCGGCCGCTGCACTATCTGGCGGTGCCGCCGGCGATGTTCGAGGTGGTCGTCCAGGGGCTGGAGCAGTCGGGCGCCGCCCAGGGCGCGCGCCTGATGGTGGAAAAGCCGTTCGGCCACGATCTGCAATCGGCGCGCTGGCTGAACCGGGTGCTGCATCTGGTCTTCGACGAGAAGTCGATCTTCCGCATCGACCATTATCTCGGCAAGGAGGCGATCCAGAACCTGCTCTATTTCCGCTTCGCCAATTCCTTCCTCGAGCCGATCTGGAACCGCAATTACGTCGAGAGCGTGCAGATCACCATGGCCGAGGATTTCGGCGTCGAGGGCCGCGGCCGCTTCTATGACGAGGTCGGCTGCATTCGCGACGTCATCGCAAACCATCTGCTCAACATCCTCTTGCTGCTCGCCATGGAACCGCCGGTCGGCCGCTCGGCCGACGATCTCATCGACGAGAAGGTGCAGGTCCTGCGGGCGATCCGGACGCTGACCAGGGACGATGTGGTGCGCGGCCAGTTCGACGGCTATCTCAAGGAGCCGGGCGTGGCGCCGAACTCGCCGGTCGAGACCTTCGCGGCGGTGCGCTTTTTCGTCGATACCTGGCGCTGGCAGGATGTGCCGTTCTTCATTCGCGCCGGCAAATCCCTGCCGGTGCACGCCACCGAGGTCATCGTGCGGCTGAAGCGGCCGCCGCTCGACGTCTTCGATCCGATCAAGCCCGGCGACTGCAATCACGTGCGCTTCCGCATCGATCCTCAGGTGGCGATCTCGATCGGAGCCCGGCGCAAGGCGCCCGGCGATGACATGGTCGGTGAGCAGGTCGAGCTCACCGCGCTGGACGATTCGAAGGGCGACATGCCGCCTTACGAGCGGTTGATCGGCGACGCCATGAACGGCAACGGCCAGCTGTTCACCCGCCAGGACGCCAGCGAGCTCGCCTGGCGCATCGTCGGCCCGGTGCTCGGCGACACCACGCCGCCCCTTGTCTACGCGCCAAAGACCTGGGGGCCGGCCGAAGCCATGGCTGGATTCGGGCCGCAGAACGGCTGGATCAATCCAGCGAAATGATTTCTGGGAGGCGAAAGCGATGGCCAAGGCGATGAAGCAACCGGCATCGGAGGAAGAAAAGATCGTGCTTGCGATCGATATCGGCGGCTCGCATGTCAAGATCCGCACCAGCGCCGGCGGCGACGAGCGCAAGACCGCTTCCGGACCGGAGCTTACGCCGCAGCAGATGGTCGCGGCGGTGAAGACGCTCGCCGAAGGGCTGCACTACGATGTCGTCTCGATGGGCTATCCGGGCCCGGTGCATCACAACCGGCCGCTGACCGAACCCGCCAATCTCGGCAAGGGCTGGGTCGGCTGCGATTTCGCCGCCGAGTTCGGCAAACCGGTCAAGGTCGTTAACGATGCGCTCATGCAGGCCATCGGCAGTTATGAGGGCGGCCGCATGCTGTTCCTTGGCCTCGGCACCGGCCTGGGGGCCGCGATGATCGTTGATAACGTTGCCCAGCCGATGGAGCTTGCCCATCTTCCCTACAAGAAGCGCGGCAGTTTCGAAGACTATGTCGGCGAACGCGGCCTGCAAAAGCGCGGCAAGAAGAAATGGCGCAAACACGTCTTCGACGTGGTCGACCGGCTTCGCGCCGCCATGCAGCCGGATTACGTGGTCATCGGCGGCGGCAATGTCGACGAACTCACCGACTTGCCCGCCGATTGCAGACGCGGCGACAACACACGCGCCTTCGAGGGCGGATTTCGACTATGGCGCGACAAATCCCTGATTATTTGATATTGCTGATTGTCTGATATTATCGAGCACCGGCTCAGGGTTGTTAATCCCGCGCTGCCGTTAGTATTATTATTCAAAATAATGTGTGACGTGGTGCGGCGTCATTGCATTGCGCAGATTTGCCGACTAGGAATTTCTGCGACCCCCACGGACGGAGAAATAGATTGACCGACGACAGCAACAACGCTCGCAAAAATATCGACCTGCTCGAGCTGACCGCCCATATCGTGTCCGCCTATGTCGAGAAGAACCGCTTGCCGGCTTCCGGCCTCGGCGACCTCATCGCCAGCGTCAGCGCTGCCATAGGCGGGCTCGGGCAACCGGCAGTGCCGGTCGCCGCGCCGCTGACGCCCGCCGTCAATCCCAAGAAATCGGTGACGCCGGACTACATCATCTGTCTCGAGGACGGCAAGAAGTTCAAATCCTTGAAGCGCCATATCGGCGTTCATTTCGGGCTGACGCCCGACGCCTATCGCGCCAAATGGGGCCTGCCGTCGGACTACCCGATGGTCGCCCCCAACTACGCGGCCTCGCGTTCGCAACTGGCCAAGGCGATCGGCCTCGGCCGCAAAGCCGCCCCGCCCGCGCCCGTCAAGGGCAGGGGCAGGAAGGCCAAGGCGACGGCTTGATACCATTGGATCGAGCGGGATGCACATTGAACGCGTTCTGCTGATCGGTCTGTTGGTGTTCAGCGGAAGCTGCGACGCTCGAAGCTAACGGCATAGCATCCTAGGGTCTGCGCCGCGTCGCTTCGCTCCTTGCTCCGCCCTAGGACGAAGGTAAGGATGGCTGAAGGCTAATCGCTGATGTCGGAGAGTGGCAGCTCGTCCGGTGTATCGGACGACGATTGATGGCGAATTACAAGCTTTCGAGATTGGCCGAACACCCCTCCACTTCGTCATCCCAGGGCGGAGCAAGGAGCGAAGCGACGCGGCGCAGACCCTGGGATCCATGCCGTTACCTCGCGGCAGTGCGCCTGCGGACCAGAACCGTACGCTACCACCCCGTCCCGCGAAAAAGCTCGAACCACTCAGGGTTGGTCTTCTCGATCAGCTCGATCTTCCACTGGCGTGGCCAGCGCTTCAGCGACTTCTCGCGCTGGATGGCGTCGCGAATGTCGAAATGTTCCTCGTACCAGACCAGACGCTGCACGCCGTAACGGCTGGTGAAGCGCGAGCCTTGGCCGGTCTTGTGCTCCGGCATGCGGCGGCCGAGATCGTTGGTGACGCCGATGTAGATCGTGCCGCGCTTCTGGCTCGCGGTCATGTAGACATAGCCGGTCATGGTTGAAGGGTAGCTGACGCCAATGCCGACACAAGTGCCGTTCTGAACCGCTGCATTCTTCGACTGAGGTAACGGCATGGATCCCAGGGTCTGCGCCGCGTCGCTTCGCTCCTTGCTCCGCCCTGGGATGACGAAGCGAGAGGTGTTTCGGCTAGTCTCGAAGGTTTGCAATTTGCCATGCGCTTGTTATCTGCCAGGACGAAATTGTTGATCCAGGCCGGATTTTTGCGCGCGCCTCCGGCCGAACTGCGCTAAAGGCTCTTTTGGCCGGACCAGCGCCCATCGTGGAAGTGCCCCGCCGGCCGACATCGCCGCCACGGGGCCTTATTCCATGACCACAGAATCCCAAGTACCATCCGACCAGCGCTATGCCGCCTTTCGCCACCGGCCGTTCCTGAGCTACTGGGCGGCGCGCTTCCTCTCGACATTCTCCACCCAGATCGTGTCGGTCGCCGTCGGCTGGCAGATCTACGATCTCACCCGCGACCCGTTCGACCTCGGCCTTGTCGGCATCGTTCAGTTCCTGCCTTCGCTGCTGCTGGTGCTGGTCACCGGCGACGTTGCCGATCGTTTCGGGCGCCGGCTGATCATGGCGCTGGCGGTGCTGGTCGAGGCGGGCTGCGCCTTGGCCCTGCTGCTGCTGACGCTACGCGGCCTCTCCGGGCCGATGCCGGTCTTCATCGTGCTCGCCATGTTCGGCATCGCGCGCGCCTTCTTCGGGCCGGCCTCCTCATCGCTGTTCGCCAATCTGGTGCCGCCCGAGGATTTCGCCAACGCCATCGCCTGGAACTCGTCCGCCTGGCAGACGGCAACCATCGTCGGGCCGGTCGCCGGCGGCCTGCTCTACGGGCTTTCAGCCGAAGCCGCGTACACCACCGCCGCCGTGCTGATGCTGGTTGCCGCCGTGCTGATCTTCACCATCCCTAAGCCTGCCCAGCGCAGCCGGACCGACAGGCCGACGGTACAGACCCTGTTCGCCGGCTTCGGCTATATCTGGAGCGAAAAGATCGTGCTCGGCGCGATTTCGCTCGATCTGTTTGCGGTGCTCCTGTCCGGCGCCTCGGCGCTGCTGCCGGTCTACGCGCGCGATATCCTCGAACTCGGCCCATGGGGGCTCGGCCTGTTGCGCTCGGCGCCCGGCGTCGGCGCCATCTGCGTCGCCATCTGGCTGGCCGGACACCCGATCCGCAACCATGCCGGCCTTGTCATGCTCGGCTTCGTCGCGCTGTTCGGCGCGTTCACGGTTCTGTTCGGCCTCTCGACCATCACCTGGCTGTCGATTGCGGCCCTTGCGCTGCTCGGCGCCACCGACATGTTCAGCGTCTATATCCGCGAGACGCTGATCCAGCTGTGGACGCCGGACGACGTTCGCGGCCGCGTCAACGCTGTCAACCAGGTGTTTGTCGGCGCTTCCAATGAGCTCGGCGAATTCCGCGCCGGTACCATGGCGGCGTTGATCGGCACGGTTCCGGCCGTGGTGGTCGGGGGTGTCGGGGCGATCGCTGTTGCCGGCCTATGGGCGGTGCTGTTCCCGCAGCTGCGCAAGGTGCGTCATCTCAGGGGGCGAAACTGATTACCGCAGCGCCGGCTTGCCGAAAATCATCGGCAGGAACTCGCCGAGCCAGCGCTTGAGGTGGATGTCCCAGATCAGCCGGCCGCCGAGATGGTCGCGGCCGGGCTGCGCGCCGGGCAGTTCGAAGCGGTGCGCGCCGCGCACCACCCAGCGCTGCATCATCGCCCGGGTCAATTCGCCATGGAACTGAATGCCCCAGGCATTGTCGCCATAGCGGAAGGCCTGGTTGGGATAGGTTTCGGCCGTCGCCAAAAGCGTCGCGTCCTTCGGCAGCGAAAACCCTTCGCGATGGAACTGATAGGCCATCTCCGGCCAATGCATCAGCCTGCTGCCCGCTTCGGTCGCCTTCAGCGGATACCAGCCGATTTCGACGAGGCCCTCGCCATGGCCCTCGACCCTGCCGCCAAGATGCTTGACCAGCATTTGCGCGCCGAGGCAGATGCCAAGCAGCGGCCGGTTCTCGTTGAGCGGAATTTTGAGCCAGTCGGTCTCGCGGCGGACGAACTCGTCGCCGTCATTGGCGCTCATCGGCCCGCCGAACACCACGGCGCCGGCATGGCCATCCAGCGTCTGCGGCAAGGCCTCGCCGAGCGGCGGTCGGCGGATGTCGAGGTCGAAGCCTTCCTCGATAAGCATATGGCCGACCCGTCCGGGGCTCGAATGCTCCTGATGCAGCACGATCAGGATCTTTGGTCTCGGACTTGGCTTGGGCGGCATTGGAAGGCGGGATCCTGTCTATTCGTCGCTTGAGGTTCCGGCGGCACCAGGAGCCGCGGCGGCCGCCTTGAGGCGCGCCTCGACACGGTCGCGACGTTCGACGCCGATCAGCTCGGCGACCCGCCACACGGTATTGTCCTCGAGCTCGTGCAGCTCGCCATCGGCATAGACGATCTCCCACATCAGGCCGATGAAGGCCTTTCGCGCCTCGGCGTCGAGATGGCGCTTGAGCACGCTGGTGAAAGCGTAGAGGTCGATCGCCTCATTGTCGGCCCGCTCGCCGGCAGCCGCCAATGCGTCGAGTTCGTCGCCGCTGATCGAGTAGCTTTCAGCCAGCACCTTCTTGAACCGTTCCCATTCGGTATCCTGTCGCACCCCGTCGGCGTTCATCACGTGGAAAAGCAGGGCGGACGCGGCAATGCGCGGATCGTCGGCGCTGGGGCTGGCGCCACCACCGGACGGCAGATCCCTTAGAAACGACAAAACGCGTTCGAACATCAAATCATTCCCAATAAGCCCGGGTCCACTTGACCCTGATCAGAACAAACGAAACCGGCGCGTCGATTTATCCGCCGCGTCGTCTGGATCGACGCCGGGGTCGTCGGGCAGCCGCGTCAGCTCCTGCGCCGGCTCGACGGCCTCGGCATCTTCCGGCACTTGGGCAAACGCCGCCGCGGTGATTGGTGTCACATGATCCTCGCCGGCACGGTCGTCCGTCTTCTCCTCGGTCGCTGTGCCCGGTGTCTCCGCCGTGTGCTCGATCGTCCCGGCTCTTTCCTGTACCGGCCTGGCTGGAGCCGCGATGGCCGGCACCGGCGCCTCCGGCGTATCCTCATGACCGTCGATCAACTGTCCGAGCCGCTCCATCGGCGCCCGCCATTCGAATGCGTCGAGCCTGCCGGTGATCGGCGATATCGGAGCCCAGCGCTCGGAGACGACGCCGTCGGCGACCCAAGCCGGGTCGCGCGGCGCTCTCACCGCTTTCGACAGCAACTGCCGCACCTTGCCCTGGTCGGCGGTTTCGGCCTCCTCGATATCGGCCAGCAGCAGATAAGCGCCTTCGCGGCGATCGATGCGGATGGCGGCTTCAGCCTCCCGGCGGGCGGTTGAAAACTCCTGCGCATCTAGCGCGGCGCGCGCCACGGCAAGCGAGGACTCGGCATGGTTCTTCTTCAGCTCCTGCAGCTTCTTTGCCCGGTTCAGCCGGTCGAGCACGGCATCGCCCGGCCTGGCATGGCTGTAGAGCTCGGCGATCTCCGGATGGGGCTCGGCCTTCCACGCCGCCTCGAGGATTTTCGAGCCTTTGCGCACGTCGTTCTGCCTAAACAGCAATTTCGCCGCGACGACCGCCGCCGGTGCAAAATCCGGCCGCAGCCGGTTGGCTTCGAGCGCCGCCGCCCTTGCGGCATTGGCATCGCTGTCGATCAGCGCCTGCGCCTTGGCGGTCAGCAGCACGGCGCGGCGCCGGTTGGCGGCGTCACGCTCGATCTGCCGGGTCGACTTCTGGGCGTCGACCAGTTTCAGCGCGCCATCCCAGTCGCCGCGTCCGGTCAGGTCTTCCAGCGTCGATTCGGCCGCCCAGGCCAGTTGCGGCGCCACCGCCGCGGCACGGCCGGCATAGTGGCGGGCTGCGTTGCGGTCGCCGAGCCGCTCGGCCTCGAGATAAAGTCCGCGCAGGCCGAGCAGCCGCATTTCGGGATCATCGAGCATGGTCTCGAACTTTTCGCGGGCGCCTTCATGGTCGCCTTCGAGCAGCGAGGCCTGCGCGTCGAGCAGCTGGATCAGTGGCTCCTGATCGGAGCGGATCAGCTTTGCCGCTTCCTTGGTCTTCTTGCGGGCGAGCGCGCCGTCACCGGCGCCGGCGGCGATCATCCCGGTCGACAGCGCCTGGTAGCCGCGGTCGCGGCGACGCACGCGGAAATAGCGCGAGATCGTATAGGGGCTGTTCCACAGCGCCTTGACCAGCCACCAGACGATCATCACCGCGGCAACCACGGCAACGACCGCCACCGCCGCGACCATCAGGCTGACCTGGTATTGATAGCCGTTGAAGGTGACGAGCATTTCGCCCGGCCGGTCGGCCAGCCAGGCGAAGCCGAGCCCGAGCGCAAAGACGACGGCAAGGAAGGCGAGGATGCGGATCATTGGGTTCCTCACGCCTTCATCGCGCCGGCGATGAGCGAATCGATCTGCGTCTCGACCTCCATCCGCGCTTTCAGCTTGCCGGCAAAGTCGGCGCCGGCGGCCTTGGCCGCCTCAGGCAGGGTTTCGTATTCGCTGAGCGCCTTGGCGTAGTCGCCCTGGTTGACCGCGACCTCCATGCGCGCGACGGTTTCCGGAACGCCGGTGCCTTCGACGGCGCCGATCGGCCTGACCTTGACCAGCGATTCGGCGCTGGACAGCAGCTTCTGCAGGATGCCGGCATTCTGGTCGATGGGCGTCGCGGCAGCGACCATCGCGTTGGCGGCGCCGTCCGCTTCGGCGGCGATCTCGGAGCGCATCGGGACGCCCTTTTCGGCATAGGTGCGCAACGTCGCGATCTCGGGCGCATCGGGTGAGATCGCGGCAAAGGTTTCGAGCTCGGCGCCGAACGGTGCACCACGGTCGAGCGCTGCCTTGAGCGCCGAAGCGGCAATGGCCAGTGCGATCTTCGGCTGCGAAGCCTGTGCATCGACCTTGCCCGAGATCTGTGAAACCGACTGTTCCAGGGCCGCAAGCCGGCTGTCCTGCGCCTTTGTCGTCTCGCCGGCCGATTTCACCAGCGCATCGAGCGCGGCCAGCCTTTCGTTGAGCGGGCCGAGATCGACCGGCGCCGTACCGCCGGCCTTGCCGAGGGCCGCAACCGCCGTCTCGATCTGCCTTACCTTGTCGCCAAGTGCTGCCAGGCCGGCATTGCCGCCGGCACCGCCTTGCTCGACGGCCGACTTCAACGTCGCAACGTCCGCCCTTACCTGATCCAGCGCCGACGACAGCCCGTCCACCTTGGCCGATGCGCCATTGTTGGCGCCGGCCTGTCTGAGGTCCGCGACCTCGCGTTTCAGCGAAACGATCTCACCATTGACCGCGTCGAGCGACACGCCGCCCGACCCCGGCGCACCGAGCAGGCCGGCAAATTGCAGCCCGCCGGCCGCGGCGAGGGCGATGACGCCGCCGATAATACCGGCGGCGATGCCGTTGATGCCGCTTCGCTTCGGCTGCGCTGCCATATGGTCGTCCCTCGTCTCAGCTGTCTTCTCGCCGGAACCTGGGATCCCCGGTTCGTTGGCCCCGGTTCCGCTGGATGCATCTTCGAAACTGTAGTCGGAAACCGTGGAGCGCCCGGCCGGCGCATCCGAACCGGCGGGATAAGGGGTTTCCGCTTCCCTGGCAGAATCGACGCCGGCATCCGCCGGCTCTTGCGTGCCGGCCGGCGCGGCTGCGTCGGCATGTTCCCATGGCTCGAGATCGGTCTGGTCCGCATGCACCGGCTCTTCAGGTGGCTCCGGCTGCGAGGCGTTCGCCGCTTCCTCGGCCCGCGCCTCGTCGGTCTGCGAGGTCACGGCATCCTGTTCGTCGGCGACTCGCGAGACGGCGCCAGGCTCAAGCTCGATGGTCACCGGCTCACGGCGGCTCTTGGAATGCCGCATCTTCGGCGTCTTGACCATGCTCGGGCTCCGCAAAATTCGCTTCGGGATGGTTTGAAGGGTCTAGCACATCACCAAGCGGTGAAAAGGGGCGGCGTGATGACGCCACGGCCTGGAGTTCAGTTTTGGCAAAACGCCGCAGGGCCGAATCCACGTTTCAAGCCAAGGCCCATGCTCGGCACACAAAAAACCCGCCTCGGCGGGCGGGTCGTTGGAGCCAATTAGCACCATAACCAAATTAGTAGCATAGCTGCCGGCACAAAGCAAGAACAAAATGTGCCCGAGGGCAATCGCCTGCGTTTGGCGCCGCCTCTCAAGGACGGCACAGAGCCGCCGCGACTGCCATCAGCGCGACGCCTGCAAAAGTCCCAGCAGCGCGTCCTCGCTGGGCTCAGGCGCAATCCGGATCTCGGCGACATCGCCCAAGGCCGCGGCGATGCGCCCCGATAATCCGAAAAAGCGCGTTTTTTCAAAAACACCGCGCAGCACCGGCCGGCTAGCCAGGGCCTGCATAGCGGTGGCCGCCTTGGCCGAATAGAGCAGCACCGCCTCGACCGGCCGGGCGGACAGGCGCGCAAGAACGGCCTCGTCGGAGTAATCCAGGACAACGGTGTCGTAGCTCTCGACGGCGCGGACCTGAACGCCCGACGCCAACAGCCCTTCCTCGAAGTCGGGAAATCGCACCCGCCCGCAGAGATAGACGATCGTCTGCCCCGCGTAACCGCCAGCAAGCGCATCGGCCAGCGCCTCGGCATTGCCGGGGCCTTCGCTGACCGACAGAAACCCGGCAGTGCGGGCGGCTTCTGCCGTCTTCCTGCCGACGGCGTGGCACGGCAAGCCGGCGAGCGCCGCGATGACCTCTTTCGGCGCATGGCGAACGGCATTGGCGCTGGTGACCGCGACCGCCGCGGCGTCAGCGGGCGCGCCGGCATCGACCGGCAGCGCCACGGTTCCGGTCAATGGCAGCAGGATCGGCTGAAAGCCGGCATCCGCAAGCCGGCGCCCCGTGCGCGACGCGCCCGGTTCGGGCCTCGTCACAAGGACGCGGAGCATGTCAGGTCCAGCCATCGAAGAATGTTTCGCCGGCCTTGGCCCGAACGGTCGCCGCGGCTTCCGCGCCAATGCGCGCCGCCTCCTGCGCCGGCCCTTGCAGCCTGACTTCATGCGACTGCGTGCCATCGGGCGAGATGATCAGCCCGGCAAAGGAAACCGTTCCGCCCGATATCGTCGCATGTCCGGCGATCGGCGTGCGGCAGGACCCGTCGAGCGCCGCCAGGAAGGCGCGCTCGCAGGCCAGCGCCTCGCCGGTCGGCCCGTCGTGGATCGCTGCCAGCATCTGTTCCACGTCGCGGTCTCCGATGCGGCTTTCGATGCAGATCGCGCCTTGCCCCGGCGCCGGCGGAAAGACCTCGAGCGGCATCAGGTCGGTGACGACGTCTTCGAGCCCGAGCCGCTTCAGCCCGGCATAGGCGAGGATGGTGCCATCGGCGATGCCGTCGTCGAGCTTGCGCAGCCGCGTCTGCACATTGCCGCGAAACATCACCACTTCGACGTCCGGCCGCATCCGCCGGATCAGCGCCTGGCGCCGCAGCGACGACGAACCGACCCTGGCGCCTTGCGGCAGGCCGGCAATCGTTCGCGCCGCCTTGCCGATGAAGGCATCGCGCGCGTCCTCGCGCGGCAGGAACGCGGACAGTTCCAGCCCTTCGGGCAACAGCGTCGGCATGTCCTTCGACGAATGCACGGCGATGTCGATGCGGCGCGCCAGCAGCGCCTCCTCGATCTCCTTGGTGAACAGGCCCTTGCCGCCGGCTTCCGACAGCGGCCGGTCCTGGATGCGGTCGCCGCTGGTCGAGATGACGACCACCTCGAACGCCTCGGCCGGCATGCCGTGCGCCGCCATCAGCCGCGCCTGCGTTTCATGCGCCTGCGCCAGCGCCAGCGGGCTGCCGCGTGTTCCGATTTTCAAGGTTGTTTGCATGACGCGCCGTCCGTGATAACCCCCGGCAGGTTTTCGGGTTTTCTCCTATCGGGGAAAGGCCGACAGTACAATCTGTACGATTTTTGGACAGCGACGAATTGATCCGCGTTCTGGGCATCGAGACGAGTTGCGACGAGACCGCCGCCAGCGTGGTGGCGCTGGACGGTCGCAGCACGCCGCAAATCCTGTCGAACATCGTGCTCAGCCAGATCGAGGAGCATGCTGCTTTCGGCGGCGTCGTGCCGGAGATCGCCGCGCGCGCCCATGTCGAGGCGCTCGACGGCATCATCGAGGCAGCGCTGGCCGATTCCGGCGTCGACCTCGCCGACATCGATGCGATTGCCGCCACCGCCGGTCCCGGTCTTGTCGGCGGGCTGATCGTCGGCCTGATGACGGCAAAAGCAATCGCCGCGGCAGCCAAAAAACCGCTGATCGCCATCAACCATCTCGAAGGCCACGCGCTGACGGCCAGATTGACCGATGGGCTCGACTTTCCCTACCTCTTGCTGCTGGTCTCCGGCGGCCATACCCAGATCGTCGCCGTACGCGGCGTCGGCGACTACCAGCGCTGGGCGACGACGATCGATGACGCGCTTGGCGAGGCCTTCGACAAGACGGCCAAGATGCTCGGCCTGCCCTATCCGGGCGGACCGAATGTCGAGAAGGCGGCGGCAAATGGCGATGCGGCCCGTTTTGCCTTTCCGCGCCCGATGAAGGGCTCGGTGCAGCCCGATTTTTCCTTCTCCGGCCTCAAGACCGCGGTCCGCCAGGCAGCCACCGCGATCGCCCCGCTGAGCGACCAGGATGTTGCCGATATCTGCGCCTCGTTCCAGGCGGCGGTGGCGGATGCGCTGGGCGACCGTGTTGCGCGGGCGCTGACCCGGTTCCGTCAGCAATTCCCGGACAAGGCCGAGCCTGCATTGGTTGTCGCCGGCGGCGTGGCCGCCAATCGGACCATCAAGGCGACATTGCAGGGCCTGTGCGAGCAGGCCGGGTTCAGCTTCGTCGCGCCGCCGCTTAACCTCTGCACCGACAATGCGGCGATGATCGCCTGGGCCGGCATCGAGCGCCTGCGCGCCGGCATATCAGGTGAAAACGCCGCCGATTTCGTGCCGCGCTCGCGCTGGCCGCTGGACAGCGTCTCGGCCCCGATGGTCGGCTCGGGCCGGCGTGGGGCCAAGGCATGACCGGCAGCGGGCACAAGGCGCCAAGCGGCTGGCGCGTCGCCGTGCTCGGCGGCGGCGCCTGGGGCACGGCGCTGGCGCTGGCCACGCTGCGCGCCGGTCATTTCGTCCGCCTCTATGCGCGCGACCCGGAGACCGTCGCGGCGGTCGACCGTGGCGAAAATCCGCGCTATCTGCCGGGCATCGCGCTCGATCCCGGCATCGTGGCGACGAGCGACATCGAGGCGGCGCTCGACGGTGCCGACTGCGTTCTGGCGGTAGCGCCGGCGCAATCGTTGCGAATTATGCTGACGGCCGCGTCCAGCCATATGCCGAAAGGCGTCCCGCTGGTCCTCTGCGCCAAGGGCATCGAGCGCGACACCGGCGCGCTGCTATCGTCCATCACCGAGGAAATACTGCCGGCAAATCCGGTCGCCGCTTTGTCCGGCCCAAGCTTTGCCACCGACGTCGCCAGGGGCCTGCCGACGGCCGTCGTGGTCGCCGCCCGCGACGAGGCTCTGGCCACCGACCTTGCCGCCCGCTTTTCGGCGGAAAATCTGCGCTGTTATTCGAGCGACGATCTAATCGGCGTCGAGATCGGCGGCGCGCTGAAGAACGTCTTTGCCATTGCCGCGGGTGCCGTCACCGGCGCCGGGCTCGGTGCCAGCGCCCAGGCGGCGATGGTGACGCGCGGCTTCGTCGAATTGCGCCGCATCGGCGCCGCCTTTGGCGCCAGGCCGGAGACGCTGATGGGGCTTTCCGGCCTCGGCGACCTGCTGCTCACCTGCTCGTCCGCGCAGTCGCGCAATTTCGCCTATGGGCTGGCGCTGGGGCAAGGCAAGCCGCTAGCCGGCCTGCCTTTGGCCGAAGGCGTGCCGACGGCGGCAATCGCCGCCCGCATCGCCGGCGAGCGCCGGATCGACGCGCCGATAATCGCCGCCGTCGCCGCCATACTGGACGGCACCATAACCATAGACCAGGCTGTGTCGGCGTTGATGACAAGGCCACTCAAGACCGAAACCGACATGTAATCGCGAACGATTGCGGAGATGGAAGATGCTGTTTGCGTTGATTTGCAAGGACAAGCCAGGAAGGCTGCAGGTGCGGCTCGATACGCGGCCCAAGCACCTTGCCTTCCTGGAAGGGCTGAACGGCGACAAGAAATTGGCCTTCGCCGGCCCGTTCCTCGACGCCGACGGCAAGCCGAACGGCACTCTCGCCGTTGTCGAGGCGCCCGATCTGGCTGCGGCAAAAGCCCTGTCGGCGGCCGATCCCTATACCAAGGCAGGGCTGTTCGAAAGCGTCGAAATCCGGCAGTGGAACTGGAGCTTCAACAAGCCGGCGGATATCTGATGCATGTCGCGCAAAAGTGTGCAGCGGTTTTGTGATAACGACATGCATACAACAAGAACCTAAAGCGCGTCGCATGAGGCCGGTCGAACGCGACGCGCTTTTAGTCGCGGCGGCACCTGAGGAGGGAGCAACACAATGAACTACTGGCTGTTCAAATCCGAACCTTCGGTCTTCTCCTTCGAGGACCTCAAGGCCAAGGGCAAGGCCGGCACGCAATGGGACGGCGTGCGCAATTATGCGGCGCGCAACAACATGAAGGCGATGCAGATCGGCGATCTCGGCTTCTTCTACCATTCCAATGACGGGCTGGACATCGTCGGCATCGCCGAAGTCTGCGCTCTGGCCCATCAGGACAGCACCACCGACGATCCCCGCTGGGAGTGCGTCGACATCCGCGCCTTCAAGGCCATGCCGAAGCCGGTGACGCTGGAGCAAGCCAAGGCCAATCAAAAGCTGGCCGACATGGCGCTGGTGCGGCTCGGGCGGCTGTCTGTGCAGCCGGTGACGCCGGCCGAATGGCAAGAGGTTTGCCGCATGGGCGAACTGACGCCGGCGCCATGACGGCGCTGACGCCGGACAGCGCCAGGAAATTCATCCTCGACAACACGGCGCTGGTGGCGCCGCCACATGTGCCGGAGATCCGCCTGCACCTGGCCGACGAGGCGCACGAACTGTGGCGGCGGACCGAGGACGAGCTGACCGAAATCGGCCTGCCGCCGCCCTTCTGGGCTTTTGCCTGGGCCGGCGGCCAAGGCCTTGCCCGCTACATCCTCGACAATCCGGCGGCGGTGCGCGGCAAGCGCGTGCTGGACTTCGCCTCCGGCTCCGGCCTTGTCGCCATTGCCGCGGTGAAGGCCGGAGCTGCCGAGGTGATCGCCGCCGATATCGACCCATTCTGCGCGACCGCGATCCGCCTCAATGCCGAGGCAAATGGGACCGAGATAAAATTCCTCATCGGCGACTGCATCGGCAGCGATGCCGGCTGGGACTTGGTGCTGGCCGGCGACGTCTTCTACGACAAAACTTTCGCCGACAGGCTGATGCCATGGTTCGTCGCGCTGAAGGCGCGCGGCGGCGACATCCTCGTCGGCGATCCCGGCCGTTTCTATCTGCCGAGGGCGGGACTGGAACCGCTTGCCGTCTATGAAGTGGCGGTGACCCGGGCGCTGGAGGACGCCGAGGTCAAGCGCACCACCGTCTGGCGCCTTGCTTGACGGCATCGCCGAACAGGCGTTCCATCGCGCAATCGACCGGAGGGAACCATGGATTTTTCAGCAATCAATTGGCTGGCGGTAGTCGTCGCCGCCGTCGTGGCGTGGCTGTTCGGCGGGGCCTGGTACATGGGCTTGAGCAAGCCGTGGCTGAAGGCCGCCAAGCTTGATCCGGCGACGATGAGCAAATCGATGCTGCCCTTCGTCGTCTCCTTCATCGCGGAGCTCGTCATGGCGCTGGTCATGTCGCTGATCATCGGCGCCGTAACCGGCGGCGAGCCGAGCCTGCTTGCCGGGGTGATCTTCGGCTTCGTTCTCTGGCTGGGGTTCGTCGCCACCACGCTTTCGGTCAACCATCGCTACGAAGGTTTCGGCTGGGATCTGACGCTCATCGATGTTGGTCACTGGCTCGGCGTGCTGCTTCTCATCGGCGCGGTGATCGGCTGGTTCGGCGCGGCGGCGGGCTGACCGTCAGCTCGGGGTCCTGGCGATTTCCTCGAGAAGCCAATCGCGAAAGGCGACGATGCGCGGATCATTCGCCGCGGTCTCCGGATAGACCAGGAAATAGGCGAATTCAGGCGCGACCTTGATGCCGAGTTCGAACGGCCGGATCAGCCTGCCTTCGGACAGGTCGTTTGCCACCATGGCGAAATCGGCGAGCGCGACCGCGTTGCCGTCGAGCGCGGCCTGGACGGCATCGGTCGAGTTGCCGAACACGATGGTCCGGCTGTCGTCGAAATCGTCGACGCCCGCCGCCGCCATCCACATGCTCCAATTCGGCCAGGTGACGCCCTGGCGCGACCACTCGATATGCGCCAGCGTGTGATGAAACAGGTCGCGCGGCTCTTTCAGCCGCGGCCCAGCCCGCAGCAAGGCCGGGCTGCAGACGGGGATGATGACGTTTTCGAACAGCCGGTGTGAGCGAAGCCCCGGATATTTGCCGGTGCCGAAACGGATGCCGAGATCGACGTCGTCGCGATCGAAGTCGCGCACCTCGTAACTGATGTCGAAACGCAGCTCGATTGCCGGATGCTGCTTGCGAAAATCGTCGACGCGCCGCATCAGCCACTTCGTCGCGAATTGCGCATCGAGGGTGACCTTCAGCAGCGCCGATCCGCGCGCCGCCTTCTGCGCCCGTGAGACGGCCCGGCCAAGCAGGTCGAGCGCATCGGTCGAAGCTTCGAACAGCACCGCGCCCGCCTCGGTCAGCCGGATCGTGCGGCTGGTGCGTGTGAACAGCACGATGCCGAGCTGATCCTCGATTTCCTTGATCTGATGGCTGACCGCTGCCGGCGTCAGGCCGAGCTCGTCGGCGGCGCGGGTGAAATTGAGGTGCCGCGCCGCTGCCTCCAGCGTCCGCAGCGCACGGGTTCCAGGCAGCAGGCGCGCCATCAGTGCCAGACGAGGAGGGTTCGGTCGAGCATTCCAATCATCATCAAACAAAACTTGAAGATGCAGAAAAAACTACTCGTTTCTCGTTTGAATTTCAATCCGCCATGATCTGAGCATCGAAGAAACATCAAACCGGATTTGATGTCCGGAGAAGCGGATTGCACCATGTCTGACATCGCCTTGCGCTCGGTAACCCTCCGCCCGGCCTGGCTGCGCGCCATGCTTGACTGGCTTCGGCATGCAAAAATCGCAGTCAATCTTCCCTACGAGAATGTCGAGGATCTCTCCGATCGCCAGCTTCGCGACATCGGCGGCGAACGCAAGGACATCGCACGCGCCATGGACCGCGAACTCGGCCGGCTCGGCCTTCTCGACATAGGGTGGCAGAGGCCGAGGAAGCGGATAGGGCAGTAGTGAATGGTGAATGGTGAATGGTGAATGGGAAGCTAGGCGGTGCGCCTGCACATGTCCCTACCGATCGCTTCTCACCACTCACTATTCACTATTCACTATTCACTACCTCACCACCCTTACCACCGTCCGCTCCGACAGCAGGGGCAGCAGCCGTGCCATGGTGCGGGCCGTTACCGCGACGCAGCCTTGCGTCGGCGTGAAGCCGGGGCGCGCCAGGTGGAAGAAGATGGCGCTGCCGCGCCCGCGCCGGCGCGGCACAATGTTCCAGTCCAGCACCAGGCAGGCGTCATAGAGATCGTCGGTGCGCAGCATCCGCTCATGGCTGGCGCCATAGGGGATTTTGACCGGGCGGTTGTAGTTGCGGTCCCCAGGCACTTCGCACCAGCCGAGGTCGCGGCCGATCGGCGTCATCGCCAGCGGCGTCCGGCGGCCGCCGGCAAAACGGTCGCCGCGAAAATATCCCGACAATATCCGCATCGAGGCAAGCGGCGTGGCGCCGTCGCCCTCGCGCTTGCCGGCCGAGATGCCGCCATGCCCCAGCGCACATGGAAACACCAGTTTGCCGGCCTGCAGAAAGCCCTGGCTGGGTTGGCCGGGGCGCGCGCGCACGGTGAGCACGGTGAGCCCTTTCGGCAAAATTGCGCCGACTGCATTGCGATCGTGTTTTTTCTTGTATGATCGTGCCACGGAACAAATCACTGTGAACGGCTGTTGTGCCGGTCAGCTTCCGCATAAACAGGCAGCGGTCAACTGAAATCTCTTTTCAAAACAACGGATTGATCCATGACTTCACGCACCATTCTGATCGTCGACGACGATGACGACCTGCGCGGCACCCTTGTCGAGCAATTGTCGCTTTATGAGGAATTCGATGTCCTGCAGGAAGCGACCGCCGCCAAAGGCGTCGCCACGGCGCGTGGCGGGCTCATCGACCTGCTCATCATGGATGTCGGCCTGCCCGACATGGATGGCCGCGAGGCGGTAAAGATATTGCGCAAGGGCGGCTACAAGGCGCCGATCATCATGCTGACCGGCCATGATACCGATTCCGACACCATCCTTGGCCTCGAGGCCGGCGCCAACGACTATGTGACGAAGCCGTTCCGTTTTGCCGTGCTGCTGGCCCGCATCCGCGCGCAGTTGCGCCAGCACGAACAGAGCGAGGACGCCACTTTCTCGGTCGGCCCCTACACGTTCAAGCCCAGCCAGAAGCTTCTGATCGACCCGCGCGGCGCCAAGGTGCGGCTGACCGAAAAGGAAGCCTCGATCATCAAATATCTCTACCGTGCCGACCAGAAGGTGGTGACCCGCGACGTGCTGCTGGAGGAAGTCTGGGGCTACAATTCCGGCGTCACCACTCATACGCTCGAAACTCACGTCTACCGGCTGCGCCAGAAGATCGAGCGCGATCCTTCCAACGCGGAAATTCTCGTGACAGAAAGCGGCGGCTACAAGCTGGTTCCTTAAACATTTCATTATTCAAATAAGCGATCCGGGCGGGGCGCTTTTCGGGTACGGTCCTGAGGCTGGAGGTGGTTTTGGATCGGCCTCGTAGGGGAGGAGTCGGACTGACGGTTCGGGGACATAGCTAGATGGCGCTGGATGACGACATCCGCATCCTGTCCACCGTGAGGCTCTTCGAGGGCTTTACGCAGGAACAGCTGCGTCTGCTCGCCTTCGGCGCCGAAACCACCATGTTGAAAGCCGACCACAAGCTTTACCGCGAGGACGACGAGGCTGATTCAGCCTACATCGTGGTCAGCGGCCGCATCGTGCTCTACCGCGAGCACGACGGCGAGCGCATCCCGATCGGCACCGCCGGCCCCGGCACCATGCTCAGCGAACTGGCGCTGATCGCCGACACCAACCGGCTGACCAGCGCCTCCGCCGAAATCGATTCGGAAGTGCTGCGGCTCAGCCGCAAGATGTTCCGCCGCATCCTCGAGGAATACCCGGAACTGGCGGTTCACTTGCACCAGCGCATTTTGGAGGATTTCCAGGCGATGATCCGCCGCATCGAGGAACTTGGGCCGCGTTTTGCCGGCTAATATAGCGCCTCTGGCCTAGCCAGATTGGAACCGCGAGGGCTCAAGGCCGGTGCGTTGCGGAAACAAGCTCGGCCTTGCGCCGTGCCGTCTCCAGTCCCAGCGCAATGAAGCGGCGCGCATGTTTGGCCAGCTCCATATTGTCGGTCCACAGATTGCGCCAGATGGCGGTTTTCCGCGACAGGTTCTCGTCGACGATTTCCGACGAGAAAGATTCGAAGCTGAGGTCGTCGCTGTAGCCGATGGCGGTCAGCGCATCGAATATCGCGGCAAAATCGATATTGCCGGTGCCGAGGAAACCGCGATGGCTCTCGCCGATATGGACATAGCCGATCTTCCCGACCGCATTGCGAATGGCCAAGCCGACATCGGCCTCCTCGATGTTCATGTGGAAGCTGTCGAGATGCAGGAAGATATTGTCGGAGCCGCTGTCCGCGATGAAGGCCATGCCTTGCGCGGCGGTGTTGAGCAGATTGCTTTCGAAGCGGTTGACGATTTCGAGGTTGAGGGTGACGCCGGCTGATTTTGCCGTGTCCGCCACCTCGGCCAGCGTGCCGGCGCTGCGGTTCCACTGGTCACGCGTCGGCGCCTCGCTCTGCAAGCCGTGGCTGGTGCTGAGGATGCCGGCAACCTTCTGGCCGCCGAGATCGCGGGTCAGCGCGATCGTACGTTCCAGGATTTCGACGCCGTGCGCGGCAATCGTTTTGTCGGCGCTCGAAATATCGCCGTCGGCCGGCAGTCCAATGCTGATCGCAACGCCGAGGCCGAGATCGGCGATCCGCTTGGCCAAGCCGTCAATGTCGACATTGGCGGGGTCGAGATAGGAGAATTCGATCAGGTCGAAGCCGGCTTCCCTGGTGTTGGCCAGCGTCCGCTCGAGGTCGCCCTGCGCCGAGCTCGCCGACCAGACGAATGAGTGGATTCCGATGCGCGACATGATTGTCTCCGGTCATTCCAGGAGTAGCGGACCCAAGGCCAAAGCGGTTTTGGCAATCCGCTGCTCGGACAAAAAAGGTGCGGGCCGGGGTGCCGGCCCCCCCCCGGTTGGGGGGCGTAGGGCGCCGCGGGGCCGCGCGGGTTATGAGGGAAAAAGGGGGGCGGGGGGACCTGGGGGGGTCGGGCGC